>NZ_BAAGVG010000003.1:262458-403569 GCF_054780995.1 Bordetella tumbae
GCCAACCGTTTCGCCCGCGCGCTGGATTTGCCGGGCTATCCACAATTTCGCGCTGAACTGGCGCGCGGGTTCGAGTCCGCACTCGAACCGGTAGAGAAAATGCGTGTTGAGCTGGCTCATTCCGCCACGGCGGCGCAAGTCATGGCCTCCGCGCTGGAAGAAGACATCCGCAATGCGCAGCGCACGCTGCAGGAGCTGGACGCGCAGGCCTGTGAGCATGCGGTGGATATGGTGTTGGCTGCCGAGCGCGTGTTCATTATCGGTTTTGGGTCCAGCGGCTTCTTGGCGGGGCTTTTGCAACGCGGCCTGTACATGCATTTGCATGCCTGTGAGTCGCTGGCTGGCCCCGGCGGGGTGTCGCATGCCGCCCGCCAGATGGTCCGTATGACAGCGCGTGACCTGGTCATCGCGATTGGGTTTCCGCGTTATCTGGCCGATACCGTGACCTTGAGCCGGGCGGCGCAGCAGGCCGGTGTGCCGGTGCTGGTATTGACGGACAAAGCGACTTCGCCGCTGGCGCCATTGGCGACCGTGGCGTTATATGCCCATACCTCGCGCCTGTTGTCGTCCAACTCCGAAGCCGCGGCGTTGGGGCTGATAGAGGGGCTGTCGGCTGCCGTCGCTCATCGTTCCAAAAATTCAATTCAGGCCGCCGCAGGCGTGACGCAGTCCGTCATGCCGTGGCTATTTCATGGTGCAGGAGCAGGAAAAAGATGATTCAGCCGGTGATCGCCATTCATGGCGGGGCTGGGGCCATGTCGCGGGCCGCGATGTCCCCCGAGAAAGAGCAAGAGTATCTGCAGGCGCTGCGCAGCATCGTGCAGGCAGGGCAGGCCGTGCTGGCTCAGGGCGGCAGCGCATTGGATGCCGTGACCGAGGCTGTGCGTTTGCTCGAGGACTGTCCCTTGTTCAATGCGGGCCACGGCGCGGTGTTCACCAGTGCCGGTACGCATGAGCTGGACGCCTCGATCATGGACGGTGCTACGTTGCGCTCCGGTGCGATCGCCAACGTCAATTGTGTGCGCAATCCGGTGTTGGCCGCGCGCAAAGTCATGGAAAACAGCAAGCACGTGTTCTTTGTCGGTGACGGCGCTGTCGATTTGGCTCGCGGCGAGGGATTGGATATCGTCGATCCGTCGTATTTCTCGACCGAAGCGCGTCGCGAGCAACTGTTGCGTGTGCAGCGTGAAAACCCCGAGGCCGCCGTGTTGGATCATGACGGCCAGGCACTGGTCGCGCGTGGTCAACCGGCCCCTGCCGACCCGCTGGATGCCGACAAGAAATTCGGCACGGTGGGCGCTGTCGCTGTCGATGCGCAGGGCAATGTGGCTGCGGCAACGTCGACGGGTGGCATCACCAACAAGCAAGTCGGCCGTGTTGGCGATGCGCCGTTGATCGGCGCCGGCTGCTACGCGAATAATCGTACCTGCGCAGTGTCTACGACCGGCACGGGCGAGATGTTCATCCGCATGGTGGCGGCCTATGACGTGTCGGCGCTGATGGAATACCAGGGTGCTTCGCTCGAGGCCGCGGCCAGCCGCGTGGTGCACGAAAAATTGCCCACGATCGAGGGCAAGGGCGGTTTGATCGCTGTGGATGGTCAGGGCAACGTGACTCTGCCGTTCAACACCGAAGGCATGTATCGCGGCTACGGCCGAGTGGGCGAGGACGCTGTCGTCGCCATTTACCGATGACACCGACGTCATCGAGCATTTAGTTAGGAACGGAATTCAATATGGTTGATCGCGCTCAGACGCTGGCGATGCCGGAAAACCGCGTGGTCCAGGTCGATGACCTGACGGTGCGTTTTGTGACCTCTGAACGAACGGTAGAGGCGGTGCGCAATCTGTCGTTCCATGTCGATCGTGGCGAGACCTTGGCTATCGTTGGCGAATCGGGCTCGGGTAAATCCGTGACGTCGCTGTCGTTGATGCGTCTGGTCGAGCATGGCGGCGGACGTATCGCGCAGGGCCGCATGGAGCTGCGCCGCCGCAACAACGAGATCGTGAATCTGGCTGGTGCCTCGCAGCGCTTGATGCGCAGTGTGCGCGGCGCCGACATGGCGATGATTTTCCAAGAGCCGATGACGTCGTTGAATCCGGTGTTCACGGCGGGCGACCAGATCGCGGAAACGATTCGTTTGCACCAGGGCATGGACGCTGCTGCGGCGCGTGCCGAGGCCCTGCGCATGCTGGAGCAAGTCCGTATCCCCGAAGCCAAGTCGGTGCTGGATCGTCACCCGCATCAATTGTCCGGCGGCATGCGCCAGCGCGTGATGATCGCGATGGCGTTGGCCTGCAAGCCTGCATTGTTGATCGCCGACGAGCCGACCACGGCGCTGGATGTGACCATCCAGGCACAGATTCTGCAACTCATCCGTCAGTTGCAAGACGAAATGCACATGGGCGTGGTGTTCATCACGCACGATATGGGCGTCGTGGCCGAGGTGGCCGATCGCGTGTTGGTCATGTTCCGCGGCGACAAGGTCGAAGAAGGTCCCGCCGACCAGGTATTTGCGGCACCTCAGCATCAGTACACCAAAGCTTTGCTCTCTGCTGTGCCACGATTGGGCGCGATGCAAGGCACCGATCTGCCGGCGCGTTTTCCGCTGTTGCAAGTCGATGGCCGCGCACAACCCGTGGCGAAGGACGGCGATACGAGCACGCAGGAGGTGCCTCGTGCAAAGCAGGATCCCGTTCTCAGCGTGCGCGATCTGATAACGCGTTTCGATCTGCGTGGCGGTATTTTCAGCCGTGTGCAGCGTCGCGTGCACGCTGTTGAGAAAGTGAGTTTTGATCTGTATCCGGGCGAGACGCTGTCGCTGGTGGGCGAGTCCGGTTGCGGGAAATCTACGACTGGCCGTTCGCTGTTGCGCCTGGTCCAGAGCCAGAGTGGCCAGATCCTGTTTGGCGGCCGCGATATTGTCAAACTGAAAAATACCGAACTGCAGGCATTGCGCCGCGATATTCAGTTCGTATTCCAGGATCCGTTCGCCTCGCTGGACCCGCGTGTGACGGTCGGCTTTTCCATCATGGAGCCGCTGTTGGTCCATGGCGTGGCCTCGGGCCGCGAGGCCGAGGCACGCGTGGCCGAGCTGCTTGAGCGTGTTGGCCTGCCGGCAGAGGTGGCGCAGCGCTATCCGCATGAATTCTCCGGCGGCCAACGTCAACGCGTGTGTATCGCACGGGCGCTGGCATTGAACCCCAAGGTCGTGATTGCCGACGAATCCGTGTCGGCGTTGGACGTGTCTATCCAGGCGCAAATCGTCAACCTGCTGATCGATTTGCAGCGCGACCTGGGCGTGTCGTTCCTGTTCATTTCGCACGATATGGCCGTGGTCGAACGCATCAGCCATCGTGTCGCGGTGATGTATCTGGGGCAGATCGTCGAGATCGGTCCGCGCCGCGCCATTTTCGAAAATCCCCAACATCCCTACACCAAGAAGCTGATGTCGGCCGTGCCGATCGCTGATCCGGCGCGTCGCCATCTCAAACGCACCTTGTTGTCCGATGAAATCCCGAGCCCGATCCGCAAGGTTGGCGACGAGCCCGTCGTCGAGTCGCTGGTGCAGGTCGGCCCGGGGCATTTTGTTGCGCGTCATGCAGTGGGTGGCGCGTATTGATGTTGCCGGCGGCGGCATGCCGCCGGTCTGTTTTGTTCACTAAACCGTCTCTCCTTTTTGATTTCAGGAGCTGCAATGATGAAAGTACTGCGCCCCACTAAGCTGATGGCCGCCGCCGCGCTGGCCTTTGGCGTGCTCGCTTCGCCGCTGGCCCATGCCAGCAAGGACGTTACCTTCGCGGTATCGATCGCGCTCGAAACGCTCGATCCGTACAACACGAACAGCACCCTGAACCAGGCTGTCGGCAAGGCCTATTACGAGGGTCTGTTCGAGTTCGACAAGGACCTGAAGATCCAGAAAGTCCTGGCCACTGACTACTCTGTCAGCGAAGACGGTCTGGTCTATACCTTCAAACTGCGTCCTGGTGTGAAATTCCAGGACGGCACCGATTTCAACGCCGAAGCCGTCAAAATCAACTTTGATCGCCCTGCCAATCCGGACAATCGCCTGTCGCGCTACATCCAGTTCAGCGTGATCGATCACATTGATGTGGTGGATCCCTTGACGGTCAAGATCACGTTGAAAAAGCCGTTCTCGGCTTTCTTGAACGCCTTGGCTCACCCGGCCGCCATGATGATCTCGCCTGCCGCTTTGAAAAAGTACGGCAAGGAAATCGGTTTTCATCCCGTGGGCACTGGCCCGTTCGAATTCGTCGAGTGGAAGCCCGCCGAATACCTGAAGGTCAAGAAGTTCGACGGCTATTGGAACCAGGGCAAGCCGAAAGTGGATTCGATCACTTTCCGCACCGTGACCGACAACAACACGCGTGCTGCCGTGGTGCAGACGGGCGAAGCCCACTTCGCGTTCCCCGTGCCGTTCGAGCAAGCCGCAATCCTGGCCAAGAACGACAAGCTGGACGTGGTCGATCACAAGAACTCGATCATGGCCCGCTACCTGTCGATGAACACGCAGGTCAAGCCTTTCAATGATCCCAAGGTTCGCCAGGCCATCAACTACGCCATCAACAAACAAGCGTTGGCGAAAGTGGCATTCAACGGCTATGCCACCATCGTCGATGGCGTTGTGCCCACTGGCGTGGATTTCGCCCACAAGACTGGTCCGTGGCCCTATGATCCCGCCAAGGCGCGTCAATTGCTGAAGGAAGCCGGCTACGAAAAGGGCTTCGAGACGCAGTTGTGGTCGGCTTATAACGATGGCACGTCGGTCAAGGTGGTCCAGTTCCTGCAGCAACAGCTCGCTCAGGTCGGCATCAAGACCTCGGTAGAAGTCTTGGAGTCGGGCCAACGCGTGCAACGCGTGCAGCAAGTGCAAAAGCCTGAAGACGCCAAGGTTCGCCTTTACTACGCGGGCTGGTCGTCCTCGACCGGCGAAGCAGACTGGGGCCTGCGTCCCTTGTTGAGCACCGGCGCGTTCCCGCCCGTGCTGAACAACGTGTCGTACTACTCCAACAAGTCTGTGGACGACGGCATCCAAGAAGCCCTGGCCACGACAGACCGTACGAAAAAGACCGAGATCTACAACAAGGTTCAGGAAACCATCTGGAATGACGCCCCCTGGGCCTTCCTGGTGACCCAGAACAACGTGTACGTGAAATCGAAGAACCTGAGCGGTGTGTATGTCGAACCCGACACCTCGTTCTGGTTCGGTGACATCGATCTCAAGCAGTAATCGCAAGCAAGGCTCGGCGGGTGCATGGGGCATCCGCCGACGTCTCAGGAATTTCAATGCTGACCTATATCGTCAAACGTTTATTGGGCATGATCCCGACCCTGTTGTTGGTCTCGGTGGTCGTGTTCTTGTTTGTGCACATGCTCCCGGGGGATCCGGCGCGCCTGGCCGCTGGCCAGGATGCCGACCAGGCCACGGTTGAGCTCGTGCGCCAGGAGCTCGGGCTGGATCTGCCCTTGCCGCAGCAATTTGTGCGCTACTTCAGCCATATGCTGCAGGGTGATCTGGGGAACTCGCTGCGTACCAAGCGGCCCGTGGCCACCGAGATCGCCGAGCGCTTCATGCCCACGATGTGGTTGACGATTGCCAGCATGATCTGGTCAGTCGGATTCGGGATGGTCTTTGGGATCGTCTCAGCCGTCTGGCGCAATCGTTGGCCCGATCGCGTCCTCATGACGCTGGCCGTGTCGGGGATTTCGTTCCCGGCCTTTGCATTGGGCATGATGCTGATGCAAGTCTTCTCAGTGAATCTGGGGTGGCTGCCCACGGTGGGTGCCTCGAGCTGGAAACACTATATTCTGCCGTCCATCACGCTGGGCGCTGCGGTGGCGGCAGTGATGGCGCGATTCACGCGGGCGTCGTTCGTTGAAGTCATTCAAGAGGATTTCGTGCGTACGGCACGGGCCAAGGGCTTGACGGAAAACCGCGTGGTTATCAAGCACACGCTGCGTAATGCGCTGATTCCCGTGGTCACCATGATGGGCTTGCAGTTCGGCTTTCTGCTGGGCGGCTCGATCGTGGTCGAGACCGTGTTCAACTGGCCGGGCCTGGGCCGGCTGCTCGTCGATGCCGTGACGCAGCGCGACTATCCCGTGATTCAGGGCCTGGTGCTGCTGTTCTCGCTGGAATTCATTTTGATCAACTTGATTGTCGACGTGCTGTATGGCGTCATCAATCCCAGTATCCGTTATAAGTGAGGCGGGCATGAGCAATACGACTACCGCCACGAGTGCGCAGGCCGCCAAACAGAATGCGGTGCGCACACCGCTGACCGAGTTCTGGCGCAAATTCAAAAAGCAGAAACTCGCCGTAGGCGCAGGGCTTTTCGTCCTGCTGCTGGTCGTGGTGGCGATTTTTGCGCGTTGGATTGTTCCTTTCGATCCGGAAAATTTCTTTGATTATGACGCGCTGAATGCAGGGCCATCCGCGACGCATTGGCTGGGTGTGGATTCACTCGGCCGGGATATCTTCAGCCGCATCATTGCGGGCGCGCAGATCTCATTGGCCGCGGGTTTCCTGTCAGTCGCCATGGGTGCCGTGGTTGGTACGTTGATGGGGCTGATGGCCGGCTACTACGAAGGCTGGTGGGAACGCATCACCATGCGTATTTCGGACGTGCTGTTGGCGTTTCCCGGGATGTTGCTGGCGATCGGTGTGGTGGCCATTCTGGGTTCGAGCATGGTCAACGTGATTGTCGCCGTGGCTGTGTTCAGCGTACCGGCCTTTGCGCGCCTGGTACGAGGCAATACGCTCGCTATCAAGCAAATGACATACGTTGAGGCCGTGCGCAGTATCGGCGCGTCTGACTGGACCATCATCATGCGCCATATTTTGCCTGGCACGATTTCACCGATCGTGGTCTACGGCACGATGCGTATTGGTACGTCGATCATCACGGCTGCGAGCTTGTCATTCCTGGGCATGGGCGCGCAGCCGCCCACGCCGGAATGGGGCGCCATGCTCAACGAGGCGCGTGCCGATATGGTGCTGGCCCCGCACGTGGCGATTTTCCCGGCGTTGGCGATTTTCCTGACGGTGTTGGCGTTCAACCTGTTGGGCGATGGCTTGCGCGATGCGTTGGATCCGAAAATCGATCGTCGTTGAACCGTGTGTGTGATCCACAGTGAATCGAAAAAGCCCCCACGCCGCGCCTTCGGCTTGCTGCCCCCCAAGGGGGCTTTTTTGTCTTGGGACGGCCCGGCGACAAAAAAGGGCGCGGCGCAGGCTGTGCCCTTTTTTCCTGGTGGGCGAACCACCAGGACTATTGTGTGCTTCCGCGTTGCCCGCGCAACGCAGGTACGAACAAGGAATAAGGAGGCCGCCTTGCAGCGGTAATGCCATGACGAACATTGATTCGGCTTTTCCGATGCCGCGTGTCGGCCGATTGCCCAGCGGCGCACGTGATGCGATCAGCGATGTCGCGGGTGTGACCGTAGGGCACCTGACGCTCGCGGATGGCGATTGCCAGACCGGCGTGACGGTGGTGCGCCCGCATGCCGGTAACGTCTATACCGACAAAGTGCCGGCAGCCGCCAGCGTCATCAATGGCTTTGGCAAGAGCATAGGCCTTGTGCAAGTTAGCGAATTGGGCGTATTGGAAACCCCGATTGCATTGACCAATACGTTTGGCGTCGGCACCGTGGCCAATGCGCAGATCCGTCAGGCGGTCGCAGCCAATCCCCAGATCGGCCGCGAATGGGCGACGGTGAACCCGTTGGTATTCGAGTGCAATGACGGCTACTTGAATGACATCCAGGCACTGGCGGTATCGGAGGCCGACTACCTCGCAGCATACGAGGCGGCCAACGTCGATTTCGCGCAAGGAGCGGTAGGCGCGGGGCGCGGCATGTCGAGTTTTTCTTTCAAGGGCGGCATCGGCTCGGCATCTCGCGTTGCCGAGATCCAGCCCGGCCAACGTTATACCGTCGGCGCGCTAGTGCTGTCGAACTTCGGGCGTCTGCCACTGTTGACGATTGCAGGGCGGCCGTTTGGCAAGCGCTTTGCCGAACAACAAGCGAGTGAAACGGGGCCTGAAAAGGGTTCGATTATTTTATTGCTGGCCACGGATGCGCCGTTGGATGCGCGCCAACTCGGTCGCTTGTCACTGCGGGCCGCGGCAGGATTGGCGCGCACCGGTTCGGTGTACGGCCACGGCAGCGGCGATATCGCGATGGCGTTCTCCACCGCCTATACCGTGCCGCATCAAGCCGAGCGCGCCATGCCCGCGGGCGCCATGTTGCACGAGGCACGTATCGACAAGCTGTTCGAGGCTGCCGCCGAGGCATGCGAGCAAGCTATAGTGGCCGCCTTGTGGCGTGCTGAAACCGTTCACGGCCGTGATGGGCATGTACGGCAAGCCATCACCGACGCCATCCCTGATTGGCAGCAATGGCTGATGGCGCGGGATTTCTGATCGTATGGTGTGGTCCCGAATCCGAGCCGCTAGCTGCCAGCGAGATGGACACCAAGCGTCAGGCGTATCGCATTTTTTTGACCGAATTCTTTTGAACATTTTATGAAGATTTTGATTTCCACCGATATCGAAGGCGTCGCAGGCGTCTTTCATCACGAACAGGTTCGTGCCGGCAATGGCGAATACGAGCGGGCGCGTGCCTGGATGACCAAAGAGGCCAACGCCGCCGTGATCGGCGCGTTTGCGGGCGGCGCGACAGAAGTGCTGGTCAATGATTCGCACGGCGGTTTTCGTAATCTGTTGCCCGACCTGCTGGACCCGCGTGCGCGTCTGGTGCTGGGTAAACCTCGCTATCTGGGCATGATGGGCGGGCTGGAGGAACCATGCGATGCCGTGATCATGATCGGCTATCACTCGCGTGCACAGGGGCGCGGGATCCTCGCGCATACCATCAACAGTTTTGCGTTTGCCCGCGTTCTGATCAATGGGCTGGAACTCGGCGAGGCTGGTTTGTATGGGGCATTGGCGGGCGAGCTGGGCGTGCCGGTCATCATGGCCAGCGGCGACGATGTTTTCATCGAAGAAACGCGGCCGCTGTATCCGAATGCCCAATGGGTGCAAACCAAAGTCGCACACGGACAGGGCAGTGGGGTGACCCTGTCGCCCGAGGCGGCTCGCCAGGCAATTGCGGCCGCGGCGGAAACGGCGGTGCGCGCCGTAGTGGAACACAAGGGCGGTACGGCTCCCCTGCAGATCGCGGCCCCTATAGAATGCCGGTTGCAGACCCAGACCACGGCGTTGGCCGATCTGTTCTGCATGTGGCCCACGCTCGAGCGCGTGGACGGCGTGACGCTGCGTTTTACGGTCGATAGCATGCAAGCAGCGGTACGCACGCTCAATAGCTTGTCGGCCATGTCGTCCATGCTCCGTTAAGGAGTCTTGGTCGTCCGGACGGACTGCAAATCGTTCGTCCCCACGAAGTGCTTTCGAGATTGAATCGCCTATGTATTCCGTCAATAAACGATGGTTTCAAACCTTTTGGTGCGCATGCCTGGCCGCAATCGTGAATCCCGCGTCGGCTGGCGCAGCGGTGCCCGAATCTCCTGTCAATATCAGTCAGGCGGCCGAGCAAGTCATGCGAGAGTACAACGTGCCGGGCATGGCGATTTCCGTGACCGACCATGGGAAACAAACGTTTTATAACTTCGGGGTTGCGTCAAAGACGACGCGCCAGCCGGTCACCAGCGATACGCTCTTCGAGATCGGTTCTGTCAGCAAGACGTTCACCGCGACACTTGCAACATACGCCCAGACGCTAGGACGCCTTTCTTTAGAAGATAGTCCTGCCCAGCATCTGCCTTATCTGCGCGGCAGCAATCTGGATAACGTCAGCCTCGTTCACCTCGGTACTCACACTGCCGGAGGCTTTCCACTACAGGTGCCGGACGCCATCACCAACGAAAAACAGTTGATGCGTTATTTCGCAGATTGGACGCCGCAGTACGGGGCCGGCTCCGCGCGGACCTATGCCAATCCCAGTATCGGTTTGCTGGGCGTAGTCGCCGCCAAGGCCTTAGGTCTGCCGTTCAAGACTGCTATGGAACGACAGCTCTTTCCGCTGTTGGGGCTGCATGACACCTATATCGACGTGCCACGGGCAAAGCTGGAGAACTATGCCCAGGGTTACAACAAAGCCGACGCGCCTGTACGCGTGAATCCGGGCATCCTCGCGGATGAAGCCTACGGCATCAAAACAACCGCCAGAGATCTGATCCGTTTCGTGCAGTTGAATATCGATTCGTCCCAAGGCGGGAGCGATCTCGACAAGGCGTTGCGCAACACCCGTGTCGGGTACTTCACGCTTGGCGCCATGACACAGGACCTCGTCTGGGAGCAATACGAGGAATTCGTCGACTTGAAAGACTTGCTCGACGGAAACTCCGCCAGGATTGCGTATGAAACCCATCCCGTCGAGGCCATCGTGCCGCCTCGTCCCCCCATGCAAGCGGCTTGGGTCAACAAAACCGGGTCGACCAACGGGTTTGGGGCTTACGTCGCGTTTCTACCTGCTCAGCAGAAGGGGGTCGTCATCCTGGCAAACAAGAATTTTCCGATTGAGGCCCGTGTCCGGCTCGCCTATCTCGTCTTGAGGCGTTGACGCACATTGAGACAAGCGTAGTATCGGTTGCCTTTATGGCTACGGCGATACGATCGCCGTCGCATCACCGGCTCGATAAAATGCAGGCAGAAACTCATTCACGTTGCGTTAAGGAATCTCATGTCTTTCACTGATACCCGCATTGCCCAGTTGCGGCAGGCCATGCGCCGCCTAGGCCTGGATGCTTGCATCGTACCGTCTGCCGATCCACATCTGTCTGAATACCTGCCTGCGCGTTGGCAAGGCCGTCAATGGCTCAGTGGTTTTACGGGCTCGGTGGCGACGCTCGTGGTGACGGCAGATTTCGCGGGGCTGTGGGTCGACAGCCGCTATTGGGTGCAGGCAGAAACGCAATTGGCTGGCACGTGTGTACAGCTGATGAAAATTGCTACGGCATCGACGCCGAGTCATATCGACTGGTTGGCCAGCAATCTGACGGCGGGGCAATGCGTCGGTGTAGACGGCCACGTATTAGGCCTGGCGTCGTTCCGGGCCTTGTCTGCCGCCTTGTCGCCAGTGGGTGTGCATCTGGACATCCAGGCCGATCCGCTTGGTGAGATTTGGCGGGATCGCCCCGGCCTGCCTGACGCACTGGTCTATGAACACACGGCGCCGCAGGCATGTGTCACGCGCGCCGACAAACTGGCCCAGGTCCGCAGCGTCATGCAAGCCAAGGGGGCCGACGTGCATCTGTTATGCACGCTGGATGATATCGCCTGGCTGTTTAATCTGCGTGGCGCAGATGTATCGTATAACCCCGTGTTCCTGGCGCACGCATTGATCGGCGCCGACTATGCCACGTTGTTTGTGGCCGACGGCAAAATCGACGAATCCCTGCGCGCCGTATTGGCTGCCGACGGCGTGGATGTTGCTCCCTACGACCAAACGGCAGAGGCCTTGGGATCTATCGCGCTCGATCAAACCCTGCTGATCGATCCCGCACGCGTGACCTGCGGCGTGTTTCACGCGATGGACCCTGCGGTGCCGCGCGTCGAGGCGATCAATCCGTCGACCTTGTTCAAGTCGCGCAAGACCGAGGCCGAGCTGGCCCAAGTCCGCCAGGCCATGGAACAGGACGGCGCGGCGCTGTGCGAGTTTTTTGCGTGGTTCGAGCAGGCGGTCAATGGCGGCGACGCCGTTCCTCTGGCCGATCAACAGGACGGCGACGGCTCGGCTCGTCAGGCCGGCCAACAGGACAGGGGAGATGCGTCGGCCGTTTCTGCGGCCGACGATCGTGATGTCTCCGTGACTCAAGGCACTGCCGCAGAGCCTGTTACCGAATTGACTATCGATGAGCAAATCACGGCGGCGCGCGCGCGCCGGCCGGGATACGTCTGCCCCAGCTTTGGCACGATTGCGGGTTTCAATGCCAACGGCGCCATGCCGCATTACCGCGCCACGCCCGAGTCGCACGCCGTCATCGAAGGCGACGGCCTGTTGTTGATCGACTCGGGGGGCCAATACCTCGGCGGCACCACAGACATCACCCGCGTGGTGGCGGTGGGCACGCCCAGCGCCGACCAGAAAGTCGATTTCACGCTGGTACTCAAGGGCATGATTGCGCTCTCGCGCGCAGCATTCCCGCGCGGCACGCCGTCGCCTATGCTGGATGCCATTGCCCGGGCGCCGATCTGGCAAGGGGGCGTGGAATATGGCCACGGCACCGGTCACGGTGTGGGGTATTTCCTGAACGTGCACGAGGGGCCGCAGGTCATTTCCTATCGAGCAGCGCCGGGGCTGCACACGGCGATGGAGCCTGGGATGATCACCTCCAATGAGCCCGGTCTCTATCGGGCAGGCCGTTGGGGCGTGCGCATCGAGAACCTCGTCGCCAATCGCAGTTGGCTGGAGGGCGAGTTCGGTGAGTTCTTGTGTTTTGAAACCTTGACGCTGTGCCCCATCGATACCCGTTGCATCGAGGTCTCGCTGCTGCGCGAGGACGAAATCGCCTGGCTGGACGATTATCATCGCACCGTCCGTGAACGCCTGGCTCCGCTGGTCGAGGGCGCCGCCTTGGCCTGGTTGCAGTCCAGCACGCAGCCGTTATCAGCTGCGTGAGCGAAATCCCTGCTGGCCGAAGCGTCCTTGCTGCCCAATGCGGCGGGCCGCTTCGATCAGCGCCGTGCTGTCGGGGGTGCTTTCGCCGGCAAAGGCATAGAAGCGCGCTTCGGGCAGTTCCGGCAGCCCCTCTTCGACGCCCAGCACACGCAAGCTAGCGCTGCGCTGGCTATCGGCGACCACGGTCACGGCAAAGCCCGAGCGTGCCGCGGACAAGCACCCAGCCATACTGCTGCTTTCAAAAACGATACGCCAGGTACGATCCGTGTTGCCCAGCGCGGTGACGGCTGCCTCTCGATAGACGCATGGCTCCGGAAAGACGGCCAGTGGCAGTGGTTCGGCCATCGACAAGGGCTGATCCGCCGCAAATACCCAGACTAGCGGTTCTTCCCACAACAAGGTGCCGTGGCCCTCGACGCGGCTGCATTGCTTGCCGAAGACGAGATCCAGGCGGCCACGCTCCTGCTGGCGCAACAGATCAGCGGTGATGCCGACTTTCAACTCGATCGTGGCGTCGGGATGCCATTGGCGAAAGCGCTGCAATACGTGGGGCAACCAGGCTCCGGCAAAATCCTCGGAGGCGCCGACCCGCAGCCGTCCGCGCAGCGGTGCGCCCCGCAGCTTGGCACGCGCCTCGCGTTCCAGATCGAGAATATTGCGACCGTAGGCATATAGGGTGTTGCCTGCTTGGGTCAGTTCCATGCGGCGCGTTGTGCGGGCCAGCAGGCTCGCGCCCGCGATCTGTTCCAGCCGCCGCATGTGTCCGCTGACGGCCGATGGTGTCAACGCCAGACGTTCGGCTGCCGCGGCGAAGCTGCCGCTGTCCACGATCTCGAGAAAGGTGCGCAGCAACACAGTGTCCAGCGGCGGGCCGTCAGCCAGGAGAGGGTAGTCCATTCGAATTCGGTATAAAAAATCATCAATTAAGGATGATTATTTGTTAATCGAGTTGAATAGTCCAGCTACGCTGGCTTTTCTTTCCTGATGCGAGACCACGCCATGAATCCCTATCTTTATGTCTCTACCGAACGGCTCGACATAGGCTATCTCGAGTGGAACCCGCAGGGCAGCCCAACGGCCATCCTGCTGCATGGATGGCCGGACAGCCTCGAGTGCTGGCGGGACGTGGCTCCCGTCCTGGCCGATGCCGGCTACCGTGTGCTGGCGCCAGCATTACGTGGCTTTGCCCCCACGCGATTCCGTGACCCTGCCACGCCGCGCAGCGGCCAGTTGTCGGCGCTGGGCCGTGATCTGCTGGACTTTATCGATGTTCTCGGCCTCGAACGTCCAGTATTGATCGGCCATGATTGGGGCGCGCGTGCTGCGGCCAACGCGTGCGGCCTGCACGATGGCGTGGCCTCACACCTGGTTCTGCTATCGGTCGGCTACGGTACCAATGACCCGAACCAGTCACTGGCGCTGCCTCAGGCGCGCAACTACTGGTATCACTGGTATATGGCGACGCCGCGCGGCGCGCGCGTGGTCCGAGAGGAACGTGACACGTTCGCCCGCATGATGTGGGACACCTGGGCACCCCCTGGCTGGTACGAGCCCGCGGATTTCAGCGAGGCAGCGCGCGCATTCCGGGGGGAGGACTGGCCCGAGGTCGTGCTGCACTCATATCGTCACCGCTGGGGCTTTGCCGACGGGGATCCAGCCTATGCGCAAGACGAGGCCCGCCTGCATCCGGCACCTGTATTGTCGGTGCCTACCCTGGTCCTGCACGGCGGGGCTGATACTTGCAACCATCCCGACAGCTCGGATGGGCGGGAGGCATTTTTTCGAGGCGCCTACGAGCGGCAGGTACTCGAGGGTGTGGGTCATTTCCCGCAGCGGGAGGCGGCGCAGGCTGTTGCCCGGCGCATCTTGCGGTTTTGTCAATCAGTGTAGGGCGGCGCCACAAGCGCACACCGTAATACCATGAGGGGAAGGCCGTGCCGGGCAAGGTGTTTTTTCGAGTTGTTACGTGACAACGGTCAGGGAAAACCCCTGATCTGGTCCGCGCCCGGCTATAATCCAAATTTCCCGCATGCGCCCCTTCGCCCGGGCGCCTATTACGATGACCAAATACGTATTTGTCACCGGCGGTGTGGTGTCATCCCTGGGCAAAGGGATCGCCGCCGCGTCCCTCGCCGCGATCCTAGAATCGCGCGGCCTGCAAGTCACTCTGCTCAAGCTTGACCCCTACATCAACGTCGACCCCGGCACGATGAGCCCGTTCCAGCACGGCGAGGTGTTCGTCACTGAAGACGGCGCCGAAACCGATCTGGATCTAGGCCACTACGAGCGCTTCATCTCGGCCAAGATGCACAAGGTGAACAACTTCACCACCGGCCAGATTTACGAGTCCGTGCTGCGCAAAGAGCGCCGCGGCGACTATCTGGGCAAGACCGTGCAGGTGATCCCTCACATCACCAACGAGATCCAGGACTTTGTCGCCCGTGGCGCCGATGCCGCCTGGAAAGGCGCCACCGATGTGGCGATCGTCGAGATCGGTGGCACGGTCGGTGATATCGAGTCGCTGCCGTTCCTCGAGGCCGCCCGCCAGATGAGCCTGCGCCTGGGCCGCAATAACGCGGCCTTTGTGCACCTGACGCTGGTGCCGTTCATCGCCTCGGCCGGCGAGCTCAAGACCAAGCCCACCCAGCACTCGGTGCAGAAACTGCGTGAGATCGGTATCTATCCCAACGTGCTGCTGTGCCGCGCCGATCGCCGCATTCCCGACGACGAGCGCGCCAAGATCTCTATGTTCTCGAATGTGCCGCTGGACGCGGTCATTTCGGTATGGGATGCCGACTCCATTTACAAGATCCCTGCCATGCTGCACAAGCAGGGCGTGGACAACATCGTGTGCGAGGCCCTGGGCCTGACCCCGCCGCCTGCCGACCTGTCCATGTGGGACAACCTGGTCGATGCGCTGGAACACCCGCGGCACGAAATCACTGTTGGCATGGTCGGTAAATACGTCGACCTGACCGAATCGTACAAATCGCTGTCCGAGGCGCTGGTCCACGCCGGCATTCACACGCGTTCCAAGATCAACATCGAATATATCGATTCCGAGGATCTGGAAACGCGCGGCACCGATCAGCTCAAGCATCTGGATGCCATCCTGGTGCCGGGCGGTTTTGGCAAGCGCGGCACCGAAGGCAAGATCGCCGCGATCCGCTACGCCCGCGAAAACGGCGTACCGTACCTGGGGATCTGTCTGGGCATGCAATTGGCAGTCATCGAGTTCGCGCGCCATGTCGCGGGCCTGGGCGGCGCCAACAGCACCGAGTTCGATCCCTCGGCGCCGCATCCCGTCGTGGCGCTGATCACCGAATGGATGGACCGCGAAGGCAAGGTCGAAAAGCGCGACAACAGCTCGGATCTGGGCGGCACCATGCGCAAAGGCGCACAGCGTTGCCCCATCAAGCCGGGCACTCGCGCCCAGGCCATCTACGGCGACGACGTCAACGAACGCCACCGTCACCGTTACGAGGTCAACAATGTCTACGTGCCGCGCCTCGAAGAAGCCGGTATGGTGATCAGTGCGCGTACGCCCACCGAAAACCTGCCGGAAATCATGGAGTTGCCGAATCATCCGTGGTTCGTCGGCGTACAGTTCCACCCGGAGTTCACCTCCACGCCGCGTGATGGCCATCCGCTGTTCTCGAGCTTCATCGAAGCAGCCATTGCTCACCACGGCGCACGCAAGGAAGTCTGATGAAAGCCTGCGGTTTCGATATTGGTCTGGATCACCCGTTTTTTCTCATTGCGGGCCCGTGCGTCATCGAGTCGCGCGAACTGGCCTTCGACACCGCGGGGCGATTGAAGGAAATCACCTCGGCGCTGGGTATCCCGTTTATCTATAAAAGCTCCTTCGACAAGGCCAATCGCAGTTCCGGCAAGTCGTTTCGCGGCCTGGGGATGGACGAGGGACTCAAGATCCTGGCTGATGTGCGGGATCAGGTGGGCGTGCCCATCCTGACCGACGTCCACGAGACCGAGCAGGTCGAGCCAGTGGCCGCGGTGGTGGATATGTTGCAAACGCCGGCCTTTCTGTGCCGGCAAACGGATTTCATCCGCGCCTGCGCGGCCTCGCTCAAGCCTGTCAATATCAAAAAGGGCCAGTTCCTGGCGCCGCACGATATGGTGCAGGTCGCACAAAAGGCGCGTGAAGCCGCCATCGAGGCCGGTGGCGACGGCAGCAACATCCTGGTCTGTGAACGCGGTGCTTCTTTCGGATACAACAACTTAGTGTCCGACATGCGTTCGCTGGCTATCATGCGAGAAACCGGTTGTCCCGTCGTTTTCGATGCCACCCATTCGGTACAGTTGCCGGGCGGGCAGGGCACGTCTTCGGGCGGGCAACGCGAGTTCGTGCCTGTGCTGGCGCGTGCAGCAGTGTCTGTCGGGATATCGGGCCTCTTTATGGAGACTCACCCCAACCCGGCTTGCGCATTGTCCGATGGCCCGAATGCGGTGCCGCTGGACTTGATGTCTGCGCTGCTCACGTCGCTGGTCGAGCTCGATCGCGTGACCAAACGCAACGGCTTCATCGAAGATCAGTTCATATGAACTGAGCCGATGCAGCCGGCATGAATTTGTTTATCGTTCAGGGAATCAAAAAATCATGAGTGCAATCGTCGATATCATCGGTCGCGAAATTCTCGATTCGCGTGGCAACCCCACGGTCGAATGCGACGTGTTACTGGAGTCCGGCGCCATGGGCCGCGCTGCCGTTCCGTCGGGCGCGTCCACTGGCCAACGCGAAGCCATCGAGCTGCGCGACGGTGACAAGTCCCGCTATCTGGGCAAAGGCGTGCTGCGCGCCGTGGAAAACCTCAATACCGAGATTTCCGAGGCCTTGATGGGGTTGGATGCCCAAGAACAGACCTTTGTCGATCGCACTCTGATCGAGCTGGACGGCACCGACAGCAAAGAGCGCCTGGGCGCCAATGCGTTGCTGGCGGCCAGTATGGCAGTGGCTCGCGCCGCAGCCGACGAGTCGGGCCTGTCGCTGTACCGTTACTTCGGTGGCAGCGGCCCAATGAGCATGCCCGTGCCGATGATGAACGTCATCAACGGCGGCGCGCACGCCAACAACACGCTCGACCTGCAAGAACTGATGATCCTGCCGGTGGGCGCGACGAGCTTCCGCGAGGCCCTGCGCTGGGGCGCCGAGGTGTTCCACAGCCTGAAGAAAATCATTCACGGCCAAGGCATGTCCACCGCCGTGGGCGATGAGGGTGGTTTTGCTCCCAACGTGCCCAACCACGAGGCTGCCATTCAGTTGATCCTCAAGGCCATCACCGAAGCCGGCTACGAGCCGGGTTCGCAGATCGCATTGGGCCTGGATTGCGCCAGCTCGGAATTTTTCCGCGACGGCAAGTACACGCTGCAGGGCGAAGGCGGCCTGTCGCTGTCCTCGCAAGAGTTCGCCAACCTGTTGGCCACCTGGTGCGACAAGTACCCGATCATCAGCATCGAAGACGGCATGGCCGAAAACGACTGGGACGGCTGGAAGCTGCTGACCGAGCAATTGGGCAAGAAAGTGCAATTGGTGGGCGATGACCTGTTCGTCACCAACACCCGCATCCTGCGCGAAGGCATCCAGAAGGGCATCGCCAACTCGATCCTGATCAAGATCAACCAGATCGGTACGTTGACCGAGACCTTTGCCGCCATCGAGATGGCCAAGCGCGCTGGCTACACCGCCGTCGTGTCCCACCGCTCGGGCGAAACCGAGGATTCCACCATCGCCGACATTGCGGTGGCCACCAACGCCATGCAAATCAAGACGGGCTCGCTGTCGCGCTCGGATCGCATGGCCAAGTACAACCAGTTGCTGCGTATCGAAGAAGAACTCGCCGAGGTCGCTTCGTATCCCGGCCTGGATGCGTTCTACAACCTGCGTTGATCTGATGTGGGCCGGACATTGCTATCCCGGGTGTCTGGCCCTTTCGCTGAGTTGACCTTCGTCACGGTATTCCCATAAGGGTTTTTGCATATGCGCCTGTTGTTCCTGGTGCTGCTAGTTCTACTGGCCTTGATCCAGTATCCGCTCTGGTTGGGCAAGGGCGGCTGGTTCACGGTCTGGGACTCGCAGAAACAGATCGCCGCGCAACACGAAACCAATGAGGGCCTGCGCGCGCGCAATGCGGCGCTGGAAGCCGAGGTGCGTGACCTGGAGACTGGGGTCGGGGCCATCGAAGAGCGCGCCCGCAACGAGCTGGGCATGATGCGCGATGGCGAGGTCTTTGTGCAGATCGTGCCGCCGGGCAGTCCGGCTGTAAATAATCCCACGCCAAGCGGTACCACCGCGAATTCGCCTGCGCCTGCTGGCGCAACGGCTAATCGTCCTGCATCGAATCCTGCGCGAGCCAATACTCCGCGTCAATGATCGGCTTGCCGTCGTTTTTCAAGTGCCGTCTCGATGTGATCGGCTGACGATGGCATTCCCCGAGCGTTGTGCCAATTGCTAACCATCGCAATTCCATGCGCCGTAGACGACTCTGTCGTGGCGCGCGGGCGGTGTGGTTTCCCATTGCATCGGGTGCGAGTGCATTTCAATGCGCAAATTCAATCGGATTGCCAGGAATCCGTGTGCCAGCGCGGCACGCGTAGAACAATCGTCTGTGAACCGCGCAACACGGCGCAATAGCGTACGTGTCAATGTCGTAAAAGGTTCATGCAGATACGTCAGACGCGCATGCAGCGTCGGGGTGTGGTCCGGCGGCAGTATTTCGATCCGCCATGCCGGCAGGCCGGTCGTCTGCTGTACGCGATGCCAGGTACGGTCCTGCGCTGTGCGTGCGTTGCTGCCGGCATAAACGAACCGCGGCAAAAACGATTGCGTAAATGCCTGCTCCATCACGTCCCGGCGGCCATGCTGAGTCGCGCCAGCCCGGGCGCTGTCCAGCAACGCCACATACGCCAGTTGCCGCACGATCTGCCAATGGGCAGCTTCGATAATCAGCAGGCTCAATAACAGTAACGGGACGGCAACAATGCTGAATTCAACCATTGCTGCCCCGGCTTGACGTGACGGCGCGGCTCGATGTGCGGCATACCTGCCCGATGTCGTGCAGACATGGGCAAATAGCGCTGCGTACGGGGAAAAAGAAGAACACTGGGGCATGGCCAGCAGTGTGCCTGGCTCAGGCTGCAACGTCGATTGTGGGAACTACGACTGCGGTAACTACGACTATCCTGGCTAGTCGAGGCGAGGCAGTGTCCAGCCCATCATTCGCTGACGCCAACGTTCGATCAATGTACCGTAGGCGGATCCTGTTCCGGCATCGGCTTTGCCGCGGCAAATAGCCCCGAGCAATCCACGGCATCGAACGTATAAGGTTTGCCGCAGAAATCACAGGTCACCTCGACCTGTCCACGTTCTGCCAGGACGTCGTTGAGCTCGGTTTCACCGAGCGACCGCAGCATATTTGCCACGCGTTCGCGCGTGCACGGGCAATGCCAGCGCACCGTCGACGGGTCGAAGGCAATCAGCGTTTCTTCCCAATACAGCCGATGAATGACGGTATCAATATCCGCGGCCAGCAGCTCACCGGGCTCCAGCGTTTCGGCCAGCACAATCGCACGCGTCAGCGAATCTGAGGTATCAGATTCATGCGCCTTGCCGCCCTCGCCAGGCAGGCTTTGCACCAGCAGCCCTGCTGCATATTGCCCATCGGCCTGCAGCCACAACCGGGTGTCCAGTTGCTCCGAGGCTTTCATATAGTGCTGCAACGCCTCGGCTACCGTGTCGCCTTCCAGCGGCACAATGCCTTGATACGTCTGCTGGCCCGGCACCTTGCGCCGTGGGTCCAGCACCACGATGAATCGCCCTTCGTCATGCGTATTGAGCAGGCTTTGCATGGTGCCATCCTCGGGGACCTCGTGGCCTTCGCGGATCTTGACCGTGGCGCGCAGGCTCAAATCCGACTGACATTCGACCACCAGCAGCGCAATGGGTCCCGATCCCTGGATCTGCAGCACCAGCGATCCCTCGAACTTGATATTCGCCGCCAGCAATGCCGCAGCCGCCATCAGTTCTCCCAGCAGCCGCTGTACGGAGGGAGGGTACTGATGATGTTCCTGGGCCTGCAGCCACGTATCGTGTAACCGCACGGCCTGGATGCGCACCGAGCGGTCTTCGAGGAGGTATTTCTTGAGTTGATCAGTCATGCATGAATGTTAGCCGATCAACTCGACTCAGAGCTATTACCCCGGCATGTGCCGAGGTCAGGCCGGTCAGCCGATCCGCTTGAGCGCCTGCTTGTAATGCTGGGCTCGCGTCTGATAGTGGACGTTATTTTTGTGCATGTTGGCAATTTCGTCCGCGGACAGCTCTCGGACGACCTTGCCCACGCCGATCACGAGGGAATTGTCGGGAATGATTTTGCCCTCGGGGATGATCGCGCCCGCGCCGATCAGGCAATTACGTCCTACCACAGCGTTATTCAACACAATGGCCTGCATGCCGATCAGAGCACCCTCGTGGATGGTACAGCCGTGCAACATGGCCTGGTGGCCTACGGTCACGCCTGGGCCTATCGTCATCGGGCAGCCCTCGTCGACGTGCAAGACGGAGGATTCCTGGATGTTGCTGCCGGTCTCGATCACGATGGGGGCATTGTCGCCGCGGATCGAGACGTGCGACCAGATACTGACACCGGCTTGCAGCGTGACGTTGCCGATGATATCGGCGCTCTCTGCAACATAAACACTCGGATCAATGGTCGGGATCAGGTCATCAAGTTGGTAAATAGGCATACAGCAGTTGTCTCTGGCAGTGTCAGGCAGGATTGGCGGCGCGGGTTTCCTCGCGCAGGCGCAGCACGCGGCGTTGAATCTTGCCTGTTGTCGTCATAGGGAGTTCATCAATGAACTCGATTTCTTTCGGATATTCGTAGGGCGCCAAACGGTCCCGTACATGTTCTTGCAGAGCCTGAATCAACTCGGCGGGATCGCGCTCGGCATATTCCGGCGTCAGGACGACATAGGCTTTCACCAGCGCCCCTCGTTCGGCATCGGGCTTGGGAACGACGGCGGCGTTCGCCACGGCGTCGTGACCCAGCAGGCAGTTCTCGATTTCGCCCGGACCGATACGGTAGCCAGCTGACTTGAACACATCGTCGGCCCGGCCGGCATACCAGAGGTAGCCGTCGTCATCGACGCGCGCCAGATCGCCGGTGCGGCACCAGTCGCCCGTGAATTTTGCCTGGGTGGCCGCCTCGTTGCGCCAGTAGCCCAAAAACAGGATAGGGTCGGGAAAACCGCTGATATCGTAGCGATTCAACGCGATCTCACCGGTTTCGCCGGCAGCCACGGGTTGACCGTCATCATCGATCACCGCGACCTGGTGGCCCGGGTAGGGGCGTCCCATGCTGCCTGGTTTGGCCGGCCAGCGCAGATGGCTGTTGCCCACCACATAATTCAGCTCAGTCTGACCGAACATCTCGTTCGGCGTGATACCCAGCGCGGTCTGGCACCATTCGAAGACCGTTTCGCCCACGCTTTCCCCAGCACTCATGATGGCGCGCAACGCCAGCCGGTATTGGCTGGCCGGCTCGGGTACCGTCTTCATCATCATTTTGAGCGCGGTGGGGAACAGGAATGTGTTCGTAACCTGATAGCGCTCCATCAGCTCAAAGGCGCGTTCGGGCGAGAACCGTCCGCGCGTGCCGACAATGGGGTGGCCGAAATACAGCGTGGGCAACAGAGCGTCCATCATGCCGCCCGTCCAGGCCCAGTCCGCTGGCGACCAGAATACGTCGTTGGCTTTGGGGAACCAGTTTTGCGAGGCGACAAAACCCGGCAGATTGCCGATCAGGACGCTATGCGGCAGCAATGCGCCCTTTGGGGCACCCGTGGTTCCTGAGGTGTACAACAGGATGGCAGGGTCGGCGGCACGGGTCATCACTTGCTTGAATTCACCTGGCTGGCGTGCCAGCAGGCTGCGCCAGGGCAGGACGCGCTCATCGACAAAACCGATCCCGATGATTTGATTCAAATTCGGGCAATTGTCGCTAATAGCCAGCAAGTTGGCGCTGGAAGCATAGTCGACGATAGCGACCCGGGCATCGGAATCGCGCAGCCGGGTTTCCAGAGCCTCCGGACCGAACAACGGCGACAGCGGTACGACGATCGCCCCGACACTATAGATGGCCATATGGGCCACCACGGTTTCCGGCCGTTGTCCTAAAACCACACCAACCCGATCGCCGCGCTCGACACCCATCTTGATCAGGCCATTTGCCAACTGATTGGCAGCTTCGCCTAATCGTGCATACGTCCAGACTTCGCGATTGCCCGCTTCGTCTTCGTAGTAAATGGCAATACGCCGGGCGTCCGACGAACTCGCCGCCCAGCGGTGGCAGCAGGCTTCCGCAATATTGAATTGGGTCGGAACCAGCCAGCGGAATGATTGGTAGAGCGACTGATATTGGTCGTTCATGGCCCTATTTTGTAAGCGCGCTGGCGATCATCCCGAGGGATGCCGCCCGGGGGCCGGAATGCCCCCAACAGGTGCAAGCATGACCTAGAGGGCCGCGAACTGCAATATCCCTGTGTCGCTAAAGGGGACGTATACGGGTTATTACGGATGCTTACTTTGCCGGCGCAGGGCCGAGGGCAGGGCAGGCAAAGACAGGGGGCGACGGGGGCGTGTCGGGGGAGAGCCGGACTCCCGCCGTGCGTATTGTTCTGCCCAGTCCAGCAGCACGAGATTGCCATCGTGGTTTTCTGCCAACGCTGACAGGCTTTCCACCCAGTCGCCGTCATTGCAGTACAGGATGCCATCGACCTCGCGCATTTCCGGTTTGTGGATGTGGCCGCACACCACGCCGTCCAGTCCCCGGCGCCGGGCTTCGCCTGCGAGCGTCTCTTCGAAGTCGGTAATAAAAGACACCGCGTTCTTCACTTTGTGCTTCAGGTATTGCGACAGCGACCAGTAATGCAGGCCCATGCGATGACGCAGGCGATTGAAGTGGTGATTCAGCCAGAGGGCGCTCTGGTACAGCGTGTCGCCCAGGCGAGCCAGCCATTTGCCGTGCTGAATGACGCCATCGAATCGGTCGCCATGCAGTACCAGCAACCGTTTCCCGTTGGCCGTGACATGCACGTCTTCGTCCAGGACTTCGATATCCCCAAAGGCATAGCCCACGAATTCCCGGGCAAATTCGTCATGATTGCCCGGCACGAACACCACGCGCGTACCATTGCGCGCCTTGCGCAGGATGCGTTGAATCACATCATTGTGAGCGCGAGGCCAGTGCCAGTGTTTGCGTAATTGCCAGCCGTCAACAATGTCACCTACCAAATACAGCGTATCGGATTCGTTTTGATCGAGGAAATCCAATAGAAAATCCGCCTTGCACCCGGCCGTACCCAGGTGAAGATCGGAAATCCAAAGTGTGCGCCAATGCGTCGGTCGGGTCTCGTTCACGTGAGCATCCCTCTGGCTGTGAAGATGCCCAGAATGTAACCATGACGCCGTGACGCCTACGTGACCAAAACATGACGCAGTTGTGACGGTGGCATGCGTAGTGTGGAGTTCTTTTGGCGCAGGAGGTCGGCGTGTAAAAGCCCCGCCGGGCCTATCGCCGCGACTCGGCCCATGAGCAGGGGCCTCGGCCCGCTTCGCGGGCTAAATCGCGGCTCAACGGCCCGGCGGGGCTTTTACACGCCGACCTCCTGCTCGCAATGTCTGCCATTGACGGATGTTCGTATGCTTCTCGTTGTTGAGTAGACTCCGTTGGTTTGTGTCCAGTTTGGGCACATGACATGAACCTGCCTATCGCATTAGCAAAGACAGCTTCAAAAAACAGCTGATGGCAATCAGCCCTCGTTGCATTCCCTCATCATGAGTCCCTGTCGCGTGCCTGGGCGTGGTGCCGGGCCGTTGAGCACGGATTTAGTCCGCGCAGCGGACCGAGGCCCCTGGTCACGGGCCGAGTCCGTGCGATAGGCCCGGCGCCACGCCCAGGCACGCGACAGGGACGCCTTCAGAGAGACAATCAAGAACAGCAAACGCCCAACACCAGCAGCCATAAAAAAGCCCCAGTCTCGGGCCTTTTCTATCGCCGCTTGTTGCGCGGCGGCGCATTGCGCAAGCGTGTGCCTAACAGCCGATCATGCAGGAACTGCCCGTCCGGATCGAACCACGACCAGATGAAAATCGCGAATGGCGCTACGACAATGAACATGTCCACGGATTTCCAGCCCGTCGCTGACGATGCTGCGGCGACCAGTCCTGCGGCGGCCAATACGAGCGGCCAGGCCAGGATGTAGCGCAACATCAGCCGGGGGACCGAGGGCGGCCGACCATCGCGATCCACCAGCCGGATATTCCAGGTTTTCATCGGCAGCGTCTGCCCATTGCGGCGCCAGCACAACACAAAATAAATGCCGATGACGACGAACAGCCATGCCTGACGCGCGTGTCTGAGCATCAGCGCATGTTTACTCTGCGTCAGCGTGTCAAACAAATAGCCCGCCAGAAATACGACACCGAACAACAGGACGGCTTCATACATCATGCAGGCAAACCGGCGTAGCCGGCTGGGCGTCAGCGAGAGCGCATCGGTCATCAGAACTCCGGGAAGCCTACGGGTACGCACAACACCATAGGCTGCACAAAGAGGGAATCCACATACTTCAGAATGTGGACTGGCCAAGGGGCGCTATTATCCCGGGCATCCCGGTCCTTGGCTATAGAAATGTCCCCAATTCGGATTCAAACCAAATGGGGAACATGCCGTCTTGGATACCGATTACGGGCTAGCCCGGCTAGGGCAGCGAAAATTCTCCAGCTGCGTCGATGGTAGTAGAAGGCAGTCCAGCGACCAGACAAAAAAAACCCACCGAGTTAACGGTGGGTCTTAAAAGGGGCTGTAGCAGCCCCCAAGGGGAAAATCGTTGCTTGCCTGCTGTTTACTTCAGGCGGCCGAGTGAGCGGTCTTTGTCTCAGCTTGGCGGGTAATCAGTGTCTTGACGCCTTTGCCCAGTTTGCCCAGGCTACGAGCCAGAGCGCGAAATGGACGGGGGCGGAACTGCTCTTCAATCGCTTGCAACATCAGCTGGCGTTCGAGTTCGTCAGTCAGCCGGATATGAGGGTTAATGTAGGGCACGATAAATCCAGAACTTGCGTGTATTCGTATGCAGTCATTGCATCCCGGCTACCTGGCGTCATCATCACGGTGAGGTGAGTGTCTACCTAGCAACCTGGGGATAACCCCTATTTTAGGGTTAACCCTGAATTTACGCAAGCGTCTAGTGCATCATGCGTGCTCTTGGTGCTGATAATGCGCCAGTTTTGAGCCTTGTGATCCTATTGCCACAATAATGGCGCATTGTTGCGGTGTTTTTACAACAACTATCACTTGGGATCCCGGTATCCGGCCGCCACCAGTTCAAACCCGAACAGGCGGCAATCCAGCGAGCCATTGTGTAAAGGAATCCGGCGCAGGGGTTTGAGCCGCAGGCGTTGCGGCAGGTCCAGGTCGCTGGAGATCACGTGTAGCTGCCAGCCCGAATAGGCGCGCTTCAGATTTGCCGACCAGGCTCGCCATAGCTCGGTATCATCCGTCGGCAGGCGTTCGCCGTAGGGAGGGTTCGTGACGATCCAGCCCTGTTCGGCGGGAGGCGGTACCTCACGGGCGTCGCCGACCTCGAATCGAATCGTGTCGGCTGTGAGCCAGGCGCGTTCGGCGTTATTGCGGGCATACTCCACCACCTGAGGGTCCAGGTCATAGCCGACCAGGGGTGCGTCCAGCTTGGGCAAAATCCGAGCGCGCGCGTCTTCTTTCAGATCGCGCCAGCGCCGCGGATCGTGGCCGCGCAAGCGCTCAAATCCCAGTGGCCGCGAAATCCCGGCAGGCACGCCCAGCGCAATCCAGGCCGCCTCGATCAAAATCGTGCCGCTCCCGCAGAACGGATCCAGCAGCGGTGCGGCAGGATCCCAGCCTGCCAGGGCCAACATCCCGGCAGCGAGGTTCTCGCGCAGGGGGGCATCTCCTTTATCCAGGCGCCAACCGCGCTTGAATAGCGATTCGCCCGAGGTGTCCAGATACAGCGTCGCGGTGTGTCCCGTCAGGAACAGATGAACGCGAGCATCAGGCCGCACCGTATCGATGCTGGGACGCGCGCCCTCGCGATCGCGCAGGCGGTCGCAGATCCCGTCTTTCGCACGCAAATTGCAGTATTGCAGGCTTTGCACCGGGCTCTTGATCGCCGAAGTGTCCACGCGCAATGTGTGTTCCGCGCCAAACCAGCGTTCCCAGGGCACGCTGTAGGCGAGATCGAGGATATCGTCCTCGTGCGAGATTTCCTCGTGCGCGACCTGCACCAGAATGCGCGTGGCCAGACGGGAATACAAATTGGCGCGCTGTATGCCCGGCCAATCGGCGCTGAAATGGCAGCCTGCACGTCCTACCTGAGCATCCTCGAACCCCAGCGCCTGCATTTCTGCGGTCAGGGCTTCTTCCAGCCCTTGGGGGCAAGGCGCAAAGACCTCGAACGTTTCTGCGTCTCGCAGTGCACGCGGTGCGTAGTGGCGAACCTCGGGTTCTGCCGCCCACTCGATATCTGAGGGGAAGGCATCATGATCGTCAGCGGTGGCTGGCGTTGAATCGGCCCAGGTAGCCTCATCGCGCGCGGAAGCCGTCGATGCTGAATCAGACCATCTGTCCTCATCACGAGCACGCGGTGTCCGCGGCCGCCGTGGAGCATCGAACGTGTCCGATTCACTCGCACCACGGCGAGCATACCCGGGTGCACGCGAGGCACCAGGCGAACGGCGCGGGGACTCCCCACGATCGCCCGTTGCCGATCCGCGTCGCGGGCCAGAATTTGTCCGCGACGATTCAGGTCTCGGGGCGTCGAATCCGCCGGGCGCACGTGAACGCGACGCGGGTTTGCCGCGTTCGGCCGACGCGTCGCCCCGTGGCGCGGCAGGCGTGTCGTCGGCGTCTCGCCGTAGACGTTGTACTTGATCTTTCGATCGTTCAATCAGGGCAGCCGTGCGTGCACGCGCGCCGCTGCGCTTGCGTTTGGTATCGCCAGCGGCGGCATGGGCGTCACGCGCCGTTTTTTTGACCGTCAGTGTTTTACGGCGGTCTTGATCATCAGAAGACATTCGAATCCTGGCCTAGGGCCGGGCAGTGTGGTCAGAAGGGTTTGAGCACCACCAGTAGTACCACCACCACGAGCAGTAAGACGGGAACTTCGTTGAACCAGCGGTAGAACTTGTGCGAGCGAGTGTTGCGGCCTTGTTCGAACTTGCGCAACATGACGCTACAGGCGTGATGGTAGCCGATGATAAGCAGGACGAAGAGCAATTTGGCGTGCATCCAGCCGTTGCCGGGGCCCATGCCGACGCCAAAGCCGATATACAGCCATAGGCCCAGTGCGATGGTGACGATGGCCAGGATGGTGGTGAATCTGAACAGTCGACGCGCCATGCCGATCAGACAGGCTTGTACCGAGGGGTCGGAGGTCTGGGCCAGATTCACGTAGATCCTGGGCAGGTAAAAGAGACCTGCGAACCAGGAGGCGATGAATACGATGTGGAAGGCTTTGACCCAGAGGTACAGCATGGTGGGTGGCTACTTGAAATAGGTGGATGGTTTGATTGTAGTCGTCTCTGTGGGGATCTGGGGGCAGGGATGGGTGTGGGTATCGCCATGCAACGGGTGTCTCAATGGAGGCGTCGCTGCCGCGTGCCGGAGTGTTACGCCGGCCCTATCGCGGCGACTCGGCCCGTCAGCAGGGGCCTCGGCCTCGCTGCGCGAGGCTAAATCGCCGCTCAACGGGCCGGCGCAACACTCCGGCACGCAGCAGCGACTCACAATGGTGGCATGCGTCGAAGGCTGATTGCCATGTGTTGAGCTTGCTCGTGGCGGTATGGAATGCCTCGGCACGACCGAGGATTTGTCACGCTCAGGTCATTACGGATCGTACGATTAATACGAAAGTACCGTCATTCAGGCCGCCTACGATAGTGATGGCATGCCCATCACAGATGATCTTCCCTGCAGGAGCATCCTCGAACAGCAGAACTCAGTCCGAGGCAAGTCACGAACACAATTTCGCGGCAACCCAAAGCGCAGCAACGCAGCAACGCAGCAACCGACCAAGAGCTCTAAATCACATACAAATCCACGTATTCATGCACCGGCATTTCCTCCAACACCCTCTGATCTAACGAGACCTCCAGAATCCGCGTCTGCTGTTTCGCTGGAAAGACCCGAGCCAGATTCGTCCTGAACTTCGCTTCGAGCAACGGAATCCCATCGCCGCGCCGCCGTTTGTGCCCGATCGGGTATTCGCATACCACCTCGTCCAACTGCGTGCCGTCGTTAAAAATCACCGTCAGCGCATTAGCGATCGATCGCTTGTCCGGGTCGTGATAGTCGCGGGTATAGGCGGGATCCTCCACGCAGATGATCTTGTCGCGCAGGAGGTCAATGCGCGGATCGTGCGCGATGTCATCCTCGTAGTCCGCGGCGGTGAGGCGGCCGAACAGAATGGGGATCGCCACCATGTATTGGATGCAGTGATCGCGGTCGGCCGGGTTATTGAGCGGGCCCTTCTTGTCGATGATGCGAATGCATGCCTCGTGGGTGCGGATGATGATCTGCTTGATGTCGCCCACTGATTTGCCAGCAGCGCCGAGCTGATCATGAATCGTCATGGCGCATTCCACTGCGGTTTGCGCATGAAACTCGGCTGGAAACGAGATTTTGAACAGCACGTTTTCCATGACGTAGCTGCCATACGGGCGCTGAAACTTGAAGGGCTGGCCTTTGAATAGGACGTCGTAAAACCCCCAAGTTTTTGCGCTGAGCACCGAGGGGTAGCCCATCTCGCCTGTCTTTGCGATCAACGCCAGTCGTACTGCGCGGCTGGTGGCGTCGCCCGCGGCCCAGCTTTTGCGGCTGCCCGTATTCGGCGCATGACGATAGGTGCGCAGGCTCTGGCCGTCGACCCAGGCCAGCGAAACCGCGTTGATGGTTTCCTCGCGGCTCAGGCCGAGCATTTGCGCGACGACGGCAGTGGAGGCGACTTTGACGAGGACGACATGATCGAGGCCGACTTTGTTGAATGAGTTCTCCAGGGCAATGCACCCCTGGATTTCATGGGCCTTGATCATGCCTGTCAGCACATCGCGCATGGTGAGCGGGGATTTGCCCACGGCAACGGCATTGCGCGACAGCCAGTCCGCGGTGGCCAGGATGCCGCCCAGATTGTCCGAAGGGTGCCCCCATTCCGCTGCGAGCCAGGTGTCGTTGAAGTCCAGCCAGCGGATCATGGCGCCGATGTTGAAAGCGGCCTGGACCGGGTCGAGCTGGAATTGGGTACCCGGGACCTTGGCACCATACGGGACGACCGTGCCCGGCACGATCGGGCCGAGCAGTTTGCGGCACGCCGGGTATTCCAGGGCCTCCAAGCCGCAGCCCAGCGTATCGATCAGGCAATTGCGGGCCGTTTCATAGGCCAGGCTGCTCTGGATTTGATAGTCGAGAACATAATCGACAATGTCTATGAGGACCTGATCGGGTTCGGGGCGGACATTGGAGATATGAGTGGACATGTGGGCTCCTTCTGTGCAATCCGCGCTATGTGCGCGGGTGGGGCCAGGGCGTACGCCGAAGCCCCGTTATCGGGGACAGGAGACGATGGGTCGAATCAAAGGCATGGCAATCCACATGAAATCACGGTGGCAGGGCAGTGTGTCAACACGCCAACGTCAAGACTGGCGAGTCCAGCACATGGCGGATGGGAAATGTCGGGCGCGAATTTCAATGATTGTTGACAATCTAGCCAATAAATCCCCTCATGGCTATAATTTAATCCGAAATAACCTATGAATTGTCGACATGGTGGAAAAAGTCCTCACGTTGCCCGTACCTGCCGCGAGCGAATCGGAAACGCTCTCCGAGCATGTGTTCCGCAAGATTCAGTCCGCCATCGTCAAAGGCGACATCTCTCCCGGCAGCAAGATTTCCGAGCCGGAATTGGCGCGCACCTATGGCATCAGCCGCGGACCGCTGCGCGAGGCTATACACCGGCTAGAGGGACAGCGCCTGCTGGTGCGCGTCCCGCACGTGGGGGCCCGCGTCGTGTCGCTGAGCCAACAAGAACTCTGCGAGCTCTACCAGATCCGCGAGTCGCTCGAGGGCATGGCCTGTCGCCTGGCTGCCGAGCGGATGACGCCGGCGGCCGCGGATGAGCTGCGTCGCGTGCTCGAGGCTCACGAGCGCGATGAGGCATTCCAGGCAGGCCGTGGTTACTATCAACAAGAGGGCGATTACGACTTTCACTACCGTATCGTCCAGGCCAGCGGCAACCAGATGCTGATTCGCATGCTTTGCGACGAACTCTATCAGCTGGCCCGCATGTATCGTATTCAATATTCGACGACGCCCAATCGGCCTCGTCAGGCATTTACCGAGCATCACCGCATTCTCGACGCTATCGCTGACGGCGATGGCGAGTTGGCTGAATTGCTGATGCGCAGACACATACGCGCATCCCGTCTCAATATCGAACATCAGATCGCGCAGAGCAACCTGCCGCAAACGGAGGCATCTTGAACACTCAATTCCGCAAGCCCTTGCCGGGCACTAATCTCGACTATTTCGACGTGCGCGCTGCGGTCGAGGCGATCGCGCCGGGCGCCTATGATCAACTGCCGTACACCTCTCGTGTGCTGGGGGAAAACCTGGTGCGGCGTTGTGATCCCGCTTTGTTGAACGATGCCTTGCGCCAATTGATCGAGCGCCGCCGGGATCTGGATTTTCCGTGGTTTCCGGCTCGCGTGGTCTGTCATGACATTCTGGGGCAGACCGCGCTGGTCGATCTGGCGGGTCTGCGTGATGCGATCGCCGATATGGGCGGCGACCCCGCCAAGGTCAATCCCGTGGTGCCGGTGCAGTTGATCGTGGATCACTCGTTGGCGGTCGAGCACGGCGGTTTCGAGCCCGATGCGTTTGCAAAGAATCGCGCTGTCGAAGACCGTCGCAACGAAGACCGTTTCCATTTCATCGACTGGACGCGCGAGGCCTTTCACAACGTCGACGTGGTGCCGCCGGGCAACGGGATCATGCACCAGATCAACCTGGAGCGCATGTCTCCGGTAATTCATGCTCAGGATGGCGTGGCGTATCCGGATACCCTGGTGGGTACGGACAGTCATACGCCGCATGTGGATGCCTTGGGCGTGATCGCAATCGGCGTCGGCGGCCTGGAGGCCGAGAACGTCATGCTGGGACGCGCGTCCTGGATGCGTCTGCCCGATATCGTCGGGGTAGAGTTGACGGGACGTCGTCAGCCCGGCATTACGGCCACGGATATCGTGCTGACCTTGACTGAATTCCTGCGCAAGGAAAAAGTCGTGGGCGCGTATCTGGAGTTCTATGGCGAGGGCGCTGCGAGCCTGACGTTGGGCGATCGCGCGACGATTTCCAATATGGCGCCCGAGTATGGCGCGACGGCGGCCATGTTCTCCATTGATCAGCAGACGATCGACTATCTGAAGCTCACGGGCCGAGAAGACGCGCAGGTACGCTTGGTGGAAACGTACGCCAAGGTAGCAGGCCTGTGGTCAGACAGCTTGAAACAGGTCCAGTACGAGCGTGTGCTGCGCTTCGATCTGTCGAGCGTGGTGCGCACCTTGGCTGGTCCCTCGAATCCGCATCGCCGCCTGCCTGTGTCTGATCTGGCCGAACGCGGCATTGCCGGCGTGGTGGAAAACGAGCCCGGCCTGATGCCGGATGGCGCCGTCATCATTGCCGCGATCACCAGCTGTACCAACACCAGCAATCCACGCAACGTCATCGCGGCGGGGCTGTTGGCGCGCAACGCCAACCGTGCCGGCCTCACACGCAAGCCCTGGGTCAAAACGTCGCTTGCGCCTGGATCGAAGGCTGTCGAGTTGTACTTGGACGAAGCCGGCTTGACGACCGAACTGGAAAAACTGGGTTTTGGCGTCGTCGCGTTTGCCTGTACGACGTGCAATGGCATGTCGGGCGCATTGGATCCCAAGATTCAGCAAGAGATCATCGACCGCGATCTGTACGCCACCGCCGTGTTGTCAGGCAACCGCAATTTCGATGGCCGCATCCATCCCTATGCCAAGCAGGCCTTTCTGGCCTCGCCACCATTGGTAGTCGCGTATGCCGTCGCTGGGACTATCCGCTTTGATATCGAGCAAGACGTGTTGGGTCAGGACGCTGACGGCAAAGACATTCGCCTGAAGGACATCTGGCCCAGCGACGAGGAAATCGACGCCGTGGTCCAGGCGGCGGTCAAACCCGAACAATTCCGCAAGGTCTATGCGCCGATGTTCGGTATTCGCGATCAGCGCCGCGAGGCGGTGAGCCCGTTGTATGCATGGCGCGAGCAAAGCACGTACATCCGCCGTCCGCCGTACTGGGAGGGCGCATTGGCCGGCGAGCGTACCCTGCGCGGCATGCGTCCGTTGGCCGTGCTGGGCGACAACATCACGACGGATCACCTGTCGCCTTCGAACGCCATTCTGCTCAATAGTGCGGCGGGTGAGTATCTGGCGAAAATGGGATTGCCCGAGGAAGATTTCAATTCCTATGCGACTCACCGCGGCGACCACCTGACGGCGCAACGCGCGACGTTTGCCAATCCCAAGCTGTTCAACGAGATGGTGCGCAACGACGATGGCAGCGTAAAACAAGGCTCGCTGGCTCGTGTCGAGCCCGAAGGCCAGACGATGCGCATGTGGGAAGCCATCGAAACCTATATGCAGCGCAAGCAGCCGCTCATCATCGTGGCTGGCGCTGATTACGGCCAGGGCTCGTCGCGCGACTGGGCCGCCAAAGGCGTGCGTCTGGCGGGCGTCGAGGCCATCGTGGCCGAGGGCTTTGAGCGTATCCACCGTACCAACCTGCTCGGCATGGGCGTGTTGCCGCTGGAGTTCAAGCCGGGCACGGATCGCAAGACACTCGCGTTGGATGGCACGGAAACGTATGACGTCGTGGGCGAACGCAAGCCGCGCGCTGATTTGACGTTGATCGTGCATCGTCGCGATGGCGAAACCATCGAGGTGCCCGTGACGTGCCGGCTCGATACGGCAGAGGAGGTCTCGATTTACGAGGCAGGCGGCGTGCTGCAACGCTTTGCACAAGATTTTCTTGAGGCGTCGTCCACGGATGCTGCCAGCAAGGCGGGTTAAAGTGCCTGCTGCATGTATCGAGCAGAGCATTTGAGACACAACACCGGCTTGGTTTGCCCGTTAGCGTGGTGGCCAAGCCTGAATCCTATTGCGCAGATGGCGCTATCTATTTTCAGGACTGGTCGATGACTCACGCACCACAAATCAAGATACCCGCGACATATATGCGCGGAGGCACCAGCAAAGGCGTGTTTTTCAAACTGACGGATTTGCCCGAAGCGGCTCAGGTACCGGGGCCCAATCGCGATTCGCTGTTGCTGCGCGTGATTGGCAGCCCCGATCCCTACGGCAAGCAGACCGACGGTATGGGAGGCGCCACGTCCAGCACGAGCAAGACCGTGATCTTGTCCAAGAGTACTCGTCCTGAGCATGATGTGGACTACCTGTTTGGCCAAGTGTCGATTGACCAGCCGTTCGTGGACTGGAGCGGTAATTGCGGCAATTTGTCCGCGGCGGTAGGGCCGTTTGCGATTGCGAATGGTCTGGTGGATGCCGCACGCGTGCCCGAGAACGGAATCGCGATCGTGCGGATCTGGCAGGCCAACATCGGCAAGACCATCGTCGCTCATGTGCCGATAACCAATGGTCAGGTGCAGGAGACCGGAGACTTCGAGCTCGATGGCGTCACGTTTCCGGCGGCCGAGGTTCAGATCGAGTTTTTAGACCCTGCGGACGAAGGCGACGGTGATGGCGGTTCGATGTTCCCGACGGGGAATGTGGTCGACGAGCTGGATGTGCCGGGTGTCGGGAAATTCAAGGCGACGTTCATCAATTCCGGTATTCCCACGATTTTTCTGGATGCCGAGGCGCTGGGCTACACCGGTACCGAACTGCAGGACGACATTAATAGCGATCCGGCTGCGTTGGCACGCTTTGAAACGATCCGCGCTCATGGTGCGGTACGTATGGGCTTGATTGCGTCGCCAGATCAGGCCGCCGGCCGTCAACACACGCCCAAAGTTGCATTCGTGTCCAAGCCCAAGGCGTACACCGCATCCAGCGGCAAATCCATCGGTGCCGGGGATATCGATGTGTTGGTGCGTGCCTTGTCGATGGGTAAGTTGCACCATGCGATGATGGGCACAGCGTCGGTGGCTATTGCGACGGCGGCAGCGGTGCCAGGGACGCTGGTGAACTTGGCGGCAGGCGGCGGCGAACGCGATGCGGTGCGGTTCGGGCATCCGTCCGGGACATTGCGGGTGGGAGCAGAGGCACGCTCGGTTGATGGTGAATGGACCGTTACGAAAGCCGTGATGTCGCGTAGTGCTCGTGTGTTGATGGAAGGGTGGGTGCGCGTGCCTTGGGAGGCTCGCTGAGATTGCCGAGGTGATGTAGCGCACTCAAGCTGAACTAGCGTCAAGCCACGACTTACCTCTGCAATATTCCAATATGGCAAAAAAAGTAATGACGCATAGAATGATTGAAGCCTTTCGCGCGACGATCATGCATGGTGGCATCAGCGCCGGTGCTGACGCTATGGAGATTTCACAGCCGTCCATGAGTCGATTGTTGGCCGACTTTCAAAATGTCGTGGGCTTTCCGCTTTTCATGAAGGTCGGACGAACAATGAAGCCGACGGATGAAGCCCTGGCAATAATGATGAAGGTTCAGCAGTCGTTCGTTGGACTCGAGGACATCACGCGATTTTCCGATCAACTTCGCAAGCAAAAGATGGGGCGACTTTCCATCTGTGCGATTCCGTCAATCGGGCATTCTGTTATGCCTGAGATTATCGAGCATTTGCATGCGAAATATCCTGATGTCATTATCAGCCTGACTGTGGCGTCGTACGCGGAAGTCGCGCGAAATGTGCGAAATCGTCAAGCCGATATCGGATTCACAGCCGACACACTTTCGATGGGTGGGCTGGAAACTGTCGCGACATTCACGGGCGACTGTGTGTGTATTGGCAGCGCCAAGTATCTGTCTCCGGACATAGGTTCTGTAGGCCCTGAGGACCTTCTCGATAAACCATTCATTGGTTTCACCGGTACCTTCGAAAAGCGGCTGGACGCATGGCTAACGACTGAAGGGAAACAATTAGACAGCATGGTGGAGGCGTCACTGGCACACTCTGTCAGTGAACTTGTCCTTCGAGGTATGGGTATTTCCGTGGTTGATCCGCTGTCAGGCGTACACCACAGACGCCGTGGCGGAATTACGTTGCCATTGCATCCGCCGTTGCGTTACACGGTCTATGCGGCGGCGATGAGTGACACAAGACTGAGTGAACCTGCACGCGATCTGGTGCAGTGCATGCGAGCAGCCATCGAAAACGCCGAGATACATAGCATTTCCGAATAGATAGACCAAACTTCACGCATGGATTAATTATGCGTGACTCCATACCATCTCCTGAACATCAATTAGAAAAAGGGATGGTGATGACACATGTACTACCTAGTGCTTGCAGCGCCACACTTTTCGCGCTACTCGCGTCCTTAGCCACCACACAGGTGGCACTTGCGGAATACCCTGAGCGGGCGATTCGATTCATCGTGCCCGCTGCACCGGGCGGTGCGGCAGACTCGACCGCTCGTGTTCTCGCGGCGTCTCTGTCGCAACGGCTTGGTCAGTCCATCATTATCGAGAATAAACCAGGAGCATCGGGCGCTATAGCCCTCAATGAGATCGCCAAGGCGCCCGCCGATGGCTACACCATAGGAGGCGCAAATCTCGCCACCTACGTCGTCGCCGCACTGTCTGCCAAGAATCTCCCCTACAAGCCTTTGGAAGACTTCACTCCGATCGCGATGCAAATGACGGCTCCCAACCTGCTTGCGGTCACACCGAGCCTTCCTGTTCACTCTGTGAAGGAACTGGTTGAATACGCCAAGGCTCACCCTAAAAAGGTTTTCTATGGGTCGACCGGTTATGGCACTTCATTGCATGTGGTGACAGAGCTGTTTCGGACTAGCGCCGACATACAAATCGAACACGTTCCCTATAAAAGCGCGCCAGCTGCTGAGTCTGATTTAGCCGGAGGACAGATCCAAATGATGATCGGCAATCTCACGTCCATGCAGCCTCAAGTCAAAGCAGGGCGCCTTCGTGCGCTGGCCATCACGGGTCCAAAGCGCTCAGCCGTTTTACCCGATGTGCCGACGATCGCCGAAGCGGGCTTTCCCATTGTGGAGATGGAGACGTGGAGCGGAGTGATCGGCCCTGCCGGTTTGCCTGCCAGCGTGGTGGATAAGCTCAATCGTGAAATCAACGCCGTCTTGGCAGACGCGAGTGTCGTGAAACAGCATGAAGACCTCGGCGTCGCTGTAGCACCAGGATCGGCGAAGCAGTTTGCCCAGCGGATCAGCGCGGATAACGCCAAGTGGGGCAAGGTTATCAAAGATAACAACATCGTTCTGGAATAACGGCACACACATGAGCAAAGAAGAAATGATTGTTGTGGGTGGTGGTGTGGTCGGCGCTGCAATAGCCTTTGGCGCCGCCCGAGCTGGTATGTCTATCACCCTCCTTGACCAGGGTGACATCGCCCATCGCGCATCGAGGGGCAACTTCGGGTTGGTCTGGGTACACAGTAAAGGGGATGGGTTTCCGCGATATGCACGCTGGTGCCGTGATGCCGTTGATTTATGGCCCGCGCTGGCCAATGATCTGCGCGAACTCACGGGCGTTGATGTGGATCTCAAGCAACCAGGTGGTTTCTGGATCGGCTTTAACGATGCCGAATTGCAGGCACGCGCGAGCATGTTGGCAAGAATCAAGGATGCCGGTACGGATGTCCCATATGAAATGCTAAGCCATGCAGAACTTAAAAATCGCCTGCCGGCGATTGGCTCGAAAGTCGCAGGCGGTAGTTACTGCCCATTGGATGGCCACGTCAATCCACTCAAGCTTCTGCATGCACTACACGCGGGACTGCACGCTCTGCACGCGCGCGTCATATCCAATGTCGACGTCGCTCGGATAAGACATCAGGATGTTGGACGCTTTGAAGTCGAGAGTGCCTGTGGCAGAACCTGGCATGCATCGCGTGTGGTGCTGGCGGCCGGACTGGGAAACTGCGAACTCGCAAGACAGGTGGGTCTGCATGCTCCGGTAACCCCGAATCGGGGACAGGTGCTTATTACCGAACGGCTCAAGCCATTCCTGTCCTATCCCACGAACAAGGCAAGGCAGACCAGCGAAGGTACGGTGCAACTGGGTTTCTCGGTGGAGGACGTCGGATTGGATGATGGCACGACAGTATTGGCCACTGAAGCCATCGCCAAGCGGGCTGTGACTACCTTTCCCATTCTTGGTGATGCTCGTCTCGTTCGGGCCTGGGGCGCGTTGCGCGTAATGACCCCTGACGGCACGCCTATCTATCAGGAGTCTGCGATGTACCCCGGTGTGTTCGTTGCCACCAGCCACAGTGGCATCTCGTTAGCAGGTATGCATGCCTACGTGGTGGGGCCGTGGATGGCAGGTCGCATAACCGCGCCGGATGACATCAATGCGTTTGCGGGAGATCGATATCTCGATAGCAGCAGGAGCCATGCAAATGCGCATTGATACGTCCTTGCTCACGCATGCGCTGTTTACTTCCACTCCTTCTGATGAGTTGGGCACTGTCACATTGCGATTCGACCACGAGGTCCTCGTGGTACCCGCGGGCATTACGGTAGCGGCAGCGCTGCTCATGAGCGGCGTGGATCATTTTCGAACGACTTCGATTTCCGCCGCCTCGCGCGCGCCGTATTGCATGATGGGTGTCTGCTTCGACTGTTTGGTCGAGATCGACGGTAAACCCAGTCGCCAGGCCTGCCTGACATTGGTTCGTGACGGAATGATCATTAGGCGTCAGCACGGTGCCTCGGCACTCCCCACTCTGCAAGAGGACGTACGGCATGGAGATTAATGTCATGGACGTGGTGATCGTAGGCGCTGGTCCTGCAGGCCTCGCTGCAGCGATTCAAGCACGAAAAGAAGGGCTTAGCGTTGCATTGCTTGACGAGCAACCGGCAGTGGGAGGGCAGATTTACCGTAGTGTCGAATCGGCCGGTGCAGGGCGTCGCACAGTACTGGGTGATGACTACGCGGCAGGGGCTGCACTTGCCGAGGCATTCGCCCGCAGTGGCGCGGACCACATTGCTGGCGCTTCCGTTTGGAATATTGGGCGGGACCTGCGGGTCAACTATCTTCGGCAGGGGGCCAGTATGGCGCTGCAGGCGCGCAATATTGTGCTAGCCACCGGTGCTATGGAGCGCCCATTCCCTGTGCCGGGCTGGACGCTGCCTGGGGTGATGGGCGCGGGCGCAGCACAGATTTTATATAAGACAGCGGGTGCTGTCCCTCGCGAACCAGTTGTGCTCGCAGGGTGCGGACCATTGCTGTACTTGTTAGCCGATCAATATTTGCGTGCCGGTGTGACGCTGAAGGCTGTCGTGCATTGCACGCAACACGGCGACTATATGAGATCGGCACGCCATCTGTCCAGCGCGTTCAAGGGATGGCGTGATCTAAGCAAGGGACTACGTATGCTGGCCAACTTGCGTCACCATCGCATTCCCGTTTATGCCGGTGCGCAAGACTTCTCGATTGTTGGCTCGGCGCGAGCGGAGGCATTCTGCTTCACTCACGACAATCGTGAACATCGCATCGATACGCCGTTGGTGCTATTGCATCAGGGAGTTGTGCCCAACACGCAGTTCAGTTGGGCGCTTCGAGCCAAACACTCCTGGAACGCCCGGCAGCTTTGCTGGGTGCCTGAGACGGACGCTTATGGACAGATCGAAGATTCCGGCATTTATATCGCTGGCGACAGTCGTGGAATCGTTGGCGCGAAGGCGTCGGCTTGTCAGGGGCGTATAGCCGCCATCGCTATTGCCGCGAAGCGGCATGGGGTAAGCATGACGGATTACCGCCTGAAGGAGGCAGAAATACGCAAGGAAATGCGCCGTCAACTTCATATCAGGCCGTTCCTTGATGCACTATACAGACCACCGGATTCGCATCGAATACCTGAGGACGATTCCGTGGTCGTCTGTCGCTGTGAAGAGATCACAGCAGGACAGATCAAGCAGTACGCCGCACTGGGTTGCGTGGGCCCGAACCAGACCAAAGCGTTCGGACGTTGTGGGATGGGGCCGTGTCAGGGACGCTTGTGTGGGTTGACGGTGTCTGAGCTTATTGCGAGTGTACGGGGAGTCTCTCCAGAAACAGTGGGCTATTACCGTATACGTCCTCCCATCAAACCCGTGACGCTTGGCGAACTGAGCGCTTAACGAAGGATTCAAATGTCAAACATCGTGCGCATTGCAACGGACAAACGTCGCAGTCGAGTCGTGATCTACAACGGTATAGCGTTTGTGAGCGGCCAGGCTGCCGATGATCGCAGCCAGGATATCCGAGGGCAGACGCAGCAGACTCTGGCGAAGATAGACTCATTTCTCGCAAGGGCTGGGACAAGCAAGCATCACCTTCTCACAGCACAAATATGGCTCAAAGATATCAAAAACGACTTTCAAGGCATGAATGAAGTCTGGGACAGTTGGACCGCGCCGGATGCTGCTCCTACACGTGCCACGGCGCAATGTCTGATGGGGGCCGAAGATGTACTCGTCGAAATCATCGTTACCGCCGCGGTGCCGGACGTTACGATGACTCAAGTCTGACGCCCCCTGTCGAGGCTGTGAAAGTCATGATAATCGAAAGACATTGACCAGTATCAGCCCTCATTGTCAGCACGTCGTTCCAAGGGAATAATCAGGCCACTGTTTTCTAAGGTCTCGTATGATTCCCTTCAAAGGCAAATTGCGGGTACGCCATTTGGAAATTGTGTTGATAGTCGCCGAGTTGGGCAATTTGTCCAAAGCGGCCGCGCAACTCAACACGACGCAATCGGGCCTGTCCCGGGCAATCGCGGAGATCGAAGAGCTCGTCGGCGCCAGGCTGTTTGAACGGGCTGCAAAAGGAACGTCATGTACGCCCTTGGGAATGGCGATGTGCCGTCACGCGCGGCAACTGCTCGTGGACTTCCGGCGCGCAGAGATCGAGTTGGCTGCGATATCCCGTGGCGATGAAGGCAGCTTGACCGTTGGGGGCTTTTCGATGTTTGCTGGCTGGCCTATTGCGCCTGCAGCTCGTCGTTTTCAAGCAAAGTATCCACGTGTCATGCTGACGATTGAAGTTGGGTCACATGAGCAACTCATAGAACAGTTGGATGCCGGTGCCATTGACGTACTGATCAGCCGATATAGCGCCGCCGTGAATCCTCAGATCTATCGTTCGATAGCGCTCGTGCATGATGCCGTGATATTGGCGTGTTCGAATCGGCACCCTCTGGTCGATCAACCACAAAGTACGCTTGAGGACTATGTCCGCTATCCATGGATTACGGCATTGCCTGGCAGCCGCATTCGGGGCGAACTTGAGCGCCGTTTGATCCAAGATGGATTTTCGGTGCCGGACATGGTGGGCGCGCTGTCACCAGAGTTCAGTATGGAAATGCTGCAAGGTGGTCATTATCTGTGGCTCATGCCAGGCAGTGTGGCGGCGATCAGGCAGGCGCGGGGTGAGCTCATCATGCTGCCGGTGCTGCCGCCCGTACAGCGTTCGCCGCTATCGGCTATCTGGCGGCGGGATCGCCCTAGCACCAGGCCTGTGCGCGCGTTTTCTTCTGTGCTGGCGCAAGCCATCCGCGCAGACAGGGATGTTCTGCAGCGCCAGCAATACGAAGTGTTCTAGGGCATGCGTAATACGCATGACATTTGTCGAAAGTTGCATGTCTTAGCTAGACGAATCGCCCCTACCATAGTCTCTCGTTGATGAAGAGAGCGGGCGATGAGTGACGCAGTCGAAGTTGGTTTGCCTCAAGGTACGCTGCGCGGCTTGCGCGCAGCGGGTATCAGTCGTTTTTGCGGAATCCCTTATGGCCAAGCGCCCATTGGCCCATTGCGCTTTGCCGCCCCTGAGCCCGCGTGTTGGAGCGGACAGCTGAATGTGACAGGCCCCGCGCCGATTGCCCCGCAGTTGCCATCTCGATTGCGCGATGCAATGGGCGACTTCATCGCCACGCAAGACGAAGACTGTCTACGCTTGACGATATGGACGCCCGGCACTGATGCCGCGCGCCGTCCGGTCGTGATTTGGCTGCATGGCGGTGCATGGCAAAGCGGAGGCATCTTGCCTTGGTATGACGGCGCGCGATTGGCGGCGCAAGGGGATGTGGTGGTCGTGGCTGTCAGCTATCGCCTCGCTGCGTTGGGATGGTTGGCGTTGCCGGGAGGGATGCCCAACGCCGGTTTGCTTGACCAGGAATTGGCCGTGGATTGGGTCATTAAGCACATCGCAGCATTTGGTGGAGATCCTGCGGCATTGACATTGATGGGGCAGTCGGCAGGGGCTTCGTCTATTTGCGCGATGCTTGCTCGGCAACCGCGGTTTTCTCGCGCGATCTTGCAAAGCGCGGCGTTGGGCCGAGGTTGGCGCAGTGCCGCTCAAGGCGAGAGACTGGCGCAAGCCTACATGAATGCTTGTGGCGTGCGTTCACTGGACGAGGCCCGGGAATTACCTGTCAGCACATTGTTGGCCGCACAGCAGCATCCTGTCGTATTACAGGCATTGCAAGACGAGGGCAGTGGCCGCTCGCTGTTTGCTCCAGTGCGCGACGGCGCCATTCTGCCCGAGGACATGGACGCCGCGTTGGCGCGTGCGGTAGCGCGCGCAGACGTCCTGGTCTCTTATACCCGAGACGAAATGGCAGCGTTTCCGGGGCAGGGTGTCAATGCAGCGAGTGCTGCGCTGGGTGACGAATTTTTTGATCAACCCGCTCGGGCCTGGGCTGCCAATGCGGCCAGGCATGGCCGACAGTCCTGGCTGGCTCGCTTTGACGTTGCACCGACGGCTCGTTTCGGCGCGTGCCATTGTATCGAGTTGCCGTTCGTCTTCGGCAATCTGGATGTGTTCGCCCATGCGCCTATGTTGCAGGGACTCAGCGCCGGCGCAGCCGCATCACTCTCGCAACAAACGCAGCGCGCCTGGATTGCTTTTATCCGAGGCCAGTCGCCCGGCTGGCCGCCAGCGCCGCATCAACAAGCGTTGACTGCGCACTAAAACGATGACGAAAACTTCAAAGGGGAACTCATGTTGCGACGTGTCTTAGTCATGTTGGCTGCCGTGCTGTTGGCGAACGCAGCCCATGCGGAATATCCTGATCGTCCTGTACGTATCATCGTGTCCAACCCGGCAGGCGGCCCAGTAGACGTCATGCTGCGGGTGTTGGCCACCAGGCTGTCCGAAACATGGAGACAACCCGTTATTGTCGAGAATCGTCCGGGCGCATCGGGCATCATCAGTACAGGCGCGCTACTGAAGGCGCCACCCGACGGTTATACCTTGGGCATGGTGGTGGCATCGGCCATCACTATCGTTCCCTTTGCGGTTGACGATTTCGATCCCATCGATGACCTACAGCCTATCTCGCTGGTTGCGCGCACGCCGTTTCTTTTTGTCGTCGCCGCAGACAGTCCATTAAAAACATGGGACGATTTCGTCCGTGAGAGCAAAAAACGCGAACTCAATGTCGGTTCGTTTTCCATCGGCACTGCCTTTCATTTGGTTTGGGAGCAAACGGCGCGCAGGGCGGGCATCAAAGCACTTTATGCGCCATCCTCCTCGTCCGGTACTACTCTCAACGACTTGATCGGAGGGCAGTTGGATGTGGCGTTGGATGCCCCTTCGAGCGCCAAAGGTTTAGTGGACAGCGGGAGATTGCGTGGTTTGGCCATCACTAGCCCGCAGCGTTTTGCCGGTATGCCTGATACGCCGACGTTGCAAGAGTCCGGTATGAGCGGTTATGCGCCGCAACCCTGGATCGGCCTGATGGCGCCAACGGGTATTCCTGCCGAGCGCGTCACTGCGATTCAGCTCGCGGTCTCCACCATCCTGCAAGAGCCGGCGATGAAAGCGCAAATGCAAACACTCGGAATGATCCCCATCGGCAGTACGCCGGAGGTGCTCGCGTCAACGATCAAGACGGATCGTGCCGAGATGGCGCCTCTCATTAAAGAGTTGGGAATACGCCTGAAATAAGCTCGCGACAGCTTATCCCCGCGCCGCGGCCTTGAATGCTGCGGACAGCGCAATCAGCGTATCGGTCGCTCGCGGCGATTTGACTCGGGTATGCAACAAGATCGGCAGGCTGGGCAGTGCAGGCAGGCCCAGTTTGGAACCTATGTCGACAGCGCCGAAAGGCAACATCCGGGGGGCCAATGCCGCGATGCCTAACCCCGCCATGACCGCTGCGGCGACGGCCGCTACGCCACCGCCAACAAACACTTCGGTCCAGGGCACTGCGGCTTCATCCAGCAGCTTGCCGGCTAGCGCTCTTACGCCGCACGGCTCGGCGAGGGTGGCTAGCGGTAGTGGCTCATTTGCTCGCGGCTGCCAACCAGGTGCTGCAAACCAGCCTAGCGTTTCTTCCGCGAGCACCTGCCCGTCAGTGCGTCCCAAATGTTGCCGGACGATCACGGTATCAAACTCTCGTCGTTCGTACCGCTGAATCAAATCGCCGGATGAACCGATGCGAATTTCGATCACCAAATCGGGGTCTTGCGCATTCATGCGCGAGATCAAGGCAGGCAGCTCCGGCCCGGCGACATGGTCGCTGATGCCGATGGTCAGACGTTGCCGGGTTCCAGAAAAAACCGATAGCGCGCGATCGTGGGCGTCCAGCAATGCGCGTGCATGCTCCAAGAACGCATTGCCTTGTGCAGATAGCTCCACATATCGGGGCGTGCGCTCCACCAGTCGGAATCCCACTCTGTCCTCAAGCCGCTTGAGTTTCAGGCTGACCGCAGCCTGAGTTATCTGCAGCGCTTCGGCGGCACGCGTGAAGCTGCCCAGCTCGACGATTTGCACGAACGCCCGCACTGCGTCTAGGTCTAGAGAGGTCGCTATCATTTCAAATATTTATTAATGAAATAAGTATAAATAGCTTATCAGAATAGATACGATGAGTGCGTCCATCACCAGGAGCACTGCTATGCCATTCGTTCATGTTTCATTGCGCACGGGAAAGCCAGAAGCCTATCGGCAGGCAATTTTCAACAATGTGTACCGCGCATTGCGAGAGACGTTCAACGTCCCTGAAGACGATCAATTCATGATCTTGACCGAGCACGAGGCGGCGAACTTTCGCTACAGTCCCTCGTATATGAATGTCGCCCGCAGCGACGACCTGGTCTACATCCAGATGACTGTCAGCAATACACGAGACCTGGACCAGAAAAAAGCGCTGTTCCAGCGACTCGTGAAATTACTTGGCGAGGATCCAGGCATCCGTCCTGAGGACGTATTCATCAACCTCGTCGAAGTCGTCAAAGAAAACTGGTCCTTCGGCCACGGCCACGCCCAGTACGCCTCAAACCAAAATTAACGCGCATCGCCGTTCTCAATCAGAGCAACCGCAAGCAGGAGGGCGTCGCGCGATAACTCTCGTCAATAAATGCAGTTGCAAGCCGGGGGCCGTCGCCTATAAGCCCCACCGGCCCGTTGAACCGCGGGCAGTCCCCGAAGGGGACCTCGGCCCCTGCTAATGGGCCGAGCCGCGGTGATAGGGCCGGTGGGGCTTATAGGCGACGGCCCCCGGCGTCTAAAGAACTCATCGATCCGCGAGCAACTACTACCCCAACGCTCGCATGATCAACACCTACCCGTTATTTACGCTTTTCCAACGGCACATACTTCAGATCATCCGGCCCGATATAGTTAGCCGTAGGACGAATGATCTTGTTATCGACCCGCTGCTCAATGATGTGAGCCGACCACCCCGCCGTACGCGCAATCACGAACAGCGGCGTGAACATGGCCGTAGGCACGCCCATCATGTGATAGCTGACCGCCGAGAACCAATCCAGGTTCGGGAACATCTTTTTGACTTCCCACATCACCGTTTCCAGACGCTCGGCGATGTCGAACATCTTGGTGCTGCCGGCCTTCTTGGAAAGCTTGTGTGCCACTTCCTTGATGACCTTGTTGCGCGGATCCGAAACCGTATAGACAGGGTGACCAAAACCGATGACGACTTCCTTGGCTTCGACGCGGCGGCGGATGTCGGCCTCTGCCTCCTCCGGGCTGTCATAGCGCTTCTGGATTTCGAAAGCCACCTCGTTGGCGCCACCGTGTTTCGGGCCGCGCAGCGCGCCGATCCCGCCGGTAATCGCCGAATAAATATCCGAGCCGGTGCCGGCAATGACGCGGCTGGTGAACGTCGAGGCGTTGAACTCATGCTCGGCGTACAGGATCAGCGACGTATGCATGGCGCGGACCCATTCGTCGGACGGCTTCTTGCCATGCAGCAGATGCAGGAAATGGCCGCCGATGCTGTCATCATCCGTTTGCACATCGATGACGCGGCCGTTGTGGCTGTAGTGATACCAGTACAGCAACGAGGAACCCAGATTAGCCATCAAACGATCGGCGATGTCACGCGCATCGGGGATGTTGTGATCGTCCTTTTCAGGCAATACGCAGCCCAGCACTGAGACGGCGGTACGCATTACGTCCATCGGATGGCTAGCGGCGGGCAGGCTTTCCAGCACGTTTTGCAGTTGCACCGGCAGGCCACGCAGCGCACGCAGTTTTTCCTTGTAGGCTTTTAGCTCAGCCTTGTTCGGCAGTTTGCCATGCACCAGCAAATGCGCGATTTCTTCGAACTCGGCCTCGCCGGCAAAATCCAGGATGTCGTAGCCGCGATAGTGCAAATCGTTACCCGTGCGGCCGACAGTACACAGCGCCGTATTACCGGCCACGACACCCGACAACGCGACGGATTTTTTAGGTTTGAAGCCCGCCTTTTCTTCTGTCGGAGCCCCCGTTTTGGTGGTCTCGGCCGTAGCGGCTTGTTTCTTCGATGTGCTCATGTCTCTGACTCCTTTCCTTTGTTGGCGTCAAATGGGGCGAAAGTAGGACTTGCAGTACTGGCCGGTGGAAAATCCAGGCCGGCCAGTACGGGAATTACTTGTTTTTGCCTTGCTGGAATAGCGCGTCCAATTGCGATTCGAATGCGTGATAGCCGATGCGATCGTACAACTCGTCGCGCGTCTGCATCGTGTCCAGCACGTTCTTTTGGTGGCCGTCGCGGCGGATCGCCTGGTACACGTTTTCAGCAGCCTTGTTCATGGCGCGGAAGGCGGACAAGGGGTACAGCACCATAGCCACATTGACGCTGGCGAGCTCTTCCACGGTGAATAACGGTGTCTTGCCGAACTCGGTGATGTTGGCCAACACCGGTACGTTGACGGCTTTGACGAATCGATCATAGGTCGGCAGATCGTAGGCGGCTTCGGCAAAGATCGCGTCAGCGCCTGCTTCGACACATGCCAATGCGCGTTCGATCGCTGCATCTACGCCGTGCGAGGCAATCGCATCGGTGCGAGCGATCAGATAAAAATCCGAATCCGTGCGAGCGTCGGCAGCGGCTTTGACGCGATCGGCCATTTCCTCGGTGCTGACGATTTCCTTGCCGGGACGATGGCCGCAGCGTTTGGCGCCGACCTGGTCTTCGATATGGCAGGCTGCAGCGCCGAATTTGATCAGGCTCTTGACGGTACGGGCAATGTTGAATGCGGACGGACCGAAGCCCGTGTCGATGTCGACCAGCAATGGCACGTCGCACACATCGGTGATGCGCCGTACATCCGTCAGCACATCGTCCAGCGTGTTGATGCCCAGGTCGGGCAGGCCGAGCGAACCGGCAGCGACGCCGCCGCCAGACAGATAAATGGCGCGGTATCCGGCACGCTTGGCCAGTAATGCGTGATTGGCGTTGATGGCGCCGATGATTTGCAGCGGGCTTTCTTCTGCCAGCGCCTGGCGAAAGAGGGCGCCAGGAGAGGTAGGACGGGTCATGAGCGAGTCTCCGTGAATGGCTGGGCGCTCAGTCTGGCGCCAGGGCCTGATTGATGATGCAGAAACGCCGTCCGTGGTCTGATGCCAATGAAAGGCCGGCGGCGCATACCGCATACGGATCAAATGAGCAGCAATGGGCTGCGCAATAAATCTGTTTCCTCGTGCCAGGCTGCATCGAGGCCTGATCGGGTGTTCCAGCGGGTCTTTTTGTCCGACAGTCGCGGATGGCTTCCGGTGAGGAAAGTCATTTTTTTCGGACGAGTGACCACTGCGTGGACGGGGAAGCAACAGATTTATTACGGCGCGGCAGTGTCGCCGCGCCGCCCGCCAGGCCTGCGGCCTGGCAGCTTGCGGAGATTACTTCAGCAAGTCTTTCACGCCGTCGCGCTCTTCGAGCAACTCTTTCAGCGTGAAGTCCATGCGCTCGCGCGAGAAGGCGTCGATTTCCAGGCCTTCGACACGCTTGTATTCGCCGTTTTCGGTCGTGACCGGCACGCCGTAGATGATGCCTTCGGGGATGCCATAGGAACCATCGGACGGAACACCCATGGTGACCCATTTGCCGTTGCTGCCCAGCACCCAGTCACGCACGTGATCGATGGCGGCGTTGGCAGCCGACGCTGCCGACGACAGGCCGCGCGCATCGATGATGGCGGCGCCACGCTTGCCCACGGTGGGGATGAAGGTGTCACGATTCCAAGCGTCGTCATTGATCAGCTTGGTCAGGCTCTCGCCGCCAACGGTGGCAAAGCGGAAGTCGGGGTACATGGTGGGCGAGTGGTTGCCCCACACGACCAGTTTTTCGATATCGGCGACGGCTTTGCCCGACTTGGCGGCCAGTTGCGACAGGGCACGGTTGTGGTCCAGGCGCAGCATGGCGGTGAAGTTCTTTGCGGGCAGATCCGGCGCGGACTTCATGGCGATGTAGGCGTTGGTGTTGGCCGGGTTGCCCACGACCAGGACCTTGACGTTGCGGCTGGCGACATCGTTCAGGGCCTTGCCCTGTGCCGTGAAGATCTGGGCGTTGACGCTCAGCAGGTCTTTGCGCTCCATGCCGGGGCCGCGGGGGCGGGCGCCGACCAGCAGGGCCACGTCAGCGTCTTTGAAGGCGGTGCGGGGGTCGCTGTGAGCGGTGATTTCCTGCAGCAACGGGAAGGCGCAGTCATCCAATTCCATGATGACGCCCTTCAGGGCCTTTTGCGCTTTTTCGTCAGGGATTTCCAGCAGTTGCAGAATGACCGGTTGGTCTTTTCCCAGCATTTCGCCCGAGGCGATGCGAAATAGCAGGGCGTAGCCGATTTGGCCGGCGGCGCCGGTGACGGCGACACGCAAGGCGGGCTTGGACATGAACGTTCTCCGTGATGAGTTCGACGAGAAAAAATCTCGCAATCAGTGTAATCGCTGGGCGCCGCTGCGTGCGTCGCCATCTATGTCTCAGGTAACTGCAAATCCTAGATCGAATTTACGTTTGCGTCAATTGCTCTTATATCTTATATAAGACATAAGACGTTGGACAGTGCCGCGCCTGTTATGCCACAATACTGCGTTTGCCCGGCACTTTGATCCTGCCTTCGCAGGGGTCGACAGGCCGACAGACAACGCTGATAAAACCACTATGGCAGACCCTAGGCCCGAACCTCCGCTACGACATCGCACCGCTCGTCCGGCGAGCGAGGGGGCCGCTTTCAGTCCGCTATATCGCCAGATCAAAGAATTACTGGTGCAGAGCCTCGAACGCGGCGAATGGAAGCCCGGCGAGTTGATCCCCAGCGAGATCGATCTGGCTTCGCGCTTTCAGGTCAGCCAGGGCACGGTACGCAAGGCCGTTGACGAGCTGGCTGCCGAACATCTCCTATTACGACGCCAAGGCAAAGGCACCTTTGTCGCGACACATCACGAGGCGCGCGTGCGCTATCGCTTTCTGCGGCTCGCTGCCGACGAGGAAGGCGAGGGCGGTCGCGCCGAGAGCTGTATCCTCGAATGCCGGCGCCTGCGTGCGCCTGCCGAGGTTGCCCGCGCGCTTGAGTTACGCGCCGGCGAGACCGTCGTGATGATTCGCCGCCAATTGTCCATGAACCTCCGTCCCACCGTCATCGACGACATCTGGTTGCCAGGCTCGGTATTCCGTGGCCTGAGCCTGGAGTTGCTGACGGCAAACAAGGCCCCGCTCTACGGCCTGTTTGAAACCGAGTTCGGGGTCAGCATGGTGCGTGCCGATGAAAAATTACGCGCCGTCGCGGCGCCGGCTGAAATTGCGGGCTTGCTGGGCGTCGAGCCCGGCGCGCCGTTGTTACAAGTCGACCGCGTGTCATATACCTACGGAGACCGTCCGGTGGAAATCCGCCGCGGTCTCTATCTGACTGATCACTACCATTACCGCAATAGTTTGAATTGATGAGCTTTTTTCCCACCATTTGATACCAACCGTTCTCTAGGCGAAAATAGCGTGTTTGTCCGCAAGGGCAACTCCAAATTTCGTTGTCACGAATCCCTAGCACCGTAACACCGAGGCCGTCATGTCCGACACCGCTGCCAAGCCACGTCCGCAGTTTCGCAATATTGGCATTGCACAAATCGCCAAATACCGCCTGCCCCTGGCAGGAAAACTGTCCATCTTGCACCGCGTTAGCGGCGCGCTGCTGTTTGTCTGTCTTCCCTTGGTCATTCTGCCGCTCTTCGCGGCCAGCGTGGCCTCGCCCGAAAGCTACGCTCAGATTGCCGAATACGCGGGTAACCCGTTGGTGAAACTGGTGTTCCTGGTGTTGGTGTGGGGGTATCTGCACCATTTCTGCGCCGGTATCCGCTACCTGATGCTGGACCTGCACATCGGTCTGGATAAAGTCTCGGCCCAGAAAAGCGCCGGTGTGGCTTTTGGTGTCAGCCTGGCGCTGACGCTGGTCTTCGCTCTCAAATTGTTCGGAGTTCTGTAATGGCTGATACCAAAAACTACGGCCCCAAGCGCCTGGTTGTGGGAGCCCACTACGGCGTCATCGATTTCATCGCACAACGCATCACGGCTGTCATCATGGCCGTGTACACCCTGGTATTGATCGTCGGCTTCCTGGTGATGCCGTCGTTCTCCTACGAAAACTGGAAGGCCCTGTTTACCTTCCACGCAGGCCCGATTCCGGCTGGTCAGATGCTGGCCAGCTTGTTCTTCTTTGCGTTGGCCTGGCACGCCTGGATCGGCGTGCGCGACATCTGGATGGACTACGTCAAGCCCACGGGCGTGCGCCTGCTGTTGCAAGTGCTGACGATCCTCTGGCTGGTTGCCTCGGTCGTCTATTTCGCGAAAATCCTCTGGAGTATCTAAGCCGTGGTCTCTGTCATGAATTCCCTGCCACGCCGCCAATTTGATGTGGTGGTCGTCGGCGCCGGCGGAGCCGGCATGCGTTGTTCGCTGCAACTGGCCCAGGCTGGCCTGTCCGTAGCTGTTCTGTCCAAAGTATTCCCGACCCGTTCGCACACCGTGGCAGCCCAAGGCGGCGTGAGCGCCTCGCTGGGCAACATGAGCGAAGACAACTGGTACTGGCACATGTACGACACCGTCAAAGGTTCGGACTGGCTGGGTGACCAGGACGCCATCGAATTCATGTGCCGCGAAGCCCCCAACGCGGTCTACGAACTCGAGCATTTCGGCATGCCGTTTGACCGGAATGCCGACGGTACGATCTACCAACGTCCATTCGGTGGACACACTGCGAATTTTGGTGAAAAACCCGTGCAGCGCGCCTGTGCCGCTGCCGACCGTACCGGCCACGCCTTGTTGCACACGCTGTATCAGCGCAACGTGGCGGCCCGTACGCAGTTCTTCGTCGAATGGATGGCGCTGGACCTGCTGCGTAACGAGGCGGGCGATGTCGTCGGTGTGACCGCGCTCGAAATGGAAACGGGCGAGGTCTACATCCTCGAAGCCAAGACCACGGTGCTGGCCACCGGTGGCGCTGGCCGTATCTGGGCGGCTTCCACCAACGCCTTCATCAACACCGGTGACGGCCTGGGCATGGCGGCTCGTGCCGGCATCCCGCTGCAAGACATGGAATTCTGGCAATTCCACCCGACCGGCGTGGCTGGCGCGGGCGTGCTGATTACCGAAGGCGTACGCGGCGAAGGCGGCATCCTCTTGAACAAGGATGGCGAGCGCTTCATGGAGCGCTACGCGCCCACGCTGAAAGACTTGGCCCCGCGTGACTTCGTGTCGCGCTCGATGGACCAGGAAATCAAAGAAGGCCGTGGTTGCGGTCCCGACGGCAGCTACGTGGTGCTCAAGCTCGATCACCTCGGCGCCGACGTCATCAACAAGCGTCTGCCCTCGATCCGCGAAATCGCGATCAAGTTCGGCAACGTCGATCCGATCAAAGAACCGATCCCGGTCGTGCCGACCATCCACTATCAGATGGGCGGTATTCCGGCCAACTACCACGGCCAGGTGCTGAGCCGCGTCAATGGTGAAAACAAGGTCATCAACGGCCTGTACGCCATCGGTGAATGCGCTGCCGTGTCGGTGCACGGCGCCAACCGCCTGGGCACCAACTCGCTGCTCGACCTGATCGTGTTCGGCCGCGCCACGGGTAATCACATCGTGAATTCGCATCCCGAGCGCCAGCACGCGCACCAGCCTGTGCCCAAAGAAGCCGTCGATTTCTCGATGGACCGTCTGGCCAAGCTCGAGAGCCGTACCTCCGGCGAAAAGACGCAAGACGTCGCCAACGCCATCCGCGTGTCGATGCAGCGTCACTGCGGCGTGTTCCGTACGCTGGAATTGCTCAACGAGGGTGTGGGTCAGATCGAAGACCTCGCCAAGCAAGCCGAGCACATCTACTACAAGGACAAGTCCAAGGTCTTCAACATGGCTCGCGTCGAGGCCCTCGAGGTCGCGAACATGACCGAGGTGGCACGCGCCACCATCAAGTCGGCGGCCAATCGTACCGAAAGCCGTGGCGCACATGCGCTGGACGACCACCCGACCCGCGACGACGAAAACTGGCTGAAGCATACCCTTTGGTACTCCGAAGGCAGCCGCCTGGACTACAAACCCGTCCAGATGAAGCCCATGACCGTCGAGTCCTTCCCGCCCAAAGCGCGTACTTTCTAAGCAGGATGCTGTGATGAGCACCAAGAGAATCGTCAAATTCGAGATTTACCGCTACGATCCGGACAAGGACGAGCGCCCGTACATGCAAAAGCTGGAAGTCGAGCTCCAGCCCACCGACAAGATGCTGCTCGATGCACTCGTGCGCATCAAGAACGACGTGGACGACAGCCTGTCGCTGCGCCGCTCGTGCCGCGAAGGCGTGTGCGGTTCCGACGCCATGAACATCAATGGCAAGAACGGCCTGTCCTGCACGACCAACCTGCTCGAGCTAAAGGAACCCATCGTTCTGAAGCCGCTGCCAGGCCTGCCCGTGATCCGCGACCTGATCGTGGACATGACGCACTTCTTCAATCAGTACCACTCGGTGCGTCCGTATCTGATCAACGATACGCCGCCGCCCGAGCGCGAGCGCCTGCAGTCGCCCGAGGCGCGCGAAGAGCTCGACGGCCTGTACGAGTGCATTCTGTGCGCTTGCTGCTCGACGTCCTGCCCGTCGTTCTGGTGGAACCCCGACAAGTTCGTCGGTCCCGCCGGCCTGCTGCAAGCCTACCGCTTTATCGCCGATAGCCGCGACGAAGCCACGGGTTCCCGTCTGGACAACCTCGAGGATCCGTACCGCCTGTTCCGTTGCCACACCATCATGAACTGTGTCGATGTCTGTCCCAAGGGTCTGAACCCGACCAAGGCAATCGGCAAGATCAAGGAACTGATGGTTCGCCGCACGGTCTAGTTAACACGGTATAGAGATCGATATGAGCACCCTGACTGAACTTGAAAGGGCACGCCTGCGGTGGCGGGCACGCCGCGGGCTGCTCGAAAATGACTTGATCATTACCCGTTATCTGGATGCGTACGAAACGCAGCTCACGGACGAGGACGTCGGTGCGTTGACGCAGCTGTTCGAGATGGGCGACAACGACCTGCTCGATCTGCTGCTGGCACGCAAAGAGCTCGAAGGAGCCCTGGACACGCCGAGATTACGCACCATCGTCGCGAAGATGCGTGAGCTTTGATTAATTGTGAGGAAATTAGCGATGAATCTGTCTGACAAAAAAGCCACTCTATCGTTCTCGGACGGCGCCGCGCCGATCGAGTTCCCTGTCTACAAGGGCACGGTTGGCCCGGACGTCATCGACATCCGCAAGCTGTACGGCCAAACGGGCATGTTCACGTTCGACCCCGGCTTTATGTCGACGGCGGCGTGCGAGTCCGGTATCACCTATATCGACGGTGACAAGGGCGAATTGCTGTATCGCGGTTATCCCATCGAACAGTTGGCGGTGAATTGCGATTTCCTCGACATTTGCTATCTGATCTTGAACGGCGAGCTGCCCAACCAGGGCCAAAAAACCGATTTTGATTCGCAGGTCACGAACCACACGCTGGTAAACGAACAGCTGCATTTCTTCCTGCGCGGTTTCCGTCGCGATGCACACCCGATGGCTGTGTTGACCGGCCTGGTGGGCGCGTTGTCGGCGTTCTACCACGACTCGACCGACATCACGAATCCCCAGCACCGTCACATTTCGGCTATCCGCTTGATCGCCAAGATGCCGACGCTGGTCGCGATGGCGTACAAATACTCGGTTGGCCAACCGTTCATCTATCCGCAGAACAATCTGTCGTACACCGGCAATTTCCTGCGCATGATGTTCGCCACCCCGTGCGAAGAGTACAAGGTCAACGACGTTGTCGAACGCGCCCTGGATCGTATCTTTATCCTGCACGCTGACCACGAGCAAAATGCTTCGACCTCGACCGTGCGTCTGTGCGGTTCGTCGGGCACGAACCCGTTCGCTGCCATTTCTGCTGGCGTGGCTTGCTTGTGGGGCCCGGCTCACGGCGGCGCCAACGAAGCTTGCCTGCAAATGCTTGAGGAATTGCAAGCCAACGGTGGCGTGGCCAAGGTCGGCGAGTTCATGGAAAAGGTCAAGGACAAGAACTCGGGCGTGCGCCTGATGGGCTTTGGCCACCGTGTCTACAAGAACTACGATCCGCGCGCCAAGCTGATGCAAGAAACTTGCAAAGAGGTGCTGCAGTCGTTGGGTCTGGAAAATGATCCGCTGTTCAAGCTGGCCATGGAACTCGAACGTATCGCTCTGGAAGACGACTACTTCGTGCAGCGCAAGCTCTACCCGAACGTGGACTTCTACTCGGGTATCGTGCAACGCGCCATCGGCATTCCGACTTCGCTGTTCACGGCCATCTTTGCGTTGGCACGTACGGTGGGCTGGATCGCTCAGTGGAACGAAATGTTGTCGGATCCCGATTACAAGATCGGCCGTCCGCGTCAGCTGTTCACCGGTTCGGTCACGCGCGACGTGCCGTCGATGGACAAGCGTTAATTCGTCATGTGGCGCCGCCTCTTTTTGGGGCGGTTTGCTGGTGATGAGGGAAAGCCATGCGTCTTTGGATGCTTGGCTTTTTTTGTTGCCGGGCCGTCCCAAAACAAAAATGCCCCCTTGGGGGGCAGCAAGCCGAAGGCGCAGCGTGGGGGCTTTTTTTATGGGTTTGGGGCGTTTGGCTGGTGGGGATTGTCTCTGTTTAGGCGTCCTGGTTGCGCGCTGGACGGGCCGCACCGGCCTAATCGGAACGGCTCGGCGCAAGACCAGGCGCCGAGGTCCGCTGCGCGGACTGCCCGTTCCTCAAAAGGCCGGCGCGACCCGTCCAGCGCGCAACCAGGACTCGCAATCGTGGCATGCGGCGAGAAAAAAGCAGGGCATGGTGAGGGCGAAGCAGGGGCGCTGGTTTGCCGCCATGATTATGATTTTTGCTGATCGATGAATCTCAGGCCTACGCCGGGCTCGGTGATGATGTAGCGGGGGGCCAGGGCGTTGTCGCCAAGTTTGTGCCGGAGTTTGCCGACGAGGATGCGCAGGTAGTGGGTGTCGTCGGTGTGCGTCGGGCCCCATATTTCTCGCAGGATTTGGGTCTGGGTGATTAGCCGCCCGGGCTGCTGGGCGAGCAGGGACAGGAGTGAAAATTCCTTGCGTGTGAGGGTGACACTTTGCTCGTTGAGATGGACTTCCCGTCGGGCCCAATCGATGCGCAGATGGCCATCGTCGTATGCCGTGCTGTCATCCGTGTTTGTTCCCGCCATGCGCAGAAACGCGCGAATGCGAGCCATCAGTTCTTCGATGCCAAAGGGCTTGGTGACGTAGTCGTTGGCGCCTGCATCCAGCAGGGATACTTTCTGGTCTTCGCTGGATCGTACTGTCAGCACGATGACGGGGACTTTGGACCATTGGCGCAGTTCTCTGAGCACTTCGCTGCCGTCCATGTCGGGCAGGCCCAGGTCTAGGACAATGAGGTCTGCACCTTTGCTGGCCAGTAATGTCAATCCTTCATGGCCGGCCTCTGCCAATAATGTCTGGTAGCCCTGGGCCCGCAGACTGATATCGACAAACTTGCGAATTTGCGGCTCATCGTCGATGACGAGAATGCGGGCGGGGGAGGCTCCTGTGTTCCCTTCATTAGGTTGTTGCATTTTCTTTGGCTTCCTGGCCAGGGGGCTCACCCCAAGGCAAGATCAATCGGATCGTTGTGCCGCGATGTTGCGGACCCGGCAGAGCCTGAACGCTGCCCATGTGTGCGCCTACGATACCCTGAACGATCGTCAACCCCAAGCCCGTGCCCTGTTTGCCTCGATCCCCGCGTTCGACGCTATAAAACATGTCGAAAATGGATTTTCGCTCTGCTTCCGGAATGCCGGGACCCCGATCAGAGATGTCGATCTGCGCGTGATCATTATCCAGGCGTTGGACGTGAACCCGTATCGGTTCTCCGGGAGGGGAGAATTTGGCCGCGTTCTCCATGACATTAAATAGGGCTTGTTCAATGAGTGCCGGGTGTACGTGGATAGGAGGCAAATCGGACGGGATGTCGTGCTCGATGCGTACTGCCGGGCTATATCGTTGTAAACGCTGACAGGCTGAGCCCACCAGCTCGTCAATGCCGATCCAGTCTCTTTTCAGACTCAGGCCCTGGTGTCCCAATCGGGTCATGTCGAGCAGGTTCTGGATATAGCGGTCCAGGCGTTCGCCTTCCACCTGTATGGTCTCGAGCAAGGCCTTTTGATCGTTCTGATCCATATTGCTGCCATAGCGCATCAGGCTGTCTGCGGCGCCAATCATGGACGACAGCGGTGATCTCAGATCGTGTGATACCGACGATAACAATGCTGATCGTAACCGCTCGGTTTCTCCGGTGACGCGCGCGGATTCCAGTGCGGATACCAGATTCGTACGCAGAGCTGCCTGGCCGATGTCTTCCACCATGCTTTCGACGAGTCGCCGTTGTTCGAAAGAAAGGCGTTTTTCATTCGAGGGAAATCTCAGGCCCACCACGCCGAAAGTTTCCTGGTCAGAGCGTATCGGCAGAAACCACCATGGGCAGTGGCTCAGCGTGTCGGTGTAGCGGCCGCTAGGTTGCCCATGTTGCCGAGCCCAGTCGGCGGCGATCCTATCCTTTTCCGTCAGTTGACTGGCGGGAGAGGCAGGGCCCGTCTCTCCGTTGATTTGCATCCATATGTCGGCTCGTAATGTCGATTGCAGTGCTGCCGTGCCTGCGGTGATCACTTCTCCGAGATCGGCTGCTTTGGTGAGCCGGCGTCCCAGCATTTGCATGGCTGTGGCATGGATGTTGGCGGCGCGCAGTGCGATAACCTGGGCCCTCAATCGGGATGCGAGGCGACCCGCTATGAGTGCCGCGGCGAGGAACAGCATGACGGTCGCCACACCGCGATGTGCGCCGATCAACAGCGTGAATCGAGGTTCGATAAAGAAAAAATCATAAGCCAGAAAGCAGAGCAGGGCGGTGATGACGGCGGGCACCATGCGCGTGCGTGCGGCAACCCAGATCACGGCCACGAGAAACACTAATGACAAATCCTGCAAACCCAGGAAACGCTCTGCCAGTGTCGCGACGCCTACTGCACCTACGCTGGTCAGTACAGCAAGCAGGGACTCCCGCCACAGCAGGCCTTTGCCGTTGATGCGGGATGCCCAGAACGACTTTTGTTTTGCGTGTGGCGTACTGATGATGGTCAGTTCGTATCGGACGCCGCGCTGCAGAAGCTGTTGTGTCAGTGTTCGATTGAAAATCCGTGCAATAGGACGTTCGCGGGTACGGCCGATCACGATCGATCTGGCGCCTCGTGCGGCAGCCGCGTCCAGCAGGGCTTGGATGATGTCGCTGTTGTGGAGGATCTCGGCTTCTCCTCCCAGCGTACGTGCCAGCGCAAAGGCTTTGTCTATTTCCAGCAGACGTTGTTGTTCTGCACGAGCGGCCGTTCTCGATGTCGTTTCCAGTGATTCATCGCGGCGTTTGGCGGGCAATGTCGCGTCGGCTGCCGTGCCCGTCTCTACCGTGACGACCGACCATGGCGCGCCGCGGCGCTCGGCAATGCGTGCGCCGGCCCGCACCAGATATTCCGATTGCCCTTTACCATCGATGGCAATCAGCACATGATGCTGGATGGCCAGTGCCCCCAGGCCGCGGGCCGCACGGGTTTCACGCAGGTCGGCATCAACGTGCGCAGCCACGGTCTGCATCGCCAGCTCGCGCAGCGCCGTGAGGTTGGACGGGGAAAAGAAGGCCTGCAAGGCACGAGCGGCTTGCTCGGGTAAATACACCTTGCCTTGATTCAGGCGTTCGATCAGTTCGCGCGCAGGCAGGTCGACCAGACGAATGTCGCGCAAATGCTCGAAAACCGCATCGGGAACGGTTTCGCTGACTCGAATGCCGGTGATCTGATGCACCACATCGTTCAAGCTTTCCAGGTGCTGGATATTGACGGTGGTGTACACGTCGATGCCGGCGTCGAGCAGCTCCACGACGTCTTGCCAGCGCCGTTCGTGACGGCTGCCGGGGACGTTGCGATGGGCCAATTCATCAACGAGGGCAATGGCGGGCTTGCGGGCCAGGAGCCCGTCCAGATCCATTTCCTCTAGTTGCCGTCCTTGGTAGTCCAGCAATTTTCGCGGCTGTATCGGCAGTCCCGCAACGAGGGCCTGGGTTTCGCTGCGGCCATGCGTTTCGATAATCCCGATCACGATGTCCGCGCCCTGGCGGTGCAGTTCGTGTGCACGCACCAGCATGGCGTAGGTTTTACCGACCCCCGGCGCCGCGCCCAAGAACACGGTCAACCGGCCAGCTGCCTGGCGGTTGAGTTCGCCCAGCAGGGCGTTGGCTTGTTCAGTCTGTTTGGCACTCATGGATCACGGGGCACTCACAGTCTCGTCGTGGGCCTATTCTCGCATTTAGTGGGCGGTTATGGCAGCACGGCAGAATCGTCGACGCGAACCGGGACTTGCCTCGGTATGGATGCTGGCGTGTCGCCTTTGCCTCATTCAGGTCAGAAACGCAGGCAACGTTGGAGCGGCGCCAGCGTGGTGCATGGCTACCGCGCTATTTCGTTAACGCGGCGTTTTTGTCCCGACTGAATCCAGTGCCAGATTCAGTTGCAGGACATTGACCCGCGCCTGCCCGAACACGCCCCATTGCTTTGCCTCGGTGTGCTGCGCCAGCAGATTGGCAATCTCGTCACGCGGCATCCCGCGGGCGCGGGCAATGCGATCCACCTGAATAGCGGCGCTCGCGGCAGTGATATGCGGATCAATGCCTGCACCGGATTGCGTGAACAGGTCGCCCGGCACCGAGAGCGGAGCTGCGCCTTCGCGTTGTGCGATAGCGGCGCGAGTGTCTTCCAGACGCTTGCGCAGTTCTGGGTTGGTGCGGGCCTGATTGCTGCCCGCCAGCGCCGTCGGGTCGTAATTGCTGGCTGACGGGCGAGGATGAAAATACTTGTCGCTGACAAACGGTTGTGCCACCAGTGCGGACCCGATCACTGTGCCGTCACGTGCGATCAGGCTGCCATTGGCAGTGTGGGGGAACAGGGCTTGTCCAATGCCTACGCCAGCCAGCGAGTAGAGAAATCCGAATCCCGCTAGCGTGATGAGTGTCAGGGCAATGGCGCCGCGCACGATACTTGTGCGGGACTGAGCGGTGAATGTGCCGTGCGTAGTAGTGGTTGTAATAGCTGTCATGGCAATTGTCTTAGATACTGAATAGCGTTGATAACATCAAGTCGATGAGTTTTATCCCGACGAACGGGAGCAGCACGCCACCCACGCCGTACACCAGCATGTTGTTGCGCAAGAGCGCCGTTGCGCTGGCGGGCTTGAAACGCACGCCACGCAAGGCCAACGGGATCAGCAGCGGGATGATGATGGCGTTGAAAATCAACGCCGACAGCACCGCGCTCATCGGACTCGACAGTTGCATGATGTTCAATGCCGCCATTTGCGGGATCGATGCTGCGAATAGCGCGGGCAGGATGGCAAAGTATTTGGAGACGTCATTCGCCAAGGAAAACGTCGTCAATGCGCCGCGTGTGATGAGCTGCTGTTTGCCTATCTCGACCACGGCAAGCAGCTTGGCTGGATCGGAATCCAGGTCCACCATGTTGCCTGCCTCCTTGGCTGCTTGAGTTCCAGAGTTCATCGCCAGTCCGACGTCGGCCTGGGCCAGAGCGGGTGCATCGTTGGTGCCGTCACCGACCATCGCCACTAGCCTGCCATCCATTTGTTCGGCGCGGATACGGGCCAGCTTGTCCTCCGGTTTGGCCTGTGCAATGTAGTCGTCGACGCCGGCTTCGGCCGCGATGCTCGCTGCGGTCAGCGGGTTGTCTCCCGTAATCATGATGGTCTTGATACCCATCGCCCGCAGGCGGGCAAAGCGTTCCTTGATGCCGTGCTTGATCACATCGGATAACTCGATGACCCCGAGTATGGTGTTGTCGTCGCATACCACCAGCGGCGTCGCGCCTTTGCGCGCGACATCGGCGACGCGCGTCTGCAAGGCTGCCGGGACGTTGCCTCCATGCGTTTGCACATACTCGGCGATGGCATCAATAGCGCCTTTGCGGATGATGCGCCCATCTGGCAGGTCGACACCAGACATTCTGGTTTGAGCGGAAAAAGGTATGAACTGCGCGTCTTTGGGGGCATCGCCGAGGCCACCTTTACTGACGGCCAGTTTGACGATCGATTTGCCTTCTGGCGTAGGATCGGCGAGCGAGGCCAGCCACGCTGCCTGGCGCAACTGCGGCTCATCAATGCCCTCCAGCGCATGAAAGGCGGTCGCCTGCCGGTCACCGAGCGTGATGGTGCCGGTCTTGTCCAAGAGCAGGACATCGACGTCTCCTGCGATTTCCACGGCTTTGCCGGACTTGGCCAGCACATTGGCTTTGAGTGCGCGATTCATACCTGCGATGCCAATGGCGGGAAGCAGGCCGCCTATCGTGGTTGGAATCAGGCACACCAGCAACGCCACCAGCAGGACGACGTCCGTTTTGATGCCTACGAAGTTGCCAATAAAAGGCAGCGTGATGACCACGATCAGAAACGTCAGGGTCATGACCGCCAACAGCAGGCCCAGTGCAATCTCATTGGGTGTTTTTTGCCGGCTGGAGCCTTCGACCAAGGCGATCATGCGATCCAGAAAACTGTTGCCGGGTTCGGCCGTAATGCGGACGATGATGCGGTCCGATAGCACCTTGGTGCCGCCGATCACGCCTGAGCGGTCTGTTCCTGCTTCGCGCAGGACCGGTGCGGATTCACCCGTGATGGCGGATTCATTGATGGATGCCAGCCCTTCGATGATCTCGCCATCGGCGGGGATCAACTGACCTTCTTGCACGACGACACGGTCATCAGGGCGTAAATCTGCCGCGGGAATGATGCTGGTGTTGCCCGACTGGTCCAGACGATGTGCCACCAGGTCTTTGCGGGCGCGGCGTAGTGCGGCGGCTTGACCGCGGCCACGTGCCTCGGCTACCGCCTCGGCGAAATTGGCGAATAGCACGGTGATGAATAGCACCGCCGTGACGGCCCATCCAAATCCGGCAGCGGTCCAGCCTGATAGCGCCGCTATCGCTGTCAGCAGGGTGCCTGCCCAGACAACTGCCATGACGGGATTTTTCAAGACATGATGCGGAGCCAGTTTGATAAACGAATCGATGAGCGCGGCTTTCAGCGGATGCTCCACGGTGGCGCCCTCAGTGTGGTGCTCTATTTGCGCAGTATGCATGGTGTTCATGTTGAATTCCTTTTAACGGGCGAGCAGCGGCATCAACGACAAGTGATCCGCAACGGGTCCCAGCACCAGCACGGGCATGAACTGCAGCAGCGTGAGAATGATGACAATGCCAATCAAGGTGAGCGCGAAGGTCGGCGTTTCTATTTGCAGGGTGCCGGGGCCTTCGGCGGCCCGCCGTTTGCGGGCGAGCATGGCGGCAATGGCCAGGGGAATAATCAGGGCAGGGTATCGCCCGGCAGCCAGCACGACGGCGCAGGTGACGTTCCACCAGGGGGTGGCGTCTCCGAGCCCTTCGAATCCGGAGCCGTTGTTGGCGAAAGCAGATACGTATTCATAGAACACCTGACTGATGCCATGGAATCCTGGGTTGGAGTTGCCGGTCAACGCAGGTATGGAAAGCGTCACGGCGGTAAAGGCCAGGATGACCAGCGGCTGCCATAGCACCAGGATGCCCAGGAGCTTGACTTCGGGACCTTCGATCTTGCGCCCGAACAACTCTGGCGTGCGGCCCGTCATCAAGCCTGCGAGAAAGACGCTCAGCAGCAGATACACGATGAATTGCTGCAGGCCGCAACCTATGCCGCCCCAGATGGCATTGATCAGCATGTTCACCATGGCAACCATGCCCGTCAACGGCGCGGCGGAGTCCATCATCATATTGACAGACCCGTTGTTGACCTGCGTCGTCGCAGCAGCCCATAGCGCCGAGGCATCGGCGCCCAAGCGGACTTCTTTGCCCTCCATCAACGCGATGTCGGCCGTGGTGTCGGATCCGCTCTCGGACCATAACGCCAGGCCACTGGAAATCACGGACAGGGTCAGCATCGTGCCAAAAACCATTGCGCCGAATCTGCGGCGGCCGGTGAAAGGCGAAATCATGAAAATGACGGCAACAGGAATCAAGGTGATGCCCAACATTTCCAGAAAGTTCGACAACGGCGTAGGGTTTTCCAGCGGCGTCGCGCTGTTGGGGCCGTACCAGCCTCCGCCGTTGCTGCCCAGTTGTTTGATCGCCACCATGGGTGCGACGGGCCCTACTGGGATTTTTTGTTCTGTCATGGCTGCGGGCATGTCCATCGGAGCGGCAATAGCTGCACCGTTCAGCGTTGCAGGCACGCCTTGCCAGGTCAGCAGCGTCGACCAGACCAGGCATAGCGGCAGCACGAATCGCAAGGCGGCACGAATCACGTCGGCCCAATAGTTGCCGACATCTATCGTGGCCGCCGTGGTGTCTGCGGTATCGTCAGACGGGGCTTTGGCCTGACGGCCGCCGAACAGTCCTCGCAGTGTCGCGGCGGCCAATGCCAAACCCATGATGGGCGTGGCCACCTGCAGGCCGACAATGCCCGTCATCTGCGAGAAATAGGAAAGCTGGGCCTGCCCGGAATAATGCTGCTGGTTGGTATTGGTGAGAAACGACACCATCGTATGCAGCGCCAGATCCCAGCTCATGTTTGGGACATGATCAGGGTTGAACGGCAGCCACGCCTGGGTCATGAAAATAACCCATACGACCAAGGCCAGAAACAGGTTGCTTACTAGAAACGCAGCGGCGTAGCTGCGCCAGCTCATGCCCTGATCGGAGCGCGTGCCGAGCAAGGCATAAAGAGGTCGTTCGATCCAGTTGAACAGGATGTCGCTGCGCATGGGCGCGCCACGCATGACGGCAGCGAGATAGCGGCCCAAAGGCCAGCCAAGCGCGATAAGCAGCGCCAGGAATAAGAGATACTCAGACATGTTTTGATTTCGCAAATAAATGGCGAAACAGCCATGCCTAAGTATTCAGCGCAGATGCGTAAACTCTCTATTACGGAAACGCGCAGGCGTATAAATTCTGCGTAAATTTTTGCACGCATGCCTGCTACCTGCAGGCGTATGCCTGGCGATTACATACCGATGCCGCGTGCCATCAACACGGCAAATAGCGGCAGCAACACCAGCAGATGGGCCTCCAGCATCACCCAGCGCCGCGCGCGTTTGACTTGCTGGGCATCGGGGACATAGCCGGCTTCGTTGCGTGCTTGTTTGTTCCACCGTAGAAAAGCCAGTGTCGGTGGAATGGAGCACAAGGCGATCAGAACAAACAAGCCGATCTTGGCGTGAAACCAGGGATTGGCCATATAAAAGGCCGCCCCTTTGGCGCCCAGGCTCAAGCGCAATAGTCCGGTAATCAGTACGGCGATCGCACAGGCCAGGTACAGGCGGTCATACAAGGCCAATCGGCGTACAACAGAGGGAGTGATATCGGGCCGCAGCAATACTGTCTGTGCGGTCATAGCGACGATCAAGAGAAAGATCGCGAGGTAGTGAATCCAGGCGAGCAGGGCGTCTTGCAACATGAATGGGCTCCGGTAATCGATGCGCGTCGTGTTGGCAGGACCTGCTAGCCAACTGGCGGATCAGTGTATCTGATCCGCCAGCGGTCAAACAGCACGCGCGAGGCGTGCTTGCTGCATGCAATCAGGCCGAGCGTTTTTCAGCGGCCTCTTGCTGTGCGTCGACCACGGCCAGTGCGGTCATGTTGACGATGCGGCGTACGGTGGCGCTGGTCGTCAGGATATGCACCGGACGGGCCGCACCCAGCAGGATGGGGCCCATGGCGATACCGTTGCTGCCGGTCATCTTCAGCATGTTGTAGGTGATGTTGCCCGTATCCAGATTGGGCATTACCAACAGATTGGCCGGGCCTTTGAGCTTGCTGTCGGGATAGGCCTTTTGACGGATTTTTTCCGACAGAGCCGAGTCGGCATGCATTTCGCCTTCGACTTCCAGCTCGGGCGCGCGTTCTTCGACCAGGCGGCGTGCTTCGGACATCTTGCGCGACGATTCGGTGACACGGCTGCCGAAGTTCGAGTGCGACAGCAGCGCGATCTTGGGCATGACGCCAAAGCGGCGCATTTCGTCAGCGGCCTGGATCGTGATGCTGGCGACTTCTTCGGCGGTCGGATTTTCGTTGACGTGCGTATCGGTGACAAACAGCGTTTGGTCCGGCAGCATCAACACGTTGAGCGCGGCAAAGGTCTGGCCCGGCTTGCGGCCGATGATTTCCTCGACGTACTTCAACTGGTTGTCGTATTTGCTGGCCACACCGCACAGCAAGGCATCCGCATCACCGCGACGCAGCAGCATGGCGCCGATCAAGGTGTTGTGTTTGCGGATCATGGCCTTGGCGATGTCGGGCGTGACCCCTTCGCGGCCTTTGAGCTGGTAATACGCGTTCCAGGTTTCGTTGAAACGGTTGTCGTCTTCGGGATCCACGATCTCGATGTTCTGGCCGTTCACCAGACGCAGGCCCGCCTTTTGGATACGCATTTCGATGACGGAAGGGCGGCCCACCAGGATCGGCTGCGCCAGCTTCTCGTCGACGACGGTCTGCACGGCGCGCAGCACGCGTTCGTCTTCGCCGTCGGCATAGATCACGCGCTTGGGCGCTTTCTTGGCCTGGGCGAACAGCGGACGCATCAGTTGGCCCGAGTGGTAGACAAAGCCCATCAGCTTTTGGCGATAGGCTTCGATGTCTTCGATGGGGCGTGCGGCCACACCGGAGTCGGCGGCGGCCTGGGCTACCGCAGGCGCAATCTGCACAATCAGGCGCGGGTCGAAGGGCTTGGGAATGATGTATTCCGGGCCGAACGACAGTTCCTGGCCAGCATAGGCCAGTGCGACTTCGTCATTTTGTTCGGCTTCGGCGAGCTCGGCGATGGCCTTGACGCAAGCCAGCTTCATTTCCTCGGTGATGCGCGAGGCGCCGGCATCCATGGCGCCACGGAAAATAAAGGGGAAGCACAGAACGTTGTTGACTTGGTTCGGGTAGTCCGAGCGGCCAGTCGCAATGATGCAGTCCGGGCGGGCAGCACGGGCGACTTCGGGGCGGATCTCGGGCTCGGGGTTGGCCAGGGCCAGGATCAGCGGCTTGCCGGCCATGGTCTTGACCATGTCGCCGGTCAGCACGCCAGGCGCCGAGCAACCCAGGAATATGTCCGCGCCGCGCACCACATCAGCCAAGGTGCGTGCGTCGGTTTTTTGCGCGTAACGCTTTTTGTTGGGCTCCATGTTTTCTTCACGGCCCTCCCAAATCACGCCACGGGAGTCGACGACGTAGATGTTTTCGAGCTTGATGCCCAGACCTACTAACACATCCAGGCAGGCGATCGCGGCGGCGCCAGCGCCGGATACCGCGAGCTTGACCTGGCTGATGTCTTTGCCGACGACCTTCAGGCCGTTCAGAATGGCGGCCGAGGAGATGATGGCGGTACCGTGTTGGTCGTCATGGAAGACGGGGATCTTCATGCGCTCGCGCAGCTTCTTTTCAATGTAGAAGCACTCGGGCGCTTTGATGTCTTCGAGGTTGACGCCACCCAGGGTCGGTTCGAGGGCTGCGATGATGTCGACCAGTTTGTCCGGATCGGTTTCGGCGAGTTCGATGTCGAACACATCGATGCCGGCGAATTTCTTGAACAGGCAGCCTTTGCCTTCCATCACGGGCTTGGCCGCCAGCGGGCCGATGTTACCCAGACCTAGAACGGCGGTGCCGTTGGTGATCACGCCAACCAGGTTGGCGCGCGAGGTGTACATGGAGGCAGCGTCATCACCTTGGTCGAAAATCGCCATGCACGCTGCGGCAACGCCGGGCGAATAGGCCAAGGACAAATCGTCTTGGTTGGCCAGGGTCTTGGTCGGCGTGACCGAGATTTTGCCGGGGGTGGGGTAGGCGTGATAATCAAGCGCCAGTTTGGTTAGGGTTTCGTCCATGGTGGGGAAGGCCTATGCTGCACTGCTGACAAAGTAGAAAACGGGCCCGCAAGGGGCCCGTTTGGGGATCGCGAAGGCGTATATTTCAACAGAAACCGCGCATCAATGTTTGCTGCAGTGCAGCGAATTGATGGTCAACGCCCGCCTAACGATATCGGCGGTTTAGTTCAGCCATGGCACGACAGTGCGTTGCTTCGTGTTTAACTGGTCTCGCAACTGCTGCCGGGCGGCCTCATGGCGCGCGTCTTGTTCGGCCAGCAAATCGAGCGCATGCAGCGCGATCCAGTCTGCACTGACTTCAAAGAAATCCCGCAGCCGGGCCCGGGTATCGCTGCGGCCAAAGCCGTCGGTGCCCAGCGTGCGATACGGGGCCTTGATCCATGCACCGATCTGGTCCGGCACTGCGCGCACATAGTCGCTGGCGGCGACTACGGGAACCGTACCGGGCAGGCATTGTTCCAGCCAGCTCTGCGCAGCCGGACGGCTCAGGCCGAGTACGCGATCCCGTTCGCAGGCCCGGCCATCGCGGGCCAATTCGGAAAAGCTGGTCACGCTCCAGACTTCGGCCGCGATACCAAAGTCCTGCTGCAGCCGCTCTGCAGCGCGCAGGGCTTCGTTGAGCATGGGGCCAGCCGCGAGCAGGCGCACGTGAGGCAGATCATCGTTGTCTATGTTGTTCTGCGCCGTTGCAGCACCCGCCGCAGAAGATTTTCCCGACTCGGATCCCCTTGCTCGTTCGCCAGGAGACGTTGCAGTTCGGACGCGATGCATCCCGCGCAGGATACCCTCGCGCGCGTTTTCGCTGGGCAGATTAGGTTGAGCGAGATTCTCGTTGGTGACCGTGATGTAGTAGAACTCGTCGCATTGCTGATCCAGCATACGCTGCATGCCGTGTTCCAGGATGACGGCGACCTCATAGGCGTTGGCCGGATCGTAGGCGCGGCAGTTGGGAACCGTGGAGGCAATCAGATGGCTAGAGCCGTCCTGGTGCTGCAGGCCCTCGCCGCCCAGTGTCGTGCGGCCCGACGTGGCGCCGATCAGGAATCCGCGCGCGCGTTGATCGGCCGCGGCCCAGATCAGATCACCGATGCGTTGGAAGCCGAACATCGAGTAGTAAATATAGAAGGGCAGCATCGGCAGGCCATTGACCGAATAGCTGGTGCCCGCGGCCGTCCACGAAGAAATCGCGCCGGCTTCGGTAATGCCTTCTTCGAGGATTTGCCCGTCCAGCGCCTCGCGGTAGTACAGCACCGAGCCGATGTCCTCGGGTTCGTACAACTGACCCTGTGCGGAATAAATCCCGATCTGTCGGAACAGATTGGCCATGCCAAAGGTACGTGCTTCGTCGGCCACGATGGGCACGATGCGCGAGCCCAATTGTTCGTCCTTCAACAATCCGCCCAGCATGCGTACGATGGCCATCGTGGACGACATTTCCTTGCCATCAGCCTGCAGCGCGAAACGCGCCCATTGCTCGGCAGGGGGCACGGGCAGACGAGGCGATTCGGTGCGCCGGCGCGGCAGATGGCCGCCCAGGACAGCCCGGCGTGATTCTAAATAACGCAGTTCGGCGCTGTCAGAAGCGGGTTTATAGAACTTCAACGCCAGGCAGTCATCGTCCGAGATCGGCAGTGCAAACCGGTCGCGAAACGCCAGCAGTGCCTCGTCATCCAGCTTTTTCTGCTGGTGGGTGGTCATCTTGCCCTGACCAGCCGTGCCCATGCCAAAGCCTTTCTTGGTCTGCGCCAGGATGACGGTCGGCTGGCCGCGATGGCGTACGGCGCGATGATAGGCGGCATGGATCTTGACGATATCGTGGCCGCCGCGACGCAGCCGGTCGATGGCCTCGTCTGACCAGTCTGCGACCAGGGCCGCCAACTCGGGGTTTTGATTGAAGAAGTGCGCACGGTTATAGGCACCGTCATTGGCGGCAAAGGTCTGGAACTGCCCGTCCACGGTGTGAGCAAAAGCGCGTGCCAGGGCGCCATCGGCGTCGCGCGCCAGGAGCGCATCCCAGTCGCCGCCCCACACCAGTTTGATGACGTTCCAGCCGGCGCCGGCGTAGAGCGTTTCGAGCTCGTCGATGATGCGGCCGTTGCCGCGCACTGGGCCGTCCAGGCGTTGCAGGTTGCAGTTGACGACGAACACGAGGTTGTCGAGCTTTTCGCGCGCGGCCAATGTCAATGCGGCGATCGATTCGGGCTCGTCCATTTCGCCGTCGCCGAACAGACCCCAGACCTTGCGGCCAGAGGGCTGCGCGAGCGACCGGTGTTCCAGATAGCGCATGAAACGGGCTTGGTAGATCGCATTGATCGGCCCGATTCCCATCGATCCGGTGGGGAATTGCCAGAAATCAGGCATGAGCCACGGATGAGGATACGACGACAGTCCACGCAGGCCACGTTCGCGCGCAGTGATCTCCTGACGGAAATGGGCGAGATCGTCTTCGCTGAGAAAGCCCTCGAGAAACGCCCGGGCATAGACGCCGGGCGCCGAATGCGGTTGCAGGTAGACGAGGTCCCCGGCGAATCCCTCGCAGGGGGCGCGAAAGAAATGGTTGAACCCCACTTCGAACAGATCCGCCGCCGACGCGTAGCTGGCAATGTGCCCGCCCAATTCGCCGTGTGCCTGGTTGGCGCGTACCACCATGGCCAGGGCGTTCCAGCGGTTGATCGAGGCAATGCGTTCCTCGATCGCCAGATCGCCGGGAAACGGCGGCTCATTGCGCAACGCGATCGTATTTAAATAAGCGCTGCGCGTCTGGCCGCCCGCACGCACCCCCAGCGCGGCTGCCTGAGCGAGCAGGGCCTCCAGGACATAGGCCGCGCGCTCGATGCCGGCGGTTTGTACCAGCGATAGCAGCGCGTCGCGCCATTCGCTGGTTTCAATTGGGTCGATGTCGCTGGTCTGGGGCGTGGCCACTATGTCGAGCATGATGATGAAGTCTCCGTATAGACGTTCATCCTAGCGCTTTCACTGTGGCATAAGTGATCGAATATGCGTCGCCAAACCCAGGTTGGCGGCATAATAATCTGCAATTGTTAAATACATAGGATAAATATGCCGAGCGCCTCGCTAGATAGCATTGATCGCCGCATTCTGGGCATCTTGCAAACAGATTCCAGCCTGACCAATGTCGAGCTCGCACGCCGTGTACACCTGTCTCCATCGCCCTGCCTGGCGCGGGTCAAGGCGCTGGAGGCGGCGGGCGTGATACGCGGGTACGTGGCGCTGGCCGATCCGCTGCAATTGGGCCTGAGCCTGAATGTGTTCATCCAGGTCAGCCTGGAAAAACAGGTCGAGACCGAGCTGGATCGCTTTCAGAACGCCATGGCCGAATGCCCCGAGGTCATGGAGTGCTATCTGATGAGCGGCGATGCGGACTATCTATTGCGTGTGGTCGTGCCTGACATCCAGGGGCTGGAACGCTTTGTCGTCAGCCGATTGTCGCGGATTTCCGGCGTTCGAAATATCCGATCGGGATTCGCGTTAAAGCAGGTCAAATATCAGACCGCGTTACCCTTGGAATAGATTTATTTTCCAAGCAGGGCGGTAGAATCCGCGACACTCTAAAAATCATCACCCTTTTTGGCAAGGACATGTTGACTCATGGCAGAACCTGCGCGCGTTCCTGATTCGATCACGCTGCCCGAACTCACCGTTCGCGGCGTCCTGATTGGCGCATTGATTACCGTAGTGTTCACCGCATCCAACGTGTTTCTGGGCCTGAAGGTCGGATTGACGTTTTCGTCGGCGATCCCGGCGGCGGTCATTTCCATGTCGGTGCTCCGGTTGTTTCGAACCTCGAATATCCTCGAAAACAACATGGTGCAGACGCAAGCGTCAGCCGCGGGCACCCTGTCATCCATTATTTTCATTTTGCCGGCACTTGTCATGATGGGGCACTGGCACGGCTTTCCTTTCTGGGAAACGCTGGGCATTTGCGCCGCGGGCGGGATGCTGGGGGTGATGTTCACCATCCCGCTGCGGCACATCATGGTGGTGCAGAGCGATCTGCCGTATCCAGAGGGTGTCGCGGCGGCAGAGATCCTGCGCGTGGGTAGTGGTACGGCCGAGGGAGGCGCCCAAGCCGACGGCGCTGGTCAGGCGTCGCGTGGTTCTTCGCCGTCAGCACGCGGCTTAGACGTCCAATCGGTCTCGACGGACGCCGCTGCAACGGGAGCGAGCCGAGCTAAACCGGCGGCTACGGGCATGGCCGATATTCTCAGCGGAGCCGGCATCGCCGCTGCAGTGAGCTTTGCTTCCAGCGGCCTGCGGGTCTTGGGCGATGCCGTCAGCGTGTGGCCGACGATCGGCGCTGCGGTGTTTCGCCTGCCGATGGGTTTCTCCATGGCCTTATTGGGGGCGGGGTATTTGATCGGTATCGTGGCGGGTCTGGCCATGCTGACGGGCTTGGTCATCGCCTGGGGTATTTCCGTTCCTGTGCTGACCGCATTGGGGGACCGCCCGGCCGATTTGTCGGTAATGGACTATGCCACCGGGCTGTGGAGCTCACAGGTCCGTTTCATTGGGGCAGGGGTGATAGGCGTAGGTGCGATCTGGACGCTGGCCACCCTGTTTGTCCCCATGATGCGCGGTATCAGAACCTCGTTCTCGGCATTCAGCGCGACGCGCAGAGCCGATCAAGGTGGGGCATTGCGTACTGAACAAGATCTGTCCGGGCGCTGGATTGCTGTCGTCACCTTGGTGCTGGTGGTGATTCTGGTGGTGACGTTTGCGTCGTTTTTACGGGCCGAGCCGGTGACAGCCGGCAGCGTAGGACTGCTGGTGACGTACGCCGTCGCATTTGCCTTTATTTTCGGCTTTCTGGTCGCTGCTGCCTGCGGTTATATGGCTGGGCTGGTGGGATCATCGACCAGCCCGATTTCCGGGGTGGGTATTGTGGCCATCGTGCTGGTGTCCTTGCTGATGCTGGGGCTGGAGCGCTCGACCGGCCTGCTCGGCAGCCAGGAGGGTGTCCAGATGGCCATTGCCCTGGCGATTTTCACGACTTCGGCCGTGGTCGCCGTGGCCTCGATTGCGAACGACAACCTGCAGGACCTGAAAACCGGCTGGCTGGTCGGGGCCACCCCCTGGCGCCAGCAGGTGGCGCTGTTGATCGGCTGCGTGGTGGGAGCGGCGGTGATTTCCCCGATCCTCGAGTTGCTCTATAACGCCTATGGTTTTGCCGATGCCTTGCCGCATGCCGGCATGGACCCCGGCCAGGCATTGTCGGCACCGCAGGCCACCCTGATGTTGGCCATTGCGCGCGGGATTTTCACCCATCAGTTGAACTGGGTCATGATTCTGATTGGTATGGCGGTGGGCGTGGGGCTGATCGTGGTGGACGGGATCCTGAAACGCACCTGCCGGGTTGCCCGGATGCCGGTGTTGGCCGTAGGGATCGGGATTTATCTGCCTCCGACGGTCAGTGCGCCGCTGGTCGTGGGGGCGTTGCTGGCCTGGTTGATCGAGCGGGCGCTGCGCCGCCGTGCGGAGCAGGCGGGGCAATCCTATGACAGCTATGCTGAGCTGCCGAATCGGCGCGGCACCTTGTTGGCCTCCGGGTTGATCGTGGGAGAAAGCCTGGTGGGGGTATTGATGGCGGCCATCATCGGGGCGTCGGGCAGCGAGGCGCCCCTGGCCGTGGCAGGAGCGGACTTCGCGCCGATCGCCAACTGGCTGGGGCTGGCGGTCTTTGCTAGTGTGGCGGTACTCTTCTATAGACGTATCGTGTCAGCAGGACGAGTGTCATAAAAGCGCGGAAAAATAGTGCAACAGGCGGCCGTCGTGCGGTTAGATCGTATAAACCGGCTTTCCCGCGATGGCTTCGTGGTTTTCGCGTCACAGCCCGGCCAGGACTTTTCCCAAACTGGATCAAGGAGACTTCGAGCGCATAGCCAGCATCATGACGGATGTTGGCGGGGACTTCTGAACTATCCCAGTCTGCGGCCTCGCCCGGGCACAGAGGGGTCGTGCCGCAATGCGGCAAGACAGGTGCAATCCCGGGGAGTATACTTTTGCGCCATAGGCTTTCAGGGCTTGTACGTGCCTTCTGCCCCTGCTATCCGCTAACGGGAAGCCCGTGTCGCGGAAGGTTTTCCTGCATCGTATCGAGTGAAGCACTCGCAAGGTGAAGCAATATATGTCTTCCGAATCAGAATCTCTTTCCACCTCATATCTATTTGGTGGCAATGCCCCCTACGTCGAAGAGCTGTACGAGGCGTATCTGGACAACCCTGGCTCTGTGCCCGATAACTGGCGCGAGTATTTCGATCAGTTGCAGCATGCTCCTGCGACCGATGGCCAGGAAACGACGCGCGACCGCGCGCATGCCCCCATCGTCGAGTCTTTTGCTCAGCGCGCCCGCAGCAATGGGTTCGTGCAGCAAGTCTCTGCCCAACCCGATCTGTCGATCGCCAGCAAACAAGTCTCGGTACAGTCGCTGATCGGCGCCTATCGTTCGCTGGGTTCGCGCTGGGCCGACCTGGATCCGCTCAAGCGCCAGGAACGTCCCCCGATCCCTGAGCTGGACCCGTCGTTCTACGGCCTGACCGAAGCCGATCTGGACCAGACCTATTCGGCTACCAACACCTACTTCACGACCGCCAGCACCATGACGCTGCGCGATATCCTGAAGGCCCTGCGTGACACTTACTGCCGCAGCATCGGTGCCGAATACACCCATATTTCCGATCCAGCCGCCAAGCGCTGGATCCAGGAACGCCTGGAAAAGACCTTTGGCGCGGCGTCGTATAGCAACGAAGAAAAGCGTCACATCCTGCAGCAACTGACCGAATCCGAAGGTCTCGAGCGTTTCCTGCACACCAAGTACGTGGGCCAGAAGCGCTTCTCCCTCGAAGGCGGCGAAAGCTTCATCGCCTCGATGGACGAGGTGGTCAACCACGCTGGCGAATCCGGTGTCCAGGAAGTCGTGGTCGGGATGGCTCACCGTGGCCGCCTGAATCTGCTGGTCAACATCATGGGCAAAATGCCCGGTGACCTGTTTGCCGAATTCGAGGGCAAGCACGCCGAGGGCCTGACCGACGGCGACGTGAAATACCACAACGGTTTCTCCAGCGATCTGTCCACGCGCGGCGGCCCGGTTCACTTGTCGCTCGCGTTCAACCCGTCTCACCTGGAAATCGTCAACCCCGTGGTCGAGGGTAGCGCCCGCGCTCGCCAAGAGCGCCGCGGCGACCCCGAAGGCAAGCAAGTCTTGCCGGTGCTGGTGCACGGTGACGCGGCCTTTGCCGGCCAGGGTGTTGTGATGGAAACGCTGAACCTCGCACAAACGCGTGGCTACGGCACGGGCGGCACGCTGCACATCGTCATCAACAACCAGATCGGTTTCACGACCTCCGACCCGCGCGATACGCGTTCGACGCTCTATTGCACCGACGTGGTCAAAATGATCGAAGCGCCGGTATTCCACGTCAACGGTGATGACCCCGAGGCGGTTGTGTTCGCGACCAAGCTGGCGCTGGACTACCGCCTGGAGTTCCACCACGACGTGGTTCTGGATATCGTCTGCTTCCGTAAACTCGGCCACAACGAGCAAGACACCCCGGCGTTGACCCAGCCCCTGATGTACAAGCGTATCGGCCATCACCCCGGCACGCGCAAGCTGTACGCCGACAAGCTCACCTCGCAAGGTGTGCTGGCCGACGGCGAAGCCGACCAGATGGTCAAGGATTACCGTCAGCTCATGGAAGACGGCCAGCGCACGATCGAACCTGTGCTGACTGACTACAAGAGCAAGTACGCGATCGATTGGTCGCCGTTCCTGGGCGCCAAATGGACCGATCAGGCCGACACGGCAGTGCCGTTGGCTGAACTCAAACGCATCGGTGAACGTATTACCACGGTGCCCGATAGCTTCACCCCGCACCCGCTGGTCAAGAAACTGTTGACCGAGCGTCGCAAGATGGCCGAGGGTGAGCAAAACCTCGACTGGGGCATGGGCGAGCATCTGGCGTTCGCGACGTTGGTGGCTTCGGGCTATGCGATTCGTATTACCGGTCAGGATTCGGGCCGCGGTACATTCACGCACCGCCATGCCGTATTGCACGATCAAAACCGCGAACGTTGGAATGACGGCACCTATGTGCCGCTGCAAAACGTCTCCGACGGCCAAGCGCCGTTCACGGTGATCGACTCGGTGCTGTCCGAAGAGGCCGTGCTCGGTTTCGAATACGGTTATTCCTGCGCAGAACCGAACACGCTGACCATCTGGGAAGCTCAATTCGGTGACTTCGTCAACGGCGCTCAGGTCGTGATCGACCAGTTCATCAGCTCGGGCGAAGCCAAATGGGGCCGCCAGTCGGGTCTGACGTTGATGCTGCCGCACGGTTACGAGGGCCAAGGTCCCGAGCACTCGTCGGGTCGTATCGAGCGCTTCCTGCAACTGTGTGCCGACAACAACATTCAGGTGGTTCAGCCCACGACCGCTTCGCAGATTTTCCATCTGCTGCGTCGCCAAATGATCCGTCCGTTCCGCAAGCCGCTGGTGATTTTCACGCCGAAGTCGCTGCTGCGTAATAAGGATGCAGGTTCGCCTCTGACCGAGTTGGCCGGCGGCAGCTTCCGTCCGGTGATCAGCGAGTTGGACGATACGATCGACGCGAGCAAGGTCAAACGCGTACTGGCGTGCTCGGGCAAGGTCTATTACGACTTGGTTCACGCGCGCACCGACCGCGATGCCAAGCACGTGGCAATCGTTCGCGTCGAGCAGCTGTATCCGTTTGCCCACAAGGCTTTTGAAACCGAGCTGCGCAAGTACGCGAACGCAACCGAAGTGGTCTGGGTGCAAGACGAGCCTCAGAACCAAGGTCCGTGGTTCTATGTTCAGCATCACCTCTACGAGAATATGGCCGACGGTCAGAAACTCGGCTATGCCGGTCGCCCGGCTTCGGCGTCGCCTGCGGTAGGCTACCTGGCCAAGCACCAGGAACAACAGAAAGCACTGATCGAACAGGCTTTTGCCGCGAAATACAAAGGCTTCATGCTGACTAAGTAAGTTCAGCCGCCGATATCGAATCTCTCTATTTAGGAACTTATTACCATGGCTATTACTGACGTTGTTGTCCCCCAGTTGTCCGAATCCGTGTCGGAAGCGACTTTGCTCACCTGGAAGAAACAGGCTGGCGCTGCTGTCGAGGCAGACGAGATCCTGATCGAAATCGAAACTGACAAGGTGGTGCTGGAAGTGCCGGCTCCGGCATCGGGCGTGCTGGCTGAAATCGTGGAAGCCGATGGCGCCACGGTGACGTCGGGCCAACTCATCGCCAAAATCGATACGGCTGCCCAGGCTGCTGCTGCCCCGGCTGCTGCTCCCAAGGCTGAAGCCGCTGCGCCTGCCGCGGCTCCGGCTGCTGCCGCTGCTGCACCGGCCTCGTCGGGTTCGGCTGGTATTGCTTCGCCGGCCGCTGCCAAGATCCTGGCCGAAAAGGGCGTGGACGCTGGCAGCGTGGCTGGCACGGGCCGTGACGGTCGTGTGACCAAGGCTGATGCTCAGGGCGCCAGCGCTGCGCCGGCCAAGGCCGCTGCCGCTGCACCGGCGCCGACCACGTTGTCGCTGGATGGCCGTCCGGAACAGCGCGTGCCGATGAGCCGCCTGCGTGCCCGTATCGCTGAGCGTCTGCTGCAATCGCAACAAGAAAACGCCATTTTGACCACGTTCAACGAGGTCAACATGCAGGCTGTGATCGATCTGCGCAACAAGTACAAGGAAAAGTTCGAGAAAGAGCACGGCGTCAAGTTGGGCTTCATGTCGTTCTTCGTCAAGGCTGCTGTTGCCGCCCTGAAAAAGTACCCGTTGATCAACGCGTCGATCGACGGCAAGGACATCATCTATCACGGCTACTTTGACATCGGTATCGCGGTGGGTAGCCCCCGTGGTTTGGTGGTGCCGATTCTGCGCAACGCGGATCAGCTCTCGCTCGCCGAGATCGAAAAGACGATCGCCGATTTCGGTAAGCGCGCTGCCGAAGGTAAGCTGGGCATCGAAGAGATGACCGGTGGTACCTTCTCGATTTCGAACGGTGGTGTGTTCGGTTCGATGCTGTCGACCCCGATCATCAACCCGCCGCAATCGGCGATCCTGGGCGTGCATGCGACCAAGGAGCGTCCGGTGGTTGAAAAAGGTCAGATCGTGATTCGTCCGATCAACTACCTGGCGCTGTCTTATGACCATCGGATTATTGATGGTCGCGAAGCGGTGTTGGGCTTGGTTGCGATGAAGGACGCGTTGGAAGATCCGCAGCGTTTGTTGCTGGATCTGTAATTTCTAGCGTTGAATAGTTTGACGGGCGTGAGGATGGGTTCTTCTGTCGCGATGTGCCGGGGCCAAGAGGCTTCGGTGCGACGGACCCGTTCGGCCGGTCTGGCCGCCTGCGCGGCCAGACTCCCCGTCGCCTACCTCGTCAGGCGGGGCGGCTGGGCAAACTCGCTCCGCTTCGCTACGCTCAAACATGCCCAGCCGACTTCCCCCCGCCTTCCTTCGGTAGCGCTCGGCGGCCTCAACGGGCCCGCCGCACCGAAGCCTCTTGGCCCCGGCACATCGCTGGCGTTCATGACTCATCTGCGTCTGCTCGCCTTTAAAGAGGCAGGCTGTACCTCTGATGCGATGTGCTCCGTGGTGTTTACATCGGCTGGCGCTTCTTTAATTCCCAAATTTCGAGATCATTATGTCCAAACAATTTGACGTTGTTGTCATCGGTGCTGGCCCCGGCGGTTATATCGCGGCGATTCGTGCTGCGCAGTTGGGCAAGTCCGTGGCTTGCATTGACGCGTGGCAAAACGGCCAAGGCGGCCCGGCACCCGGCGGTACTTGCACGAACGTGGGCTGCATTCCGTCGAAGGCGTTGTTGCAGTCGTCGGAGCATTTTGAACAGGCCAACCACCACTTTGCCGAGCACGGTATTGAAGTCAAAGGCGTTAGCCTGAAGCTCGATACGCTGGTTGGCCGCAAGAACACGGTGGTCAAGCAGAACAACGACGGCATCCTGTATTTGTTCAAGAAGAACAAGGTCACGTTCTTCCATGGCAAGGGTGCGTTTGCTGGTCAGGTTGACGGCGGTTATGCGATCAAGGTCACCGGCACGACCGAAGAAGACCTGGTTGCCAAGCACGTGGTCGTGGCAACGGGTTCGTCGGCGCGCGAGTTGCCGGGCCTGCCGTTCGATGAAAAAGTCGTGCTGTCCAACGACGGCGCGCTGAGTATCGATGCTGTGCCGAAAAAGCTGGGCGTGATTGGCGCTGGCGTGATTGGCCTGGAGCTGGGCAGCGTGTGGCGCCGTCTGGGCGCTGAGGTCACTGTCCTGGAAGCCATGCCTGACTTCTTGGCGGTCGCTGATCAGCAAGTCGCCAAAGAAGCTCTGAAGGTGCTGACTAAGCAAGGCCTGAATATTCAGACCGGCGTGAAGATCGGTGACGTCAAGGCGACGGCGAAGTCGGTCAACGTGTCGTATGTGGATGCCAAGGGCGCCGAGCAAAAGCTGGCGGTGGACAAACTGATCGTGTCGATCGGGCGTGTGCCGTACACCGGCGGTTTGAACGCCGAATCCGTGGGTCTGCAACTGGACGAGCGCGGCTTCATTGCTGTCGATGATGACTGCAAGACCAACTTGCCCAACGTATGGGCAGTGGGCGATGTGGTGCGTGGTCCGATGTTGGCGCACAAGGCCGAAGAAGAAGGCGTGGCGGTGGCCGAGCGTATCGCCGGTCAGCATGGCCATGTGAATTTCGCGACGGTGCCGTCGGTTATTTACACGTCGCCGGAAATCGCCTGGGTGGGCAAGAACGAACAGCAACTCAAGGCGGAAGGCCGCGAGTACAAGGCGGGCAGCTTCCCCTTTATGGCGAACGGCCGTGCGCGCGCGTTGGGTGATACGACGGGTTTTGCCAAAGTGATTGCGGATGCCAAGACCGATGAGGTGTTGGGCGTGCATATCATTGGCCCGATGGCATCGGAGCTGATTTCCGAAGCCGTGACCATCATGGAATTCCGTGGTGCGGCCGAGGACATCGCGCGTATTTGCCACGCTCACCCGACTCTGTCGGAAGCCGTGAAAGAAGCCGCTCTGGCGGTGGACAAGCGCACGCTGAATTTCTGATTCTGAGCGATGTATAGATGGGCGCCGGGCTGCAACGGCTCGGCGCTTGTCTGTGTAGTGATGGTTCGTTCGGGCCTGTGCGTGTTGGCCGATACGATGGCAAATGTTTGTTCGCCTATGCGCGATGGTGTCCCCTTGCCGGTGGTGCATACGACAGATTGCCAGATGAATAGTATGAGGCGGTTGACCCGCCTTTTTTCTTTTAGGTTTGCAGCTGCGATATGAACGTCCGCGAATACTATGAACAATCCCTGGCGGAGCGGGGGTATCACCCTGATGTGGCGCAGAAGCAAGCCATTGACCGATTGCAGGCGTATTACGACGACTGGGTGCGTTTCAAGGCCCTGCGCTCGAATGCGTTAAAGAAGTTATTGAACCGGCCCGATGTCCCGCGCGGTGTGTATCTGTGGGGGGGAGTGGGGCGCGGCAAAAGCTTTTTGATGGACGCGTTTTATGCCACGGTACCCGTGGTGCGCAAAACGCGGCTGCATTTTCATGAGTTCATCCGCGGCGTGCATCGCGAGCTGGAAAACGTCAAAGGGATGCAAGATCCCCTGGATGAGGTGGCGCGCCGGGTGGCCAAGCGTTATCGCTTGATTTGTTTTGACGAGTTCCACGTGTCGGACGTGGCCGATGCGATGATTCTCTATCGTTTGTTGCTCAAGCTATTCGAGTACGGCACGTCGTTTGTGATGACGTCCAACTACGAGCCATCGACCTTGTATCCGGATGGCTTGCATCGCGATCGGATTTTGCCGGCGATCGAGCTGATCCAGAAACGCATGGATGTCTTGAACGTGGATGCGGGGATTGATTATCGGCGCCGCTCGCTGGAGCAGGTGCAGTGCTATCACTCGCCGCTGAATGAGCAGTCCAAGGCTGCTTTGCAGGACGCTTTTGATCGGCTGGCCGACACGCCGCCGCAAGAGCCTGTGTTGCACATCGAGCATCGCGAGCTGCGTGCACAGGCGTTGGCCGGGTCTGTGGTGTGGTTCGATTTTGCGACGCTATGCGGTGGTCCGCGCTCGCAGAACGATTACCTGGAATTGGCCAGCCGTTTTCACGCGGTGATTTTGTCGGATGTGCCTCGCATGGGACCACGCCAAGCGTCCGAGGCTCGCCGGTTTACCTGGTTGATCGACGTGTTTTACGACCACAAGATCAAGCTGATCATGTCGGCGGAATGCGAGCCCGAGGAGCTCTACACCGAAGGCGCGTTGGCCAATGAGTTTCACCGCACTGTGTCGCGCATCCTGGAAATGCAGTCACGCGAGTATTTGGAGTCCGAGCGCCGTTTGACGGTCGGGCTGTAAGAACTGCAAGCGGTCGCTTCAGGAAGGAGGGCAGGGTGACGTGTTGTTGTGCCAACACGTCATGGCCTGGGTGCGGCAGCATCTCTGCGTAATCTGATTGATAATAATAGTAGTTATCAATTACCATCGCGGTTTGCGCTTTTTCTCTGCCCGCCGTGAAAACCTCCATACCGAGCGTGGCCGTCGCGCCCGCGGCGGCGCCCATTGACGAGCTGTACCGTGATCATCAGCCATGGCTGTTCCGATGGCTGCGGGGCAAGCTGGGCAATCCTTTCCGGGCAGAGGACCTGACTCAGGACGTGTTTGTGCGGGTCATTGCCGGCCGCAAGCAAGTCCGGGCCGAGCAGGCCCGTCCATTTTTACGCACGATCGCCCAGGGCTTGCTGATCGATCATTATCGACGCGCCGGCCTGGAGCAGGCGTATCTCGATTATCTGGCCGCCTTGCCGGAACCTCATCAACCCTCCGCAGAAACGCGTGCAGCAGTTTTGCAGCAGATTGCCATGCTGGATCGGATGCTGGCGGATCTGCCCGACAATGTGCGGCGGGCATTTGTGATGGCCCAGATTGACGGCTTGAGCTATGCCGAAATCGCCGAGCGGCTCGGCGTGTCCTTGAGTGCAGTACAGCAATATATGACCCGCGCGTTGATGGCCTGCTATGTCTGCCTCCAGGATTGAGACGATGGGCGATCCCATTGCCCAGGCCGCCATCGCGTGGTGGGTCAAATTGCAATCCGGTGAGGGCGGGACTGCTGCATTGAATGCCTGTCGGCAATGGCGAGCAGCAGATCCGCGTCATGAGCACGCCTGGGCGCGCCTGGAGGGTCTCGCTCATGCCGTACGTGATATTCCCTCGGACTTTGCGCATGCGCATTTAGTGGAGGCGACAACCGCTCGGCAGGGCAGCCGTTCGCATGGCCGACAGCGGCGCGCCGTGCTCAAGGGACTGATTGCAGGCGCCGTCCTGGGTGGTACCGGTGCCGCCACGTATGAATGGACCCCTTGGCAGCGTTTGGTGGCCGATTACAGTACGCGCGTGGGCGAACGGCGCCGTGTCGTGTTGCCGGACCATGTCCGGATGGATTTGGCCAGCGATACGGCGGTGTCATCGGCGTTTCGCGACGGGCAGCGTGAGTTGACGTTGTGGCGAGGTGAAATGGGCATCGCTGTCGATCGCGACCCAAGCGTGTCTCCTTTGTTGGTGAATGTCGACGGCAGCCGCCTGGAGGCGATCAACGCGCATTTTTCGTTGTGGCGGCAGCCGTCTGGAATACGCGTCGATGTCTACGAGGGCTCACTTCGTGTGAGTGCGCAGGGCAGCGAGCCTCGAGTACTGAATGCGGGCGCAGCGTTATATCGCCAGGCCGACGCCTGGCATGAGACAGCGGCGCAGAGCAGCCGGGCCGCCTGGATGGACGGGTTGCTTGTCGCTAATGATGATCGATTGGCCGAGGTCGTTGCCCAGCTGGCGCGCTATCGCCACGGGGTGCTCTCGGTCAGTCCCGATGTGGCGGATTTATCGGTATCCGGCGTATTTCCGTTGGATGACACGGATGGTGCGTTGGAAATGCTGCAGCACGTCTTGCCGATCACGATCAAACGCTGGGGATCGTGGTGGGTGCGAGTCGATGGCGTTGACGAGCACTCTCAACAGCGAAGCGTGTAGATCGTCGCAGGCACTCTGGATTTACTTTTGGTTTCTATTCAGTCGTCTCATCGCCTGCAGGTTTTGCGTGCTCGTGCGGAATGGCTTTTGTAACCCGTTCATTTCCGCAGGAGTCTTGTTTTGTCTTTTCTTGCTTCCTTGTTCTCATCCCGGGCGGCCCGTCGCATAAGCGCTGGCTATGACATACGAGGCGCCCGGCATCCTGGCGCATTGCCCGCGCTGGTGTTGGCGTTGGCGGGCGCAGGGCTGGTGTCGGTGCATCCGGCTGTGCTGGCGCAGGCGGCTGGCGCCCAACCAAGCCAATCGGCAGCCGGCGCACGCAGTGTTTCGGTGCCTGCTGGACCACTGGGTGAGGTATTGACCGCATTCGCGCGGCAGGCCGGCGTACTGATTTCATTCGATACCGGCCTGGTATCGGGATTGAGCGCATCGGGTTTGCAGGGCAGCTATTCCGCTGGCGAGGGTTTTCGCGCCATCTTGCAAGGAAGCGGCCTGGAGGCTTATCCCGGGACGGGTGGCTGGCATTTGCGGCGCTCACCGTCGATGGCGGGCGACACGGTGAGCCTGGCTCCCGTGGTGGTGCAAGGGCAGGGCGAGACCGGCACGGGCCAGACCTATGGTGTGGTTTCCACCGTCGCGTCCACTGGCACCAAGACGGACACGCCGTTGTTGGAAACGCCGCAATCCATTTCGGTGATCACGCAGACCCAAATCGCTCAACAAGGCGCAAACACGTTGAACCAGGTGCTGCGTTATACCCCTGGCGTAGCGGTGGAAACGCGAGGTGCGACCGCGACTCGACTGGATCAGTTCACGATCCGGGGCTTTTCCGCTACGTCCTACCTGGATGGGCTGCGTGTCTTCGGCGGCCGGGATGCCTTGCCGCAGGTGGATGCCTATCGGCTGGAACGGGTCGATGTCCTGAAAGGCCCCTCGTCCGTCATGTACGGCCAAGGCGGCCCTGGCGGCGTGGTGAACCAGGTCAGCAAACGGCCGGTGGCCGGGCAGGTCAATGAGCTCGGTGTCGAAGTCGGCACCAACTCGTTGTTGCGCGGGATGGCTGATGTCGGCGGCAGTCTGAACGACGACGGCACCTTGCTATATCGCGTAGTCGGCGCAGGCTATATGGCTGACGGCCAATTGCACGATACCAAGGAACGCCGCTATTACGTGTCGCCGTCGTTCTTGTGGCAACCCACTGCGGATACCCGCTTGACTGTGTTGACGCATTTCCAGCGCGATCCCGATATGGGGGCGTACGGGGCCCTGCCTGCGATGGGTACGGTGCATGCCTTACCGGATGGCAGCCGTTTCTCACGCAGCTTCTACGATGGGGACAAAGGTTTCGAGCGCAGCGACCGCAAGCACTATTCCTTGGGCTATGAGTTTGAGCATCGCTTTAACGACACCTTTAAAGCAACCCAGAAATTACGCTATGTGCACGCGGATGCCGAATATCGCAGTATCTATAACAGCGGTTGGGCAGATCCAGGCACCTATCGCTACCTGAAGCGCGGTCTGACCGGTACCGACGTCAAGTTCGATGCCTTGACGCTGGACAACAATCTGCTGGCCAATTTCTCCACGGGGCCTTTCGATCACACGGCCTTGTTGGGTTTTGATTATCAGCGCGTCAATACGGATACCTTGTCGGCCTCGCAGACTGGTGATTTCCTGAATCTGGACACTTGGAATCCAAACTACGACATGGGCTTTACCATGCCGGCCTTCACCAGCGACCAGACCCAGACGCAATATCAAGCCGGCCTGTATTTCCAGGACCAAATCAAGCTCGGCCGTCTGTCGGTGCTGCTGGGCGGGCGTTATGACTGGGCGCGTACCAACACCAACGCGACCAATCTGAACACCGGGGTGCGCACGCATACGCCTCAGCGCGCACAGGCCTTTACCGGTCGCGCGGGGTTGCTCTATCTGTTCGACAATGGCGTGGCGCCGTACTTCAGCTATTCGCAGTCGTTCGAGCCGCAAAACGGCACGGGCTGGGATGGGGCTCCGTTTGATCCGGTCGAGGGCGAGCAATACGAGTTGGGCGTGAAATACGAACCCGCCGGTTCGCGTACCTTGTTGACGGCTGCGGTCTACGACATCCGTCGCAAAAACCTGACCACGACGGACCCGGATCCGACCCATATCTGCAGCGGCGGACGTTGCAGTATCCAAGCGGGCGAGGTGCGCACCCGCGGTCTGGAGCTTGAGGCCAAAACCGAGCCGGTCGACGGGCTGAGCGTGATTGCGTCGTACAGCTGGATGCAGAACGCCTATACCAAAGACAATCCCAATGCCGCAGGTGTCAGCATGAAGGGTACACAACCGGCCGGCGTACCCAAGCATCAGGCGTCGGCATGGGTGCACTATGAAATGCAAAGCGGGCCGCTGGCCGGTCTGGGAGTAGGGGCCGGTGTGCGCTATCTGGGCGAAACCTGGGGCGATGCCAACAATACGTTCAAGGTATCCAGCGCCACACTGTTTGATTTGGGACTGGACTACGACCTCGGCCGTTATCAGCCGGCACTGAAAGGCTGGCAGGTCAGCCTGAACGTCGCGAACGTCTTTGACAAGCGTTATGTGGCCTCGTGCTTGAGCGAGGCTTGGTGCTGGTACGGCTATGACCGCACCGTCAAGGCTGCGGTGCGCTATCGCTGGTAACGCCGAGGCGGGCGCCTGCTGGACGGCCTTCATTCTACGAAGGCGGGAAAGAAGCGCCCGTTTTTTCTCGTAATGATTATAATTCTCAAATTATCGAGTTCGCAGGATTTGCAGTGAAACCTATTCCCGGCGCCGGGTTGGCGCGCTATCGATGGGCCGTCGTCTCGCGCATTATCGCTGCGGTATTTGGCGGGTATGCGTTGGCATCGGCAACGGCCGCCAGTCTGGCCGTGTGGCTGCCCATGGTGCGTGTCGATGCCGTCGTGACGGCGAGCATGCTTGCGTTCGTCGCCTATACGATTGCCGTCATGTGGGTGTTTGCCGCCCGTAATACGTGGCGCGCGTGGGCCGGGATCCTCGTGCCGACGGTGCTGCTGGCAGGGCTGTTCTGGCTCAGCCGGTTGGCGGGGGCCGCATGACAAAAGCCTCAAAATCCAGCGCTGCTCAGGCCACGTCCCCAGTGACGCCAGACAGTTCGGTGTCGTCCAAGGCTTTCGCGAAGTCGAAATCCATGCGCTCTCCTTCCGAACAGGGTGAGGGCTTTCGGCAAGCGATGGCGTGGCTGCACACGTGGGCCGGGTTGGTGTTCGGATGGATCTTGTTTGCGATGTTCCTGACTGGGACATTGGCATTTTTCCGGCCCGAAATCACTACGTGGATGCAGCCAGAGGCGCCAGCGCAGCAGCAGGTATTACCTGCAGACCAGGCCGCCGACATGGCGCAGCGTTATCTGAGCGCACATGCGCCGGACGCCTCGCGCTGGTTCATTGATTTGCCCTCGGCACGCGAGCCTTATCTGAGTTTGTTGTACCAAATTCTCAAGCCCGCGCCGGGCGAACGGGGGTTCAAACGCGTGACACTCGATCCCGCGACCGGTCAGGAAATCAAGGCCCGTGAAACGCGCGGTGGCGATTTTTTATATCGCTTTCATTTCGAATTGGAAATGGCCCGTCCATGGGGGCGTTGGCTGGCTAGTATCGCGGGGATGTTCATGCTGGTGGCCATCATCAGCGGCATCGTGACGCACAAGAAAATCTTCAAGGACTTCTTTACATTCCGGCCCGCCAAGGGCGGGCAGCGCGCGTGGATGGACGGGCACAACGCCTTGTCAGTGTTGGGATTGCCGTTTCATCTGATGATTACGTTCAGCGGGCTGCTGCTCTTTGTGGTCATGCTGTTGCCTGCGGGGATTTCGGCTGCCTATGACACGCCCCGTGCATATTTTGACGAGCGGTTCCCGGGCTCGCCTCAGCAGCGTCCGACCGACGGCCAGGCCGAGCTGTTGCCGCTGGGTCCGTTGGTGGCACAGGCAACCTCGCTGTGGCAGGGCGGTAGTGCGGGACGCCTGGTGGTGACGAATCCCGGCAAACAGAACGCGATGGTATCGGTGTCTCGAGACTCGGGCGAACGCGTATCGTATGGCCGCAATGCTCCCAGCATGCAATTCAATGGGATCGATGGTGCGCTGCTATCGCGGCACGATAACAACAGTGCTGCGATGACGACTGCCGATACGATCATCGGTTTGCATCTGGGTTTTTTTGCTGCGCCGCTGCTGCGGTGGCTGTATTTCCTGGTCAGCCTGGCAGGGACGGCGATGGTCGGCACCGGCTTGGTGTTATGGGTTGCCAAGCGTCGCCAGAAAGTCGGCGCCGCGGCTCAGCAGAAGTTTTCGCTGCGCTTGGTCGATGCCCTGAACGCCGCCAGCATCGCCGGTTTTTGTCTGGCGGTGGTGGTGTACTTCTGGGCAAACCGGTTGGTGCCCGCTGACCTGGTTGGGCGAGGCGCTTGGGAAACCCGCGCGTTCTTCATTGTCTGGGGCTTGAGTTTTATTTATGCCTTTGCATTTCGTACGCGCAAGTGGATGGATCTGTTGTCGTTGACTGCGGTGTTGGCGCTGGCATTGCCAGTGTTGAATGCCTTGACGACGGACCGGCACTTGGGCATGTCGTTGCCGGCCGGCGATTGGGTCATGGCGGGATTTGACCTGACCTCGCTGGCTGCGGCCGTCCTGTTTGGCTGGATGGCTCACAAGGCGCGCAAGGCGTACCAGAAAAACAAGACAACATCGGCCCGCCCAGTTCCGGCAGGCCGCAAGGCCGTTCGCCCTGATGCGGTCAGTACAGCACGTGCTGCAGCCACCTCCGTCACCGCCAGCTGTACTGTTAATGAGGTGACGTCATGATGAGTATTGCCGCTTTCTGCTTGGCCTATGCTGGCTTCTCCGCGTTGTGCCTGGGTATGGATCGCCACTACGAGGATGTGTTCGACCGCGAATTGCCGCGCCGTCATCGTACCCCCCTGCGTATCGTTGGTTGGACCGCACTGGCGTTGTCGCTATGGGCGTCGGCTGCGGTATGGGGGTGGTCCTATGGCACCGTGGAATGGATCGGTATCTTGAGTTTTGCGGGCTTGATTCTGATTTGGTTCGTCAGCTATCGGCCAGTCGCTGCACTGTCCGCCGGGGGGCTATGCGCAGTGGCGGCCCCCGTGTTGGCTTTTTTCTGATCTCTAACTCCTGTCCGATTTTCGTTTCCAGCATTTCGATATCAGCGGAAAGAGCACCACTGATGCGGCCAGCAGGAAGAACGCCAGAGAGATCGGGCGCTCGAAGAACACGCCCAGTCCGCCTTCGGACAGGATCAAGGTTCGGCGGATATTGTTCTCCAGCATGGGGCCGAGCACCACTCCCAGCACCAGTGGGACCGCCGAATACTCCAGCTTGAGCATCAGATAGCCCAGCACCCCTGCACCCAGCGCCAGCAGGACATCAGACATCGAGTAATTGATCGAAAATACCCCGAACAGAATCATGCCGATTACAACCGGGTAGAGCAGCGCCGTAGAAACGAACACTACGCTTGCCAGCAAGGGAATCATCAGCAGTGTCAGAAACAACAGCATGACGTTGCCTATCCAGAAACTGCCGAACACCGTCCACACGAAATCCGGATTGTTGGTAAACAGCAAGGGCCCTGGTTGCAGGCCCAACATCAAGAGCCCTCCCAGCATGATGGCAGTGGTCGCCGAGCCGGGGATGCCCAGTGTGAACATAGGCACCATGGACACATAGGCTGCGCTGTTGTTTGCTGCCTCAGGAGCCGCAACGCCCTGCATGGCGCCTTTGCCAAACTCTTCGGGAGTACGTGATACCTTTTTGGCGGCCGCATAGGCCAACATCGTGGCCGCCGTCGCGCCCACGCCAGGCAGCACGCCCACGAGAAAACCCATGATAGATCCCAGCACCACCGCGCCCTTGCAGCGGATCATATGGCTCACGCGGGGCAGTAACGAGCGCAATGAATAATTGGCTGCAGCTCGGGTGCCTTCAGCCTTTTCCGACAGATTGAAAAATATCTCGGCGAGCCCGAATATGCCAACCGCAATGATGGTGAAATCCACGCCATCCAGCAGGTCCATCGACCCCAGGGTATAACGCGGCGGTCCCGAAATGGGATCCATGCCTATCATGCCGATCCAGATACCCAGAAACAGCGCAGTGAATCCCTTGATGATGTTGCGTCCACCCAGCACGCTCACCAGCGAAAAGGCCAGCACCATGACGGCCGTCATTTCGGTCGGTCCAAATTCAATGGCTACGCGCGCGATCGCCAGCGCCAGCAGTGCCATGACCAGCAGACCGAATATGCCGCCGGTGAACGAGGAAAACACACTGATGCCTAACGCCTCGCCCGCCTTGCCTTGCTTGGCCATTGCATAGCCATCCAGCACGGTCATGACTGATGCGGACTCTCCAGGGATCCCCAGCAGAATGGAGGTAACAGCACCGCCAAACATGGCGCCGTAATAAATCCCGCCCAGGCCGGCGATGGCTTCGACACCGCCAAAGCCGACCGCTACCGGCAGCATGATCGCTACACCGGCAGCGGGACCCAGACCCGGCAATACACCGACGAACAATCCGATCAAGACACCGATCAGTGTGGCTGCCAGCACCGACCATGACAGTGCGTTGACTATACCTTCGAGTAGCAGGACGATGGAGTCCATGTTGTTCCCTCATTTAATGTGTGTACAGTCAGATTCCCAACAACCCTTTGGGCAAAGGCACGCCAAGATACACGCCGAAGGCCAGTTCGCCGGCGACCGGAAACAGCACTGCCGTTGCGACGATCTTTGCGGTAAAAACCCGGTCCCAGTGCGGGCGGATGATCCAGCCTATCGCGAACACGAGTGCCGCGCACGCCAGCATCATGCCCAATGGCTCTGCCAGAAAAACAAAGGCCACCAGGGCACCCGTGAGGGCCACCGGTTTGATCAGGCTGGACAATGCGATTTCCTGAGCCAGTTTTTCCTTGCCTGCTACGCTGCGCACGAAATTCACCATGCTCAGTCCTGCGATGGCTAATCCCACCCATAGCGGAAAAAATCCTGCGCCAGGATTGCCATCGGTCATGTAGCCATACGAGGGTGCAAAATAAGCGATGCTCAGGCCCAACAGAAACAAGAACATCGCAAAAACACGATCCAGTGTCTCGATTTTCATTATTGGCGTTCCGGTAGTTATTTGATGATGTCCAGTTCCTTCATGATGGCGACATAGCGCTGGTTGGTTTGCTGGATCAGCGCCGCAGTCTGTTCCGCGTCTTCATAGCGCGGCTCGTCCTTGTAGCGATCCAGATAGCGCTCTTTCCATTCTTTGCTCTCTGCGACTTTACGCAGCACGTTTTCCCAGTACGCGACGACCTCCGGTTCGACGCCCTTGGGCATCACGACGCTGCGCAGCATGGTGTGTTCGATGTCGTAGCCTTGTTCCTTGAACGTCGGGACATCAGGCATCGAGGACAACCGCTGACCTGCACTCACGGCCAGGGCGCGCATCGTGCCGGCCTCGATCTGAGGCATGACTTCGCTGGGATTGCCAAACATGAAATCAATATGCTTGCCCAACACGCCCGTGGTGATTTCCCCTTCGCCATCGAAAGGCACCACGTCTACTTTGACTTTCATCTGCTTGCTCACCATGTCAGCCAACAGCCGTGCGTCCGAGACCACGCCTACCGTACCCGTAGTCAGCCGTTTGGACTGAGCCATGTCTTTCAGGGATTGATAAGGCGAGTCGCTCTTTACCACCAGCACATACGGTGACATCGAAATCGCTGCAATAGGCGTGAAGTCCTCTTGTTTGAACGGCGCACGGCCCAAGAGCGGCGTCGTGAAAAAACTCACGCTGACCGTTGCCATCGTGTATGGATCGCCCTTGCGGCGCGACGCTTCCTTGTACCCGCGCGCACCGCTGCTGCCGGGCAGATTCTCATACATGAAATCCACCGGTACGAGCTTGAGGTCCTTGATGACCGAGCCGATCGTGCGAGCCAGCACATCGCTGCCCCCGCCCGCACCAAACGGAATGATCATGCGTATGTTCTTTTCTGGATACTCCGCATGAGCCGAGACAGGTGCAGAGAGTAGTGCGAGCACTGCGCAGGCCGACGCCATGCGAGCGGCGATAGAGATACTCATTTGTCTTCCTCCAGGATGTATCCGGTGCCATGGACCGGATTTCGTTTTGCTGCCGAGTCTGCCTTACGGTAAAAGTGCTCGTGGGCGAGTAGTCAGCCGCAGGCGTGATGTGAGGCCTTTTTTTGCAGAACTGCGAAAACTGGGGTGCTCTATGTCGCGGTGATGGCCTCACGCAGCAAGTATCCGTGGCTATCGCGCCCTTCGAGTCGGCTTTGAGATGGGTCCGTGATACGGGCTGCCTCCAACGCGTCGTAATTCGGCGTAAATCCCAGTCCAGGCTTGCCTGACAAGGTCATGCGGCCGTTCACAGGGTCTGGCGTGCCGTAAAAGAAATGCTTGCCCGTTTGCCACATCCCGTAATGGAATTCGACCGGTCCGCCATTCATCAGGCCGCATAGCAAATGCATATTGAAAATCGGCCAGCCGCCTCCATTGGCCATGGGCAGGTTGTAGGCCTGGGCCAGGTGCGCCACCTTCAGCGATTCGGTATAGCCGCCGTTATAGAGCACATTGGGTTGCAACACATCCACCGCATGATGCGAGACCAGTTCGCGATAACGCCAACGATGACCTTCCATTTGTCCGGCGGCAATCGGTATGGAAGTATTGGCCCGCAGGTCTGCCAGCGCGCGAGCATCATTCTGCTGGATGGGTTCCTCGAACCACATCAGTTCGCAATCCTCGATCGCGCGGCACAACAAGCGCGCCTCATAGGGGTTGAACCAGCAATTAGCGTCTATCATCAGCGCCGCGTCCGAGCCGATGGCCTCGCGCGCGGCGTGCACGCGCCGAACATCGTCGCGCCAAGTGCGTGACGGTTCTCCACCGACCACCATCTTCAGCATCGTGTGCCCATCGTCGATGAACTTGCGCGCGTAGTCAGCGAGTTGCCGTTCATCAAAAAACGGATAGCCAAAGGTCGCATAAGTCGGCGCCCAATTCCGAAAGCCGCCCAACAACTCGTGCACAGAGCGCGACTCTCGCTTGCCTCGCAGATCCCACAGCGCAACGTCGATAGCCGACAACGCATTGGAGATCACGCCGGTATACGCGCGGCTGTTCAGCTGTTTCCACACGTGCGCATGAATCGCTTCGGTGTGCAATACGTCGCGTCCTTTCAGGGCCGGTGCCAGATGATTTTCTATGCAGGCGATGACGGCCCAGGGCAGGATTGAACCCGTGATGCCAAAGCCGCTTTGACCCTCGTCGGTCGTGACTTCGACAAAGACAAACATGCGGCTCTCGATCGATTTGCCGATATCGGGCAGGTCGATCTCATGCCGATGCAGCGTGGCGGTGATTTTTTCTATCTTCACTTTCTGTCTCCTATTTCCTGTTGCAGGGCGTCGGGGTAGGCTGGGTGAAGATCAGCGGCCAGCGAATACGGGTGGCCGTTTTTCCTGAAATGCCGCTTGGCCTTCTTTGTAGTCCTGGCTGGCAAAGCACGTGCGCAATGCTTGTTGGCAGGCATCGTCGCCGTACTTGCCCGGTTCGACGGCTTCGTCGATGGCCATTTTGCTGGCGCGCAGACTCAGCGGCGCCAGGCTCGCCATCCTGGTGACGAGTTCCAGTGTTTCGGCCTCGTCGCGCACATCGTTGACCAGGCCTACCTTCAACGCCTGGGCTGCATCGTACCGGCGCGCCGTGAACATGATTTCCTTTGCGACGGCAGGTCCCACGAGCGATGACAGCCGTTTAAGCCAAGCAGGGTAGTAGCCCACCCCCAGCTTTGCTGCGGGGATGCTGAAGCTCGCATCAGGCGTCGCAAAACGCAGATCGCAATGCAACGACAGCCCGACGCCACCTCCAAAACATAATCCGCGTATCAGCGCTACGGAGGGCTTGCCTAGGCGGACCAAGCGATCTGCAGCGACCACCACCGTGTCGTTCCATAGCTTTACGCCGGCTTCGGTGCTGCGGCGTTCGCCGAATTGCGAGATATCGGAGCCGGACGAAAAGGCTTTTTCGCCTGCGCCGCGCAACACCAATACGCGTACATCGGGATCGGCGTCCGCCTGTTCAATCAACCCGGGCAACGCCGCCCACATGTCGAACGTCATCGCGTTATGCCGCGTGGGATGATCAATGGACAATGTGGCTACGCCGCCATCTTTTTGATAACGCAGCATGGGAGTGTGCTCAGATGACATGCTGATTCCTTAGCGTCTGGAGTTCGGACTGGTCGATGCCCAGCCCTTGCAGCACTTCGGTATTGTGTTCGCCCGGCATCGGCGCCACCGTCCGTAACGTGGGTTGGTGCCGACTGCTCTTGATCGGCTGACCGACCAATTGAATATCACCCAACTGGGGATGCCGTACCGGCCACGCGATACCCAGATGCTGTACTTGCGGGTCGGCAAAGGCCTGATCCACCGTGTTGACGGCGCCGCAGGCCAGGCCTGCAGCATTGAGTTTTTCGATCCAGTATTCACGAGGCTGCTGCACAAATATCGCGTTGATTTCCTGATTGAGTGCTTCGCGATGGATGGATCGATCCCGATTGGTGCGGTATTGCGGGTTGTCCAGCCACTGCGGCTTGTCCAGCGCCTTGCACAGGCGTTCCCACATCAGTTGACCTGGCACCTGCAACGTCATCGGGCCATTCTGGGCAGTGAACAAGCCCGTCGGGATGATCGTGGGGTGATTGTTGCCCGCCTGGACGGGAACCTCACCTGCCACGAGCCAGCGGGCCGCCTGCAGGTCGAGGATCGCCAGTTGGGCTTCCAACAGTGATGTCTGCACCCATTGACCCACACCCGTGCGCTCACGATCGAGCAGGGCGATCAAAATGCCGATCGAGCAATACAGGCCGGCAGTAGTGTCGGCGATGGCAATACCTGCACGCACAGGCCCGGACTCAGGCAGACCCGTGACAGACATCAAGCCGCCCATGCCTTGCACGATTTGGTCGTAGCCGGGGCGCTTGGCATAGGGGCCATCCTGGCCAAAGCCGGAGATGCTGGCGTAGACCAGACGTGGGTTGATCTGCCGGAGTGTCTCGTAATCAATCCCCAGTCGATGTTTGACGTCGGGCCGGTAGTTCTCGACGATGACGTCGGCGTTTTTCACCAGTTTTTCGAGCACGGCTCGCCCCTCGGCGCTCTTGAGATTGAGCGTGAGGCTTTTCTTATTGCGTTGCAGGTTCTGGTAATCGGGGCCTAGCCTCATTCCCCCCATCTCCGTCTCGGTGGCAGGGTTGACGGGCTCTTCGATCTTGATGACCTCGGCCCCCCAGTCTGCCAATTGGCGTACGGCCGTCGGGCCGGCTCGTACCCGGGTCAGATCAATGACCCGGTAGGGCGACAAGGGCAGCGAGTGTTGCGTGTCAGACATGGGCGAGTGCTCCTCTCATGACGTGGCGGACCCATCCTTTACCGCGAGGCGATGGGCCAGGCGAGAGCCGAGCCCCAAGGGCGCGGCCGGTTTTTGCTCTTGTTTTGTGAAGTCATGGTATGAAGTCACTCAAAAAGTGTCAACAATTTTATTTAAATCGAATACGATTGTTTGAAATTTGTCTTCGATGTGGGGCGGACTGACAGGCGCGCAGGTACAATTTGCCGTCATAATCGCCTTGTCGCAGCGACACTTTCCTGCTCACTTTTCCGTGCCTATGACTGAACCATCCGAACAAAAGCTACCGTTGCTCGCGGCGACCGCGGCCGAGGAAATCAAGCGTCTGATCTATTCGGGCGACATTGCGCCAGGGTCACGGCTGAACGAGGCCGCGCTGGCACAGCGGATGGGGTTCAGCAGGGGGCCGATCCGTGAGGCTATACGCATCCTGGCCGGCAGCGGCCTGGTCACTGCGGTGCCGCATCGAGGCATGTTCGTACGCCAGATGTCGATGCGGGACATGCTCGAGAGCTATGACCTGCGTGCGTTGATCTTTGGTTATGCGGCGCGGCGCACGACAGAGTATCTGTCGCCCGAGCGCACTGCCGCACTGGAGGATCTGTTGACCCAGATGGAGGCTGCTGCCGAAATCTCCGATGGCGGCAGCTATTACGAGCTGAATCTGAAATTCCACGACTTGATCCTGGAATACAGCAACAACCGCCATGCCGCGCGTGCATACACGGAATATGTCAACGAGCTGCATCTGTTTCGCCGTAAATTTTTCAACTACACCGCCAAAATGAATCGTTCCAATGCAGAGCACCGCGGCATTGTCGACGCCATCAAGGCGGGTGACGTGGTTCGCGCTGGCGAGCTGGCCGAACAACACGTACTGGCAGGCAAGCAACGTCTGTTGGCCGATCTGGCCGATTGATTTCCCGTTTGTTCTCTTATTCATTTCAGGAGCCTCCTATGTCTGTAGATGCATTGCCTATTGAACCGAAGATCAAACAAGCCCTGGAAGGCGTCACGACCGCGACGCTGACCACCGTTCTGCTCAAGAAGGGCCTGCGCAATGTCTGGCTGCGCGGCGCGTTTCCGCTGGCTCCTTTTGCCAAACGCATCGTCGGCCGCGCGTTTACCTTGCGCTTTGTACCTGCTCGCGAGGATCTCGCCACGCCTGCATCATGGTCCTCTCCTATATCCACGCGTGCGGCAATCGAGGCTATGCCAGAGGGCGCGATTGCCGTCGTGGATGCAATGGGCGTCAATGATGCGGGGATTTTTGGCGATATTCTCTGCGCGCGGATGAAAAAGCGTGGAGTGAGTGCATTGGTGTCAGACGGTGTCGTGCGTGATCTCGAAGGGGTATTGGGAACAGGGTTGCCTGTGTGGGCAAATGGCGGCGCAGCGCCTCCATCCGTTGCTGGCCTGACCTTTGTCGGTTGGCAAGAGCCCGTGGGTTGCGGCGGCGTGGCGGTCTTTCCGAACGATTACATCGTGCTCGATCGCGACGGCGCCGTGTTGATTCCCGCAGATCTGATCAATGATGTGGTCGAGGCCTCTGTCGAGCAGGAGCGCCTGGAGGGCTGGATCATGTCCGAGGTCGAAGCAGGCACGCCGTTGCCGGGTTTGTATCCACCTAACGAGCAGAATGTGGCGCGCTATAAGGCGTGGCGCGCAGAGCAGGGCTGATCCGTCGTTGTATCTTTTTTTGCCCCTGAGCAATCTTGCTCAGGGGCGCAATACTGGTTGTCTCCAGGAAATGACCGGTCGCATTGGGTGCCTCTTTCCTCAAGGCGTTGGCGTCGTATTTCGTGATCGCATGCTTCCCTCGTATGGAATGCAGGAGCACGCGAATTTCAGACTGATAGACGTGTTCAGAACTGGCTAGGGTACGAATAATAAGACTCGACCACAGCCCACACCAGTTCGATAGATCTTCTGTGGTGTTCTGTCCTGTTCGTTATTTCTCCTAATGAGCCTTCCGCATGACACAAGCACACAGTCTGGCTTTCAATTCATCATCCGCAATGCACGTAGTCGATGTCCTGTCTTTGTCGAAAAATCCCTCTGATGATGTCCATCAAGTCATGGATGATTCAACCACCGGAGATGTGCCATTGGTACGGCAGCCGTGCCAGAACGAAAAAACGGTAGCCAGGGATCTGTTAACGCGTTTCGCCATGCAGGGTGATGTGACGGGAGTCAAAGCGTTAATTGATACTCGGGAATTCGATCCAGTGTTGCTGTTGATTGACATTGCTGGCAAGGAAGAGGAAGCGCATCCGGAAAAGGTAAGTGCTATGAAAACAATCCTGGCTGCTGCGAATATTGATGTTGCCGAACCCATGCTTGGGAATTTATTGTTGCTCTGGGGGAGAACGGACATGGAGAGCCTTAGGGCTGTAGTCGGAATGGTTGCCGCTCGCACATTACTGAAGATGGCTGCCAAACGCGAGATGTTGCCAATGCAGATATTGATCGCATTGGGGGCCAATGCCACTGCTGCGCTGAAGGCGGATGCTCCATTAGAATCAAAGGCCCTCATTGCCTATTCGGCGATAAAAGTCCTCGTACTTGCGCCCAAAAATCTATCCGCTTCAGACAGAATAACGTTACTCAGAGAATTGTTGGCGCGTGACGACGCGGTCGTGCACGGGGCCAAACGACTTCTTCAGGATGAACTGAAAGGCGGGAATTTCAACGCAGTCGAGATCCTGAGTGCTGCCGGTGTGTGCGCTGACGAGTCTCTCCCCGCGCGGTATGGGCCAAGCGAGCTTGCCCATCTCGGTGACTCGAACGGTCTCGACCACTCGGGCAAGCACGCCAGGCAGTACGTATAGCCGGGACAGAGATCGTTTTTCCCGTGGCCTGATTGGATGTCAAAAAATTTTAGACGGAATACATTCGGTTCTGCCGTTACCTTGAGGGCGTATTGGGAACCGGGTTGCCTGTATGGGCAAACGGCGGCGCAGCGCCTGGAGGGCTGGATCATGTCCGAGGTCAAGGCGGGCACGCCGTTGCCGGGTTTGTATCCACCTAACGAGCAGAATGTGGCGCGCTACAAGGCGTGCGCGCAGAGCAGGGCTGATTTATCGCCGATTCCCATTTTCACCCTTGCTCAGGAAGTATCAATACGGGGAGGACTCGAACTTAGGTCACTAAGATCGCATCAGCAGCGCTGGATGGAACGCACCTGGCGCTGTAGTTACTTATTGCATTCTTGGAGGCTTCATCATGGAAACACTACAGAGTTCTATCTCCCAAACGGCACCTTCCATGCCGTCGATCGACACGCCGCCTGCGCCGGAAATGATTACGGATGGCGCTTTTCACGCCGCGGAAACGGGCGATATCGACGCGCTTGTGCATCTGCTTGATGAATATCAGTTCGACTTGACCACTATTGACGAGCGTGAGGGACAGACGGTACTCCATCAGGCAATCGCTGGCGGTCATGATGCAATGGTAAAGATGCTGTTGGGCCGGGCGGGTAATGATCCGCAGATTCTTGACGCCAAGGATCGCGATGGATATACCCCATTAATGCGCGCGACGGAAAAGGGCAATGTCGCGTTGATGCAAGCATTGATCGATGTGGGCGCTCGCACAGACGACAGCGTGGCTCTCGGTTCTCTGGCAAAAAAAGGAGGGAACTATGAGTCGCCGGCCAAGCAGGCCACGATCACGGCGCTGATGCTGATCGAAGCGCGAGGCGATATATCCGAAGCCTTCGCTCTCGCCATGGAGCACAGATCGAGATATGCCGCAAAATTATTTTTTGACGCCGGGGCAAGTACGCTACCCGCCATGCAGCGCCTGCCCTTCCGGGACGTAATTCATCAACTTGTTCTGCGCGAGCACATCCGTGCCGATGATGTCTTTGTCGTTCTAGACCAAGCCGAGCGCGCGGGCAAGAACGACGTGTTAAAGAGACTTGCGCAGCACGACATGGTATGCCTCATGTTGGATGACATGCAAAGCCGGTCTGATGACGAGAAGATAAAGACGCTAAAGCGCCTGATGGCTGTGCCGGGTGCGGAACCCGAGCGTTGGCTAGGAGGTGGCGCCATTCTGTACAAAAAAGGTGTCACCCCAAATGAACAAGAATGGGCGGCGCTGTTTAAATCCCCGAGATTTGAGCGCGTGCGATTGCTGATTGCAGTCGGGCTGGATAGTCGAGAGTTACTTGTGCATCACTGTGTGTGGGAGGGAGGCGAGAAACTACTACAAAAACTGATCGAGTGGGGCGGTGACGTTGTCGGCGCGTTGCAGATTCTGCGCCAGCGTAGCGCTCGGTGTTTTGCTAGCTGGCCTGCAGCCAACCTTCTAGCCTATGTTGAGTTAAAAAATATACTCCAGGCGGACGGTATATCCGAAGAGGAGAAGCGATCAGCCCTAAAAGCCGTGGTTCTCGAGGGGGCAGAGCCGGCAGCGTCTGCTCTGCTACGGGATATGGCGAAAACCAGTAAATCACTCGACGAGGTGAAGCTTCTCTTGTCTGTTGGCGCGTCGCCTACCGAGGCGTTAATGGATCTAGGACGATTCAATTATCGAGCAACAGTGCAACAGTTCATCCGTCTGGGCATCGACTTTTTTCCGGCGATGCACGCGCTGCTTGATAACGGAGAACAAGAGGCAGCAAACGTGTTGGCATTGGCGGCGGCCTTGGAGCATGCGCCTCCAGGACCAGGAAATCCGGCAAAATCGTAACGCTGTGCTTGAGGGAGCGGCCTCGGCACTTCGGGAAAGCCCGTTAGGTAGGCAACTGATCCATTTTTTTGGGCTTCACGATAGATCAGTTGCTATAGAGCACGAAGAGCCGCTTTACCAGCGGACTTCCAAGGTATGCGCATGGGCATCGTCCCACCCCTCTGCGAATCCATATAGCCCCGCTGCGGTGAGGACGGCGGCTTGGCGAAGCCTTGCAGAGATCGCCCCAGCGTCCATACAGCGTAAGACGGAATCGCTGGCGAGCGGTACGATCAAGCTGTCTTTCGTTGATGTCGCTGCGTCTCCAAAATCAAACTGCCCACCCAGCGTTTGACCCATTGCGTAGCCTGCCGCATGAGCCGCCATACTCAAGAACAGTGTTCTCTGTAGCTCTACATCGCCAGAGTCCGGCGTGATGCCGCCATATACATTCGAAAGATCATATAAAGAAAGTTTGCGCATGATTGCCTCCAAAATTCGCAACATAGGGAAAGTGGAAATCTGAGCATCTGAGGATGTTGAGAAACCACGCACCTTATCTGAAAGGTGGCTACTCAGCATAGCTGTAACAGGCGGATGAGGGAGGGCGGCCGCTCACAGTGCTGTCAAAAATAAGACGCGGCATCGTTGTCTCTATTTGCGCTTCTATTTTTTGTATGCAAAAATATATTTAAGAATATATAGAGATGCTCATGCCTATTCCGCAAACCAGTTCGCAGGCGTTCGCCGCCTATAACGAGATCAAGCAGCGCATTTTCATGGGCGAATTTACGCCCGGCATGCGGTTGCGCGAGATCGAGGTTGCGGCCTTACTGGACATGGGGCGTACGCCAGTGCGCGAGGCGCTCAAGCGCATTCAGGACGAAGGACTGCTGCGCCATGAGCCCGGACGAGGCATGGTCGTAGCCACGATGGATCAGCAAGAGGTGGGCGAGCTCTATGCCATGCGCGAAGTGCTGGAGTCGGCCGCTGCCGCAATGGCGGCACAGCATGCCACGGATGCCGAGATCGCCAATATGCAGGCGATTCTGGACGAGGGCGATGCGGATCCGGTGGCGTTGAATCTGCGTTTTCATGACGCTATCTACAGCGCCGCGCATAACCGGCATTTGATCCGGTCGTTGCGCTCTTTGACCGATACCACCTATCTGCTGGGACGCAGTACGTTGAGCTCCAAAGCGCGTGCCAAGGTCGCGATGAAAGAGCACAACGATATTGTGGAAGCCATCCGCAGCCGCGACCCTGAGCGTGCCGCAGCCGCTGCGCGGCATCACATTCACCAGGCATTGCTGGAGCGCCTCAAATTGCTGCGGCAGCGCGGCTGACGTAGTCGCATATCAAATCATTTCGGCGGGACCAGAACAAAAGAGCTTGTGTCATTTCACCAAAAGAATCCAGTCCATTCAGGCAATCAGGAGACATCGCCTTATGCGTTACTTAAAGCACATCCGTCGATATGCAGCTTTAGCGGTTGCATGCGTCATGCCCGCCTTGGCCGGCGCGCAGGGTTTTCCTACTAAACCCATCAAGCTGGTGGTGCCGTTTGCCGCAGGTGGCGGTACGGATAGCATTGCGCGCGATATGGCCCGCACCTTGAGTGAGCGCCTGGGGCAGCCTGTCGTGGTAGAGAACCACGGCGGCGGCGGAGGCTCTATTGGGGCCAATAACGTGGCTCATGCCAACCCCGATGGATACACCTTGCTGTTCGCGACGTCGACGTTCGTCACCAACGCCGCGGCTGAGGTTTCCAGCACCTATGACGTGGAGAAATCTTTCGCGCCGGTGGCGCTGATCGGTCGTGGCCCCTTGCTGGTGGTGGCTAACAAAGACCTGGGCGTAAAGTCGATCGCGGATTTGCGCAAGCTGGCCACTGAGCGTCCCGACGAAATCAATTTCTGCTCCGCCGGTGCGGGCAGTATCAATCATTTGTCCGGCGAACTATTCAAGCAAAAAGCCAATGTGCAGATGATGCATGTGCCATACAAGGGCAGCGGCCCCGCAACGGTGGACCTGCTGGCCGGCCGGGTGCAGGTGTTCTTTGCGACGGTACCGACGATTTTGGGGCAGGTTAAAGAAGGGCGGGTGCAGCTCTTGGCTGTGACCGGGGAGAAGCGCTCTCCCTTGTTCCCCGATGCGCCGACTATGGCGGAAGCGGGGGTATCTGACTTCAATATTTCGACGTGGTGGGGCATTCTGGCGCCTGCTGGCACTCCGGCATCGATCGTTCAGCAATTGAATACCGCGGTAAATGAAGCCGCGGCTGCAGACCTGGTGCGTCAACGATTGACGAACGAGGGTGCAGACTTGTTTGCGGGTACACCCGGTGATTTTGGCAAGGCGCTGTCTGCAGAACTGGCATTGTGGCGCGGTGTGGTGAAGCAATCCGGCATGCGCCTGGATTGATGTATCGGTGCAGGAGATTCCCTATGTCTAATAATTCCTCGCTACAGCAGCCGGCTCGCCGCCGCCTGCTGGCTAGCGCGGGCGCTGCCGCTGCCTGGATGGCCATCGGCGGGCGTACTGCATTTGCCCAGGCGGACTATCCCTCGCAGCCTGTGACGGTGATCGTTCCCTATGCGCCGGGGGGCCAAGGCGATGTGTTTGCGCGTCTGATCGGCGAAAAACTCAGCAAGTCATTGAAGCAGACCGTGGTGGTGGAAAACCGGCCCGGCGCCTCCGGCGCGATCGGCGCCCGCATGGTTGCACGCGATGATCCCGATGGATATCGCTTGCTGCTGGGACAGACGGGTGAAATGGCAGTGAACCCGTTTGCCATGCGAAACCTGGGTTATGACCCGCAAAAGGATTTTGTGCCCGTCGCGCTGGTGGGCGACTCTCCTTTAGTGCTCGTTGTGCCAGCGGACTCACCGTACAAATCGCTGGCGTCATTGATTGACGCTGCATTGGCGAAACCGGATAGTGTGACGTATGCCTCGTCCGGTACGGCAACACCAGGCCATCTGGCAGCGGCGGCATTGGCGTTGGGGACCAAGAGTACGATGGTGCATGTGCCTTATAAAGGGGCGGGCCAGGCGATGACGGATTTGTTGGGGCAGCACGTCGATTTCTTCTTTTCCAGCGCCGCGGCAGCGATGCCGCATATTTCTGCTGGCAAGCTGAAGGCTTTGGCGGTGTCCACACCCAAGCGTATCGCCGCGTTACCGGATGTCCCTGCGGTAGCCGAAAACACGGTGGCCGGATTCGAGTTCAGTTTATGGGGCGGATATTTTGCGCCCGCTGCGACGCCGTCCCCGATTGTGCAAAGGTTGAATAAAGACATTAACGCTGCGCTGTCCGATGCGTCCATACGTGAACGTTTCGAGGAAGACGGCGTCGTTATTCGGCCGAATACGGCAGATGAGTTCGCGGCGTTTGTTCGTCGCGAAATGCAAAAATATCAACGCCTGGTCGCGCAAACCGGCGTATCTATCGAACCTTAACGTCATTTATTTTCGAGGTGTTCTCATGAAGATCGTTGTATTGCCGGGCGACGGTATTGGCGCTGAAACGATGGCGGTTGCAGTAGATGCGCTAGAGGCTGTGTCGCAACGTTTCGATCTAGGCTTGCAGTTGGATCACGACGTGGCGGGCCACGACAGTCTCAAGCGTCATGGTGCGACGGTGACGCCCGCGTTGTTGGAAAAAGTCCTGGCTGCCGATGGACTGATGCTGGGTCCTATGGCTACGTACGATTTCAAGGATGAATCCAAAGGCGAAATCAATCCTTCGAAATTCTTTCGGAAAAATCTGGACCTGTACGCCAACATTCGTCCAGCCCGCACCTATGCGGGTATGCCTGCACGATTAGGCGAATTTGATCTGGTTGTCGTGCGTGAGAACACCGAAGGGTTTTACGCGGATCGCAATATCGAATCGGGTGGCAGCGAGATGCTGATTACGCCGGATGTGGTCGTGTCATTGCGTCGTATCACGCGTCAATGTTGCGAACGTATCGCGCGCTCTGCGTTTGAGTTGGCGATGACGCGCAAGAAACATGTGACGATCGTGCACAAGGCAAATGTGTTGAAAATCGGTGATGGCATGTTCATCGATACGTGCCACGAGGTGGGCAAGGAGTTTCCCGAGGTGCGCGTGGATGATGTCATTGTCGACGCAATGATGGCGCATGTGGTCCGCGCACCGGATCGCTATGACGTGATTGTCACGACCAATATGTTCGGCGATATCTTGTCGGACCTGACTGCGGAGCTTTCTGGCAGTCTGGGATTGGGGGGCTCGCTGAACGCTGGACGTGATCATGCCATGGGGCAAGCTGCACACGGTTCGGCTCCTGATATCGCAGGCAAGGATCTGGCTAACCCCGCATCGCAACTGTTATCGGCTGCCATGCTGTTGACCTGGTACGGCCAGCGCAAAGGAGGACAAAAATTCCTCGACGCCGGTAAAGCAATCGAAGCTGCGCTCGCTACGAGCATTGCGTCGGGCCAGTGCACGGCCGATGTCGGTGGCAAGCTCGGTACGCGTGCTGCCGGCAAGGCCGTGGTCGATCAGTTGCGGGCGGCATGATCATGGCCACGCCAGCACTGCCGCCGGGAGCTTGCGATTGCCACGTTCATATCGTGGGCGATCCAGTCCGTTATCCCATGGTGGCGGATCGCCACTACACGCCAGGGGCCGCTTCGGTGACGGACCTGAAGCAACACATGAGCTCATTGGGTGCCACCCGTGCAGTGATCGTGCAGCCTAGCGTGTATGGCACGGACAATACTTGCATGCTCGATGGTTTGCGCGATCTGGATGGAGCAGGGCGTGGTGTGGCGGTGTTGGATGACGGCGCTTCTGATGTGTTGCTGCATGATTTGCATTCATCGGGTGTGCGCGGATTGCGGCTGAACCTGGAAAGCACAGGTAGCCGCGATACGCAGCGCATGCGTGATGATCTGCAGGTGTGGGCGCAACGGTTGGCGCCGCTGGGTTGGCACGTGCAGGTGTATGCCTCGTTGGACGTCATCGCAGAGGTGATCCCCATTCTGCAGACCTTACCTGTGCCTGTGGTGTTGGATCACTTTGCTGGCGTGCCGGCAGGTACTGCGTTGACAGACTCGCGGGTGCAATCGGTGTTGGGTTTGGTTGCCTCAGGCGCGGCCTATGTCAAGCTGTCCGCGCCATATCGCATCGATGCATCGGGTGCTGCCGTTGAGGCTGTGGCACGATTGGCGGCGGCATTCATCGAGGCCAATCCTGATCGGATGCTATGGGCCAGCGATTGGCCACACACCAATCGCGAGCCGGGCAAGTCACCGCACGAGGTCAGCGCCTATCGGGAGATAGGCCGCGAACGATTGGCGCAGGGAATCAGCACCTGGTTGTCTGACGAGGCGCTGCGTACGCGTGTGCTGGTTGAGAACTCGGTGCGCTTGTACGGGTTTTAAGCAGTCTTTGTGCCAGAGCAGCCTCTTGAATCCCGCACGTTGGTGCGGGATTCAAGATCATCCTTGTTCGGGAAAGGCTTCGTTCGCGTTTTGTCAGCCTTGCGCAGCCAAGGCTAGACGCACTTGAGCCAACAACGCATCGCGCTGCGCTTCATCAGCAACGGCGGGTCCTTGAGCGATGGCCGAGCCATCCAGCACTGCCGTGTAAGTCAGCCCATCTACCTGCAGAATGTCCTGGTCGCTGCCGGCCTGCAGGCGTTGTACCAGGGCGCCCGCTTCTTTGGGATTATCAAAGCTGCGTGATAGCAAGAGCTCTTGGCCATCTGCGCCGAGCAACCGGAAACGGAACGTGCCATCGTCATCGCGGAAACTGACAAAGCGCGCTGCTTTGCTGGATTTCTTGGTGGCGGTTTTGTTTGTTGCCGGGATGGCGGTATGGCGGCGCAGACCGACGGCCTCGCGCAATTGCGCCATGAACGGCGTGGCCAGTTTGCGGGCCTTTTCGCCGCCCGCTTGCAGAATGTCCTCGATACGCTCGGGATGCGCCATCAGGGCCTGATAGCGTTCGCGCATGGGGGCAATATCGCGCTCCAGGCGCTCGTAGAGGGCTTGTTTGGCGTCGCCCCAGCCCATGCCGGCCTCGAGCTCCGCGCGAAAGGCTGCGGACTCATCCTCGGTTGCAAAGGCGCGGTACAGCGTATACAGATGCGAACCCTCGGCATCCTTGGGCTCGCCCGGTTGGCGCGAGTCCGTCACGATACGCATGACGGCAGCGCGCAGCGCGGCCGGGTCACCCTCGAACAGCGGGATGGTGTTGTTGTAGCTCTTGGACATCTTGCGCCCGTCCAGACCCGGGAGGGTGGCGACGGATTCTTCGATGACGACTTCCGGCAGGACGAAATACTCGCCGTTGTAGAGATGGTTAAAGCGTTGGGCGATGTCGCGCGCCATTTCCAGGTGCTGGATCTGGTCGCGCCCCACCGGGACCTTGTTCGCGTTGAACATCAGGATGTCCGCGGCCATCAGCACCGGGTAGGAAAACAAGCCCATGGTGATCCCGTCATCGGGTTCGACACCCTTGGCGGTATTTTGATCGACCGAGGCTTTGTAGGCATGCGCGCGGTTCATCAGGCCCTTGGCCGTGACACACGTCAGGATCCAGCACAGTTCGGGAATCTCGGGGATATCCGATTGGCGATAAAACGTTACGCGTTCGGGGTCCAGGCCACCGGCGAGCCACGTGGCGGCGATTTCCAACCGGGACCGCGCTACGCGGGCGGGATCGTCACACTTGATCAGCGCGTGATAGTCCGCCATGAAGTAGAACGCGTCGGTACCCGGCTGGGTGCTGGCGTTGATGGCCGGGCGGATAGCGCCAGCCCAGTTGCCGAGGTGAGGAGTGCCAGAGGTGGTGATGCCGGTTAGAACGCGGGTACTCATGAGTCGAGGCGGAAAGCATGATTGGACAATCGTCCAGTGTAACGCGTTGGCGCGGTAATTCGGCAGAGGCTTGGTCAGAAGGGGCCGGATGATGGCCTGTCCTGGGCGCCAGAACGTAAACACCCCAAAGGTTGAACGCAATGTCAACGTTTGGGGTGCGGTTCAGGGGCTGGAGGGCCGGCCCCCGAGGGCTCGGTGAGACGAGCGCTGGGCTGACGTGCCTTAGCGTTTGAGCTTGGCGAAGGCATCCGCCATGGCACTGTTGCGCGGCTCGTTGTTACGGCCAGCATCGCCCTGGGGACGGCGTCCGCCGCCTGCGCCGCGTGCAGCGCCACCACCATTGCCACCATTGCGCGGCACATCGCTACCACTGCGGCGTGCGGGCTGGGCCGTGTCATTCAAGCGCATGGTCAAGGCGACACGCTTGCGGGCGGCATCGACTTCCAGCACTTTGACACTGACGGTTTGGCCCACGCGCACCACATCGCGTGGGTCCTTGACGAATTTCTCTGCCAGGGCCGAGATGTGAACCAGACCGTCCTGATGCACGCCGATATCGACGAATGCGCCAAAGTTGGCCACGTTGGTGACGACGCCCTCCAGCACCATGCCGGGGTACAAGTCGTTCAGCGTTTCCACGCCTTCTTTGAACTGGGCGGTCTTGAACTCGGGACGCGGATCGCGGCCGGGTTTTTCCAGCTCGGAGAAAATGTCGCGCACGGTAGGCAGGCCGAAACGATCGTCCGTAAAGTCCGCAGGCGATACGCCTTTCAGTGCCTCGCGTTGCCCGATGATCTGTTGCACGTCGGCCTTGATCTTGGCCACGATGCGTTCGACGACGGGGTAGGCTTCCGGGTGCACTGCCGAGGCGTCCAATGGGTTGGCGCCATTCGGGATACGCAAAAAGCCGGCAGCTTGTTCGAAGGCTTTTTCGCCAAAGCGCGGGACCTTGCGTAATTGGTCGCGAGTGGGAAATGCACCGTTTTCATCGCGCCAGGCAACGATGTTTTTGGCCAGCAGGGAATTTAGCCCCGACACGCGCGCCAATAGGGCGGCCGAGGCGGTGTTCACATCCACTCCCACTGCGTTCACGCAGTCCTCGACCACCGCGTCGAGCGAGCGCGCCAGTTCGCGTTGGTTGACGTCGTGCTGATATTGGCCGACGCCGATGGCCTTGGGATCGATCTTGACCAGTTCGGCCAGCGGGTCTTGCAGGCGGCGGGCGATGGAGACGGCACCGCGCAGCGTGACGTCTAAATCGGGGAATTCCAGAGCGGCGGTTTCCGAGGCGGAATACACCGATGCACCGGCTTCGGAGACGACCACGCGAGTCAGTTTCAGATCGGGGAACTGGCTCATCATGTCGCCCACCAGTTTTTCGCTTTCGCGCGAGGCGGTGCCGTTGCCGATGGCGATCAACTCGACTTGATGGCGGGCTGCCAGGGCTGCCAGTGTGGCGATCGTGCCTTCGCGGTCACGGCGCGGCTCGAACGGATACACGGTGGCGGTATCGACGACCTTGCCGGTGCGGTCGATGACGGCGACCTTGCAGCCGGTACGGATGCCGGGATCCAGGCCCAGCACGGCCTTGGGGCCGGCCGGCGCGGCCAACAGCAGATCTTTCAGGTTGGCGGCGAATACGCGGATCGCCTCGGCTTCGCCTTCTTCGCGCAGACGGCCGAACAGTTCGCTTTCAAACGTGGTCAACAGTTTGACGCGCCAGGTCCAGCGGCAGACTTCGCCCAGCCAGCGCGCGCGTGGCGAGGCATCCAGGGCGAACAGGCCATTGCCGAGCTTGAGGAAGTTGGCCACGCGTGCCACGCACGGATGCGGCGTCTGCGCTTCCAGTTCCGCCTCCAGTCCCAGGCGCAGTTCCAGCACGCCTTGTTGGCGGCCGCGCATCAGCGCGAGGATACGGTGCGAGGGCAGGGTGCGTACCGGTTCGTTGAAATCGAACCAGTCGCGGAAATTTGCGCCTTCGGTTTCTTTGCCTTCGGCGACCTTGGCGTACAACAGGCCGGTGGACCACAGGTGCTCGCGCATGTCGGCCAGCAGGTCGGCATTTTCGGCGTAGCGCTCGGCCAGGATGTCGCGCGCACCGTCCAAGGCTGCCTTGGCGTCGTTGATCGAGGCCTCGGGATTCAGGTATTGCGCCGCCAACTCGGCCGGGTCGCACGCGGGGTCGGCCAGAATGCCGTCGGCCAAGGGCTCCAGGCCGGCTTCGCGAGCGATCTGGGCACGGGTGCGGCGCTTGGGTTTGTACGGCGCGTACAAGTCTTCCAGACGCTGTTTGGTATCTGCGGTGGCAATTTCCTGTTGCAATTCAGGCGTAAGTTTGCCCTGTTGCGTGATGGATTCCAGGATGGTGCCGCGCCGCTCTTCGAGCTCGCGCAGATAGCCCAATCGGACTTCTAGGTTACGCAATACCGTGTCGTCCAGGCCGCCGGTCGCTTCTTTGCGGTAGCGTGCGATGAAGGGCACGGTGGCGCCGTCGTCCAGCAACTCGACGGCGGCGGCGATTTGGGAGGGGCGGCTGCCCAGCTCGGTGGCAAGCTGGGCAAGGATACGGGCTTGGTCGACGCTGGGCGCAGTGCTCGTGGTGGCGGAAGTGTCAGGCATCTCGATACGGCTGCAAAGGGAAATCAAGGGCCGGATTTTGCCACAAGGCGGCGACAAGGCGCATGTCGAGGGTTATTTTGAGCACGGTGCCCTGGGGGCTCGGGGTATCATTGAGCGCCCCTAATCGTTGATGTGATTGATGCTAGATCTGGATATTTCCGAGTTTTTTGCCGCTGACGGTCCGTTGAGCAAGGCCTTGCCTGGCTATAGCCCCCGTCCGGCCCAGATCGAGCTGGCGCAAGCAATTGGCCAGGCCATTACCGATCGCGCAACGCTGGTGGCCGAGGCCGGGACCGGCATTGGCAAGACCTGGGCCTATCTTGTGCCCGCCATGGTGGCCGGGGGGAAAGTCGTTATTTCGACGGGAACCCGCACGCTGCAGGATCAGCTGTTTGCCCGCGATTTGCCGCGGGTGCGCGCGGCCTTGGCTGCGCCCGTGACGGCGGCTCTGCTCAAGGGGCGGGGGAACTATGTCTGTCACTATCATCTGGATCGCCTGCAAGGCGACGAGCGCGCCCTGAAATCACGTACCGAGATTTCGCAGTTGCGCCAGATCCAGGTCTTCGCAGGCATCTCTAAAACCGGCGATCGCACCGATCTGGGAAAAATCCCCGAGGATGCCGATATCTGGAACCGGGTGACGTCTACGCGCGAAAACTGCCTCGGTCAGGAATGCCCGCGCATTCGGGACTGCTTTGTGCTGAAGGCGCGGCGTCAGGCCCAGGAGGCTGACATCGTCGTCGTCAATCACGCTTTGTTCATGGCCGATCTGGTACTGCGCGAAGAAGGCGTGACCGACTTGTTGCCCGAGGCGGACACGGTGATCTTTGACGAGGCACATCAGTTGCCCGACACGGCGACCCGATTCTTGGGCAGCAGTGTGTCGACCCATCAGTTGCTCGATTTCGGCCGCGCTCTGGAGGTCGCAGGCCTGGCCTATGCTCGTGAAGCCGCGAAATGGGCCGATGTCAGCCGGCATGTGGAAACCGCAGCTCGCGAACTGCGCCTGGTCTGTGCGCCATTGGACCAATTGCCGGGGCGCAAGGCGACCTTTGAAGCCATGCCGGACGCAGAGCAATTCGATGCCGCGCTGGCGGCCTTGCGCCACGCGGTCGAGGCTGCCACGAGGGCATTGGCGGGCGTCGCGGAAAAGCACCCCGATCTGGCCGCTGCGGCCCGCAGCGGCGCAGACATCGCATTGCGTCTGGCAAAGTGGGCGACACCTGCCAGGGATGGTTCCAACGCAGGCGCTGTCGTTCAGGGCGACGATGCAACGGCCAACAGTGGATCAACACTGGCTGACGAAGGCTGGGGGCAGGATCTGCAAGCCCTCGCGTCGGCTCAGCCTGCGGACGATGACGAGCCGGCTCGGGCGGATGATGATTCGTCGGGCCAATCCTCTGATGATGGCCTTTCTACCGCTCGCGCCCTGCTGCAAGGTGCTGCGGCGGCGCGGTTGTTCAGCGGCCCGGCCGTGCGCTGGGTCGAGCATGGGCAGCATCATGTCCGGCTGCATTCTGCACCGTTGTCGGTGGCCCAGGCGTTCTCAAAATTTCGCAAACCTGGCCAGGCCTGGATCCTGACCTCGGCGACTTTGTCGGTGCAGGCGGACTTTGGCCACTACACTCGTCAATTAGGACTAAATGACGCCCGAACAGGGCGTTGGGAGTCCCCTTTCGACTACACCAACCAGGGATTACTGTTTGTTCCGCGCGACATGCCCGAGCCGCAATCGCCGCGTTTTGCCGAGCGTTTTGTTCAGACGCTGATGCCGCTACTCGAGGCCAGTCCAGGCGGGACGCTGGTGTTGTGCACGACCTTGCGCGCCGTCGATCGGGTGGCCGCGCTGTTGGCCGAGACGTTCGAGGATCAGGGGTACGACTGGCCGTTGCTGAAACAGGGCGACGCGACCCGGCGCGATCTGTTGGATCGTTTTTGCAAGCTCGAGCATCCGGTGCTGGTCGGCAGCGCGACATTCTGGGAAGGTATCGACTTGCCTGGCGATGTGCTGACCCTGGTCGCGATCGACAAGCTCCCATTCGCGCCGCCGGACGACCCGGTGATCGAGGCCCGGCTGCGTGCGTGTCGAGAGCGCGGCGGCAATCCCTTTGCGGAATATCAATTGCCCGAGGCGGCAATTTCCCTGAAACAGGGGGCTGGCCGTCTGATTCGGACGGAAAGTGACTGGGGGGTGCTGATGGTCGGGGATGCCCGCCTGGTCGAAAAACCCTATGGCAAGCGTTTGTGGCGGGGCTTGCCGCCATTTTCCCGCACGCGCGATATGAACGAGGTCCTGGCGTTTTACGCCCGCCGCGAGCAGGGCGATTAGTGAGTGTTCCCGGGCGGCCACATTGTGGTCCGCCTGTAGATAAATGAAATGTGCCGCCTCTCGGGCGGCACATTTCATATCGACTACGCGGAGATTATTTCCACGAGAACGGGTTCCACCAGCTCTTGTCGGTCAGCAGCGTTTTTTCGTCCATGGTGCTGTCCGGGTAGTTGGTCTTGAGCACGCGCTGGGCGTCGTTCTGCAGGTCAGTCATGCCGAGCTTGCCATACGAGGCCGACATGATGATCAGGGCTTCCTCGGAGGCCGGGGCGCCCTCAAAATCCGTGATCACGGTCTGGGCACGGTTGGCCGCTGCGATATAGGCGCCACGCTCGTAGTAGTAGCGCGCGACATAGACCTCGTTCATGGCGATGGCATTGACCAGCCATGTCAGGCGCTGTTGGGCGTCAGGCGTGTATTTGCTTTGGGGAAAGCGCTTGATCAGCTCGTTGAAGGCATCGTAAGAGGCCCGCAATCCCTTGGGATCCCGCTCAGCAGGATCCTGGCCCGTCAGGTTGCTCATGAACGCACTGGCAGGGGTGAAATTGATCAGCCCCTTCAGGTAGAGCATGTAATCGGTGCCAGGGTGATTGGGGTACATCTGCTGGAATCGATCAATGGCGGCCAGCGCCTGTTCGTTTTCGCCGTCTTTCCAGTTGACGTAGGCCAAGTCGATCAGGGCTTGCTGAGCGTAGACCCCAAACGGATATCGGCTTTCAATGGCGGTGAGCCGGTCGCGCGCTTCGTTCCAGCCGCCGGAGTCCATTTCGACTTTGGCATCGGCGTACAACTGTTCCGCGCTCCAGCCAGCGGTCTTGTCATACTTGGTATCGGTGCCGCTGCAGCCTGCGACAGTCAGAGCGACGGACAGCGCGATGGCCGCGCGCAGGAGCGAGCCGCGTAGAGCAGGGCGGTTCGAGAGGGCAGCAGTACGGAAAATCACGAGATACGTTTCCTTGGTGTTAGGATGGCACGGCTGAATTATATGATCTTGCTTCATGTCCCATACAGACGCCCTTGCCGATGACAGTGCCAGCTTCGCGGCAGATGACGAACCTCAGTGTATTACTGTGCCGCCCGGCACGCGAGCCGACCGCCTCGACAAGGTACTGGCCGCCTTGTTGGACGGGCATTCCCGCAGCCGTTTGCAGGGATGGATCGAGGCCGGCTGGGTCCAGGTCAACGGCGCTGCAGCCAAGGTACGCCAGGTGGTCGGCCCCGGCGACGTCATCGCCGTCTGGGAGCAGCCTGCCCCGGAAAGCCTGGCGTTTACGCCCGAACCGGTCGAGTTCGGGGTGGTGGACGAAAGCCCCGACTGGATCGTCGTCAACAAACCCGCGGGCCTGGTGACGCACCCTGGCGCCGGTAATTGGCACGGCACGCTGCTCAATGGCCTGCTGCACCGCTACCCCGAACTGACGCGAGTGGCGCGCGCAGGGATCGTGCATCGCCTGGACAAGGATACCTCCGGCTTGATGGTGGTCGCCCGTAACGACTTGGCACAAACTCATCTGGTTCGACAACTTCAGGCGCGCAGCATGGGCCGGGAATATATCGCCCTGGCGCATGGCTGGCTGAAGACTGCGGGTGTCGTCAATCGCGCGATCGGCCGTGATGCGCGCGTGCCTATCCGCATGAGCGTCGAGCGCCCGATTGCTCCGAAACCTGCTGTTACGCATTATTCACCTTTGCGGCACGGCCGCGCCCCGGGGGGCGAGCCGGTGACCGAGGTGGTTTGCCGTCTGGAAACGGGGCGTACGCATCAGATCCGTGTGCACCTGGCCAGCCTGGGCCATCCGCTGTTGGCCGATACCATCTACGGGGGACGCGAGGCTACGGGCGCGACACGGCAGATGTTACATGCCCGCGCCTTGCATTTCGATGATCCGGGCGGCCGCGGCGAAGCCGTCTTTCGTGCCGATCCTCCCGAAGACATGAGACAAGCCCAGGAAGCCACGCAATGGAGCACGTGATTCACGGATTACCTGTTATTACCGGCCCCCAATGGCCGGGCGTTCGCTATTTCTGCACCACGCGAGCCGGGGGCGTAGGGGTCGCTCCGCATGACACCTTGAATCTGGGGCTGCGGGCCGACGATGTGCCGGAAACCGTACAGGAGAATCGCCGCCGCGTGCGTGCAGCGGTCCCTGCCGAACCCTTGTGGCTGCGCCAGGTCCATGGCGCCGAGGTAGTCGATGCCGACAGCCCGGCGGCCGATGCGGGGACAGTAGAGTTTGCCGCTGACGCCAGTGTGACCTCAACCCCCGGGCGGGTGTTGGCCATCATGGTGGCGGACTGTTTGCCCGTATTCATGACGGATCTGGATGGCACCGTGGTAGGCGCCGCCCATGCCGGTTGGCGGGGGCTGGCTGGCGGTGTTCTGGAAAATACTTTGCGGCAACTGCGCACCAAGGCGCCGGCCGCACGCGGCTGGCGAGCGTGGGTCGGGCCCGGTATCGGTCCGGACCATTTCGAAGTCGGAGAGGATGTACGCGAGGCTTTTGCCTCCGGCGGTCCGCAGGCCCTGGCCTGCTTTACACCTCGTGCCGGGCATCCTGGCAAATGGCTGGCAGACCTTCCCGCGCTCGCGCTATTACGGCTGCGACGGGCAGGGGTTGAGGACGTACATGCTTCTGGGTTGTGTACGGTTTCCGATCCCGGGCGTTTTTTCTCGTACCGGCGGGACGGGACGACTGGCCGCATGGCCCTGCTGGCATGGCGTGACAGTTCGTTTTCGGTATAAACCCGAGTTCTTGTATACCCGCATTGACAGCCTCTGGGGCGCCATGCACCATCGGGCTGTCACGCAGGTGATTTAATCTCGCGGGGAGGCAGGTTGATGCTGCATTCCTGCCTTAGACCATAACAAGGTGTCGAAGTGAACGCCCCTATTTCCGCTGCTTGGCCCGTCCCGGTTAGCGTGGCGCCGGACGCGCTGGCAGATATCCAAGCCGACTTTTCGCGAGAGTGGCTGCGTATTTGCGACGAGGCGCAGCGTGGCGTACTGGCGCCACCTGCGGATCGGCGTTTTCGTGGCGCGGCGTGGGCTGCCAGCCGCCAGCATCTGCTGATGGCGCACGCGTATTTGTTGTCGGCACGGGTGCTGTCGCGCATGGTCGATGCCGCGCAGGTGGGCGAGCCGTTGCGCAATCGGCTGCGCTTTTCCATCATGCAATGGGTGGATGCGCTGTCGCCGTCGAATTTCCTGGCCTTCAACCCGGATGCGCAACAGTCGATCATTGACACGGCAGGCCGGGCGTTGAGCGACGGCCTGGCCAATCTGGCCAACGATCTGCGCAAGGGCCGTATCAGCCAGACCGACGACAGCCGGTTCGAGATCGGCCGCAATGTCGCTACGACGCCGGGCCAGGTCGTATTTCAGAACGCGTTGTTCCAGCTGATTCAATACACACCCCAAACGGATACGGTCTACGAGCGTCCATTGGTGATCGTGCCGCCCAATATCAACAAGTTCTATATATTGGATTTGCAGCCGGCCAACTCGTTTGTGCGCTATGCGGTCGCTCAGGGTCACACGGTTTTCATGGTGTCGTGGCGCAATCCGCTGTCGACCGATCAGGATGGCGTCGACCAGGCCACTTGGTCCGAGTATCTGGATAATGGAGTGCTCAAGGCTCTGCAGGTCGCCAGTGACATTTCTGGGCAAGACCAGGTCAACGCACTGGGGTTCTGCGTCGGAGGAACAATGCTGGCATCGGCGTTGGCCCTGGCACAGGCCCGCGGCGAACATCCTGCCGCATCGTTGACGCTGTTGACCACGCTGCTCGACTTTCATGACACCGGCGTACTGCAGGTTTTCGTCGACGAAGCTCATGCCATGCTGCGCGATCAGCAGATCGGCCAGCGCGGCTTGATGGCAGGCCGCGATCTGGCGACGACATTCTCGTTTCTGCGGCCCAACGAGCTCGTGTGGAATTATGTGGTGAGCAATTACCTGAAAGGGCAGACGCCACCTGCGTTCGACTTGTTGTTCTGGAACGGCGACAGCACCAACCTGCCGGGGCCTTTTTTTACCTGGTATTTCCGCAATACCTACCTGGAAAATAATCTCAAGGTGCCCGGACGCGCCCGCGCCGCAGACGTCGCACTGGATCTGACGCGCTTGAAAATGCCGGCCTATTTATACGGCTCGCGCGAGGATCACATTGTGCCGTGGACCTCTGCCTATGCATCGACGCAGTTGCTGCGTGGGCCGCTGCGTTTTGTGCTGGGTGCGTCAGGCCACATCGCTGGTGTCATCAATCCGCCCGAGGCTGGCAAGCGCAGCTACTGGGTCAGCGACGATGCCGCCTTGCCCGGAGATCCTGGCGTATGGTTTTCACAAGCGGCCGAACGTGCAGGCAGTTGGTGGCCCGATTGGTCTCAGTGGTTGGCGGAACGTGCCGGCGTCAAGCGCCGCGCACGTACCAAAGCCGGAAATACCCGCTATGCGCCGATCGAACCGGCGCCAGGCAGTTACGTTAAAGTCCGAGCAGCTTGAGCCGCTCGAGCAGGATTTTTGTATGGACGGACGGGAGTGTTTTGAACCAAGAGTGAGTATGCACAGCAAGCAGTGGTTATCGAATAAGCAATCCGGCAGTATCAGTAGCAGGTAGTACGTTATTGAGGCGCTCAGTGCGCAGGAGGAAGGGATATGAGCGGGAAACTGGCATACGTTACGGGCGGCATGGGCGGCATAGGCACGGCGATCTGCCGCCGATTGGCCAAAGACGGGTTTCGCGTAGTGGCCGGCTGCGGCCCCAGCCGCAACTACCAGCAGTGGCTCGATGAGCAGGCTGCCCAGGGATTTACCTTCCATGCATCGGTCGGCAATGTATCCGACTGGGACTCCACCGTGGCCGCGTTCGAACGTGTGTCCAATGAGCTGGGGCCTGTCGATGTGCTGGTCAACAACGCGGGGATCACTCGCGATGGCTTGTTTCGCAAAATGTCCGCCGATGATTGGCGTGCAGTGATCGATACCAATCTGAACAGCTTGTTCAATGTGACCAAGCAGGTCATCGAAGGCATGGTCGAGCGTCAATGGGGCCGTATCGTCAATATCAGTTCGGTCAATGGGCAGAAAGGGCAGTTCGGCCAAACCAACTACTCAACGGCCAAAGCCGGTATTCACGGCTTTACGATGGCATTGGCTCAAGAAGTCGCCAGCAAAGGCGTAACGGTCAACACGATCTCGCCCGGATATATCGGCACGGATATGGTGCGCGCCATCCGTCCCGATGTGTTGGAGAAAATCGTCGCGACGATTCCCGTGCGTCGTCTGGGAACCCCCGAAGAAATCGCATCGATGACGTCATGGTTGGCTTCAGACGAATCCGGTTTTTCGACGGGCGCTGATTTTTCGCTCAATGGCGGCCTGCACATGGGTTGATGAAAGACGAGCCGGAAAGCATGTGCAGGCTTTCCGGCTTACACTAGGAATACTTCAAAGCTAAAGAGATCGCCCGATCTCGGGGACAACCATGACGCAAGCTCAAACTGGCGCCGGTCAGCGCCTGATTAAAAAGTACCCCAATCGTCGTTTGTACGATACCCAGACGAGTACCTACATCACGCTGGCGGACGTCAAGCAACTGGTGTTGGCCAACGAGGAATTCCAGGTGATCGACGCCAAAAGCGGCGACGACCTGACGCGCAGCATTCTGCTGCAGATCATCCTCGAAGAAGAAAGCGGCGGCATGCCGATGTTTTCCTCGAACATGCTCTCGCAGATCATTCGTTTCTATGGCCACGCCATGCAAGGCATCATGGGTTCGTACCTGGAAAAGAATATCCAGGCATTCATGGAAATTCAGCAACGCATGGCAGAGCAGTCCAAAGGCTTGTACGGTAGCCAATTCGGTCCGGAGGCCTGGGCGCAGTTTATGAATGTGCAGACGCCGATGCTGCAGAACATGATGAACAACTATATTGATCAGAGCAAAAACCTGTTCGTGCAGATGCAGGATCAAATGCAAGACCAGACGCGCGCCATGTTCTCTTCGTTTCCCTTTACGCCGGGCGGCGGTCAGGGCGGCAGCGGTCGGAAATAGTTGGCGTCAGACCAGACGCGGTTCATGTCGTAGTCTGACGCCTCTATCAACTATTTCTTTTCAGCTTTGCTTGGATCGACCTTGATGTCGTTCTGCACTTGCTTGACGCCTTCGACGTCACGGGCCACACGGGCGGCTTGTTCGACTTGGGCTTCGGTGCCCACGGTGCCGCTGAGCATGACGGTTCCATCAGTAGTTTCGACGGAGATGTCCAGCGCGCTGAGTGTCGAGTCGGCGACCAGCGCGCCTTTGACTTTGGTCGTGATGACTGTGTCCGATGCGTACTCACTAACAGATTGTTTGCTGGTATCGCCCTCGGCAGCATGAACTGCCGTACCGACGGCGCCGAACATGGCACCAGCTCCGATGGCCGTGGCAATGATCAGTTTACGCATGTTCATAGAAATGCTCCTTCTACATAGCGATGACGTGGCATCGGGTGGAGGGCGCGGCCGAGCGTGGCCGCGCGCGGTCTATTTCTTTCTAAGTGCACCGCTCAATATGGATAGCACCGCCAAAATCAGAAATACGAAGAACAGAATCTTGGCAATGCCGGCAGCGCCGGCGGCAATACCGCCGAAGCCCAAGACAGCGGCGATGATGGCAATCACGAAGAACACGGCAGCGTAGTACAGCATTTTTAGTTCTCCTCGAAGAGTGCAATTAGCCCATTAGCGATTGGCGTCGAAAAAAGTGCGGACTTCTTTTTCGGCTTCTTCCTTGGTTTTGCCGTAACGTTCCTGGATCAAACCGCTCAGCCGTTCAGCATTGCCTTCGACGCGAGTCAATTCGTCGTCGGTCAGTTCGCCCCAGGCCGCCTTGGCTTTACCGGTCAATTGTTTCCACTTTCCTGCAACGATATCGTTGTTCATAGTGATCCTCCGGGTTGATGAGCGTGTTACCACCCTACGAGCCACCCCGGCGGGCTGTCAAACGATGCTGTTGGTAAATGTAAATAGGGCCGTAGCGATTCCCGCACTGAGATGCGGGAGCGCGACGGCCCCAGGGGCAGTTACTGATTAGTAAAGTTTTATGCGATTTTGACGGAAAGTTGTAACGACATTTCGGCGAATTATGGGCAGAGATAGGGTGCTATTCGCAGCCGGTTGCGACGTTGGTGCAGGCCTGCACGGGATGTTCAGCTGCCGCGATTCTGCGCTGCAGGTGTGCCAGCGCCTCATCGACTTGATCCACCAGCACCAGGCACAAGTCACCCTCTGATAAACGATCCAGCGCAGTATCGATGGCCAGGAATTCACCATGGATTTCCTGCACATGCCGGGTACGGCGCGCGGCGCTCAAGCCCTCGCGCAAGAGCGCCAATACTTCTCCATCGGCCCGCCCACGCTGACATTGATCTTCGTACAGCACGACTTCGTCGAATGCATCGCCCAGGATTTCGGTCTGCAGCCGCAGGTCCTCGTCTCGCCGGTCTCCGGCGCCGCTGATCACTACGCTGCGCCGTTGCGCAGGCATGGCGTCGATCGCCTGCACCAGCGCCTGGATCGCGTCAGGGTTATGACCGTAGTCGGCAATGACCGTCGCGCCCTTGTAGTCGAACACATTAAAGCGGCCGGGTACGGTCGACGCATCACTCACAAATGTCGCAAGCCCCGACCGGATAACCGCCCAATCAATGCCGAGAGACCATGCGGCGGCCATTGCCGCCATGGCGTTATCTACCTGAAACCCGATGCTGCCGTTGCGCGTCAACGGAATATCACTGAGCGCAATTGTGATTTCGCTGTCCTTTTGCGCAGCGACAATGAGGGGGCCATCACGGTAAACCACGCGGTGCCCTTGAGCGCGATGCGTACCGATCAACGGATGCGTCGGATCATTGGAAAAGTACACCACCGTTCCGGGACATGCGATCGCCATGTTGGCGACGGCAGGATCGGTGGCATTCAGTACTGCAGCGCCGCCCGCATGCACGTATTGCACAATCACGCGTTTGACGACCGCCAGGTCCTCTACCGTACTGATATAGCCCAGCCCGAGATGATCGCCCATGCCCAGATTGGTCACGATGGCGACATCACAACGATCAAAGGCCAGGCCCTCACGCAAAATGCCGCCACGTGCGGTTTCGAATACGGCCGCATCGACATCGGGGTGCGCGAGAATGCGGCGCGCGCTGCGAGGGCCGCTGCAGTCGCCCGTATCGATGCAGCGCGAGCCCACATAGACCCCATCGGAATTCGTCATGCCGACGCGATGTCCCGCGCTGGCGAGCAAGTGCGCAGTCAATCGTACCGTCGTTGTCTTGCCGTTGGTGCCGGCCACTGCCACGATGGGGATGCGGCCGTTATCGCCGTCGGCGAACATGCTGGAAATAATCGCCTCACCGACAGCACGGCCTTTGCCGAACGAGGGATTCAAATGCATGCGCAAACCCGGCGCAGCATTGACCTCGACGACACCACCATGCTGTTCCTCAAGGGGCTGGTGCACCGTCTCCGCCACCACATCCACGCCGCAAATATCCAGCCCTATCATGCGCGCTGCCGTCACAGCACGGGCCGCCAACTCCGGATGGACCTCGTCGGTCATGTCCGTCGCTGATCCTCCCGTGCTGAGATTGGCGTTATTGCGCAAGGTGATCAAAGTCCCGGCCGCAGGGATAGCATCGGCGTCATAGCCCTGATTTTGCAGGGTGGCCAACGCAATGTCGTCAAAACGGATTTTCGTCAAAGACGTCGCATGGCCATCGCCGCGCAGGGGATCGGCGTTCACCTGTTCGACGAGCTGGCGGATAGTGTGGCGTCCGTCGCCGGTCACTCGAGGGGGATCACGGCGCGCTGCGGCGACCAGACTATCTCCCACGACCAACAGCCGGAAATCGTGGCCGGGGATGTAGCGTTCAACAATGATTTCGTCGCTGATCCCGGCGGCGACCTCATACGCGGCAATGACCTGTTCGCGGCTCTCGATATTGACAGCAACGCCGCGGCCTTGGCTGCCGTCCCGAGGCTTGACGACGACAGGGCCGCCAAGCTCCTGTGCTGCTTGCCATGCGGATTCGGCGTCTGACACAGAACGCCCTCTGGGAACGGGGACGCCCGCTGCATGCAGCAGCATTTTGGTCAGGTCTTTGTCCTGCGCGATGGATTCCGCGATCGCGCTGGTCGCATCCGTCTCAGCGGCCTGAATACGGCGTTGCCGGCTGCCCCAGCCGAATTGCACCATACTGCCTTGCGTCAACCGCCGAAAGGGAATATTGCGCGCCAGCGCTGCATTGACAATAGAGCCCGTGCTGGGCCCCAGGCGCACGTCTTCGTCCATCTCATGCAACTCGGCCAGGACCGCCGGCACATCAAAGGGCGAGCCCGCCAGTACCGCCTGCAGCAGTTGCGTGGCCGCCTCCATGGCGCGCCGCCCCACGTCTTCTTCGCTGTATTCGACGACGACCTGGAATACGCCGGGCTCAATGGTGGCTGCTGTACGCCCGAACGTTACCGGGCAGCCAGCATGGGCCTGCAGCGCCAATGCGGTGTCCTGCAAAACGTGAGCGATCGAGAGGGCGCCCTGATGGCCGTCAGGACGCAGCCGGCCAATCTGCGGAAATCGAGCCCGTAGCTCGGCCTCGAAATTGGGTAGATATTCATCGATGGCGCACTCGGCATCGTCGCAGGTGACGATGGCTTCGATAGCGGTATTGCGGCTCCACAAATTGGGGCCGCGCAGGGCGCGAATACGGGAGACTTCCATAGTCTAGAGTCCTGTGCGAGGCGTTGTTATTTATTGTTGAATCCAGTGACGCACGCGATCGATGGTGGGACCGGAATAGCGCTCGTCAGATTGCAGGAGGACAAAGTCGCCTGACTGAATAGCATTCAGCACCTGATCAATGGCACGAGCATGATCCGGTTCTTCTTCGATCCTGATCGTTTTAGAGAATTCCAATGCGGCTTGCGCCAGTCCCCGGCGCAATAGCGCACGCGCCTCGCCAGCCGGCCGGCGGCTATTCACAGTGGCGTCGTCATACAGCACCACGTGATCAAACGCCTGGGCGAGCAATCGCCCCTGTTCGACGAGGTCGGCATCGCGCCGATCTGCTCCCGCGGCATAGACCGCGCAACGCCGCTCAGCGGGAAAATTCTCCACGGCATCGAGCAATGCTTGCAGCCCCGACGCGTTGTGAGCGTCATCCACCACCACCGTGACACCCCTGCGTTCAAACAACGTGAATTGCCACGGCGCATCAGCCTGGTCGACGTCAAAAGCCTCGATACCCGCGCGGATGATGGACTCCGGGATGCCCAACGCCCAGGCAGTTCCTGCCGCTGCCAGAACGTTTTCGATCTGAAAGCCAACGCGGCCGCCATGCGTGAGCGGGATGTCGGCCACGCGGGCCAGCAAGGTTTCATCGCGGCCCGTGGCGAGCACGATGTTGCCGTCCCGCACGAAAACCGCGCGGTGGCCCAGCTCGAGATGCGCGCGCAGCACCGCCAGATTGGCATCCGGGCTGAAATACAGCACCTCGCCGTCACATAGCGGAGCCATTTCCGCGACCAGCGGATCTCGTGCATTCAGGACGGCAGTGCCCGTGGGAAGCACAACGTCGACTTGCGTGCGAAACACATTGGCCAGACGCTCGGTGTCCTGAATGTCAAAATCGCCCAGATGATCGCCCTGGCCTATGTTGGTCACCACGCCTACCTGGCATCGATCGTAAGCCAGCCCTTGACCGAGTATCACCGCGCTGTCGTTCTCGATCACGGCGGCTTCGGTACGACGATTCATCAGCAGCCGCCGAGCGCTTTCCCAATTTGCGCAGTCGCCGGTTTGCACGTGCTGGGGACCAACATAAAGTCCTTCGCTGCACGCCAAACCCGTTTGCCGGCCGGACAAGGACAGCAGGCGAGCTACCAATCGCGCCACCACGGTTTTGCCGTTGGTGCCTGTGATGCCGACAACAGGAATACGGCCGTCGTCATTCTCTGGGAACAAGTGGTCAACAATAGCTCGGCCGACCGGGCGTGGCGTCCCGTCGGCAGGCCTCAGGTGCATGAGCAGGCCGGGGCCGGCGTTGACTTCGACGATGGCGCCGCGTTGTTCCTCCAGGGGCTTTGAGATGTCTTCGGCGACCAGATCCACGCCAGCAATATCCAACCCGACGATCTTGCTGGCCAGCACCACGGTGTGGGCCGTATCGGGATGTACGCGGTCGGTGACATCGAAGGCCACATTGCCGCTGCGCTGGATCAGGACGCGCCTGCCGTGCTCGGCAATGCTGTCGGCCGACAGAGATTGCCGCGTCAGTTCCAGGCGGGCGGCGGAATCCAGCCGTACCTTGTTCAGAGGGTGGTTTTCCGTGCGGCCGCGCCGGGGGTCCGTATTGAGTTGCAGCTCGACCAGTTCGTCGACGGAGTGCTGGCCATCGCCGGTCACCCAGGCCGGTTCGCCCGCGGCGGCGGCAACCAGGCGGTCTCCTACGACCAGCAGGCGGTGCTCATTACCCTGCACAAAACGCTCCACGATGACGCCGCTGCCTTCGTCTACGGCGACAGCGTAGGCGGATAAGACCTCGGCTTCGGTGGTCAGGTTGGTGAAAACTCCCCGGCCATGGTTGCCGTCGCAGGGTTTGACTACCACGGGCAGGCCGATATCCTGGGCGGCTTCCCAAGCGGCTTCGGGGGTGTCGACCTCACGGCCTTCGGGCACGGGTACACCGCACTCGGACAGTAAGGATTTGGTCAGGTTCTTGTCGCGCGAGATGCCTTCTGCGATCGCGCTGGTGCGGTCAGTCTCGGCTGTCCAGATGCGTCGCTGGCGGTTGCCGTAGCCGAACTGGACCAGATTGCCTTCGAATAACCTTATGCAAGGAATATCGCGATCGTCGGCGGCGTCGACAATACAGGCGGTGCTGGGGCCCAGGCAGTGCGTATCGACCAGATCATGCAACCGCGCTACCGCGCGATCAACGTCAAAATCATGGTCTTTGATGGCAGCCAATACCAGGGCTCTCGCCTCGTCCAGGGCCGCACGCGTGACGTGTTCCTGCCAGGCTCGCACCACGACTTTATAGACACCGCGCCGCGAGGTCTCCCGCGCCTTGCCAAAGCCACCCGGCAGACCGGCCAGCGTTTGCAGCTCCAGCGTTACGTGTTCCAGGATATGGCCCGTCCAGGTGCCTTCGCGCAGGCGCTGCAAAAAACCGCCCCGTACGCCAGGGCTGCATCGATGCTCGATCAGGCCTGGCAGCCAGGATGAGAGCCGTTCGTAAAACCCAGGAATCAGGTTCGACGGATAGTCCTCCAGGGCGCCAATGTCCACCCAGGCTTCAAGAACCGGGCGGTAAGTCCAAATGTTCGGGCCGCGCAAAGCCACGACATCGAGAAATTCAATGTCTTTATCGTTCATGGTCGAGGAGGGGGGAGGAGCGTCGGCGGACAGGGGGCCCCACAATGTGGCGGGGATGTCGTGCAGAATGCGAAGCCGAAGCCTGGGCTGGGATGATTCCTAGTAGTGGAAATTGATAAATCCGGCTGCTACTATACGCCGCCTTTTTACGCCGATAAACTCGTGCTGTTGTAAGGAAGGGACAGGCCGCCTTCCCGGCCTCGCCGGACCCCCATTCATGAAAAACAAGCCGCCTTTTTTGGGCATTTCCGGGCAGCCTCACGCTGCCCTGTACGACGCAATGCGGTCCCGCCTTGCGCCCGGCGAAGCCATTCTGGCCTGCTTGGAAACCGATCTGGACACTCGCCTGCGTTTCCGGCCTGGCCTGGTTGTATTGACCAATCAACGATTGCTGGCGAAATCCCCCGACCATGAGCAGTGGCGCGAATGGGGGCTGACGTCGACGTTGCGGTTGAGCTTGCATGATCATGCGGGTGCTGCGGTCTTGTCGCTGAATGAGGGCGATGTGGGGCTAGGGGTTTGGTGCTTTACGTTGGCAAATAATTCCGCAGCGTTGCGTTTACTTGCAAAGTTCGAGGCGCGGCAGCACAGCACGGTACTTGACGACAAACCGCGCTGTTCAGGCTGTGGTCAGCCGCTGTCAGCGGAGGATGCCGAGTGCCAGACCTGTGAGCAGGCGATCGAGCCGCCCACGTCGACGTGGGCGCTATTGCGCTTGTGGCGTTTTGCGAGGCCTTATCGTGCAGCCTTGATCGTTGGATTCATATTGACCTTGCTGGCGACGGCCGCCACGCTGGTGCCGCCTTATCTGACGATGCCCTTGATGGATGATGTGCTCATTCCATTTCAGAACGGCACGCCGATCGATCATGGTTTGGTGCGCTGGTATCTGGGCGGCTTGTTGCTGTCGGCATTATTGGCGTGGGGCTTGGGATGGGCGCGCACGTACATCCTGGCCTGGGTGAGCGAGCGCATCGGCGCCGATCTGCGCACCACGACCTACGAGCATTTGCAGCAACTCTCGTTGCAGTATTTTGGCGGCAAGCGCACCGGCGATCTGATGTCCCGCATCGGCAGCGAGACCGATCGCATCTGCGTTTTCCTGTCTTTGCATCTGCTGGATTTCGCGACCGATGTGTTGATGATCGCCATGACGGCAGCCATCCTGGTGTCGATCAATCCCTGGTTGGCGCTCGTCACGCTCGCACCGTTGCCCTTTATCGTCTGGATGATTCACGCAGTGCGTGATCGGCTGCGCCATGGTTTCGAGAAAGTCGATCGCATCTGGGCCGAGATCACGAACGTATTGGCCGATACGATTCCCGGTATTCGCGTGGTCAAGGCCTTTGCCCAGGAAAAGCGCGAGGTTCAGCGTTTCCGGCTGGCGAATAACCGCAACCTCGAGGTCAACGATCGCGTCAATAGCTTGTGGTCGCTGTTCTCGCCCACCGTCACGCTATTGACGGAAATCGGCTTGCTCATCGTATGGGTGTTCGGTATTTGGCAAGTCGCCAACAAACAGATTACGGTAGGGGTGCTGGCAGCATTCCTGGCCTATATCGGCCGTTTCTATACGCGGCTCGATTCGATGAGCCGCATCGTGTCCGTCACGCAAAAGGCGGCTGCAGGCGCCAAACGGATCTTCGATATTCTCGACCATGTATCCAGTGTTCCCGAGCCTGCCGTCCCTGCACGGCTGGAGCGAGTGGATGGTCGTATCGAGCTGCGAAACGTGGCGTTCCGCTACGGCAATCGCTCGGTGATTCGAGGGCTGAATCTGAGTATCGAGCCCGGAGAAATGATCGGGCTGGTAGGCCACAGCGGGTCAGGGAAAAGCACTTTGATCAACCTGATCTGCCGCTTTTACGACGTGTCCGAGGGCGCCATCCTCGTGGGTGATACCGACATTCGTTTGCTGCGCATTGCGGATTATCGGCGCAACATCGGTCTCGTATTGCAAGAGCCGTTTTTGTTCTTTGGTTCCATCGCGGAAAACATTGCCTACGGTAAACCGGAAGCGACACGCGACGAGATCGTGGCGGCGGCGCGTGCGGCGCATGCACATGATTTCATCTTGCGCCTGCCGCATGGTTATGACTCGTTGGTCGGCGAGCGAGGCCAAGCGCTGTCGGGTGGCGAGCGTCAACGCATTTCCATCGCGCGGGCGTTGTTGATCGATCCTCGCGTACTGATCCTGGACGAAGCCACTTCATCGGTCGATACGACGACAGAAAAAGAAATCCAGAAAGCCTTGGACAATCTGGTTCGTGGACGGACGACGATCGCCATCGCACACCGTCTCAGTACCTTGCGCCGTGCGGATCGTCTGGTGGTGCTGGATCACGGCAGCGTCATCGAGCAGGGCGGGCACGAAGAACTCATGGCTCGACAGGGGGCGTACTACCGGCTGTATCAGGCCCAGGCTCGCACCAACGAAAATGATCTGCCCTCGGAGGACGACGATGCACAATACTAAGCCGGCGTTTTCCTTGCGTCTCAATGTCTCGGGCCGCTGGGTATACGTATCATCCGATGGTCAGGCACACGAGGACGTTCAAGTCGTGCGGGCGTTTCCGATCAGCGATCCGCTGCATGGCATCTCGATTGTGAGTGCGGACGGATACGAGCTGCTGTGGCTGGACACGCTGGACGACTTGCCTCGCGAAACGCAGCAGCAGGTAAATGATGCTTTGGCCAGCCGCGAATTCATGCCGGAAATTCTGCGCATTAACGCGGTGTCCACCTACGCCACGCCCTCTGTATGGGACGTTCAGACAGATAGGGGAGACACGTCGTTCACGCTAAAAGGCGAGGAAGACATCCGCCGCCTGGTTGGCCAGACCTTGTTGATCGACGATAGCCATGGCATTCATTATCTGATCCGCGATGTTGCCGCGCTGGACAAACACAGCCGGCGCTTGCTCGATCACTTTCTGTAATCAGGGTACGCGCCGAAAGGGTGTGTGGGCTTCCAGTTCGCCCAGATACCCGTCTACAGCCTGTGTCTCGCGTTCCAGAAAGTCCTCGATTGCTGCGGCGAATCTGGCATCAGCAATCCAATGCGCCGACCACGTAGGCGTGGGCAGCAGGCCCCGCGCCATCTTATGCTCGCCTTGCGCGCCACCCTCGAAACTGGCCAGTCCATGTTGGATACAGTAGTCGATCGACTGTAAATAGCAGGTCTCGAAATGCAGGCCCGAGACAAATTCCAGCGATCCCCAATAACGCCCATACAGCGTGTCGCCGCCCCGCATGTTCAAGGCTGCGGCGATGGGTTGTCCGTCTCGTACTGCCACAATCAATACCAGGGTGTCGGGGATCTCGCGATGCAGGCGTTCAAAAAATTCTGCGCTCAGATAGGGTGCATTGCCGTGCGCAAAATAGGTCTGCTCATAGCAGCGATAGAAAAAATCCAGGGACTGCGCATCGATTTGCGTGCCGTGCAGCCAGCGATACTCGACGCCTGCCTCAAGGACCTTTTTGCGATCCTGGCGGATTTTTTTTCGTTTGTCGTGATTCAACGCCGCCAGAAAATCATCCAGATGCGCATATCCCGCATTGCGCCAATGAAACTGCACCCCTTCGCGCACCATATAGCCGGCCTCGCGCAGCGCGAGCAAATCGTCTTCGTCAGGGAAAAGCATGTGCAGCGAAGAGACCTTCAATCCCTGTGCCAATTCAATCAAGCCCTGCGCCAAGGTCAGACGGTCTTCTTGCGTGCCGGCCAATAGCCTCGATCCTCCGACCGGTGTAAACGGAATTGAACTCAACAGTTTTGGGTAATAGCGCAAACCATGCCGCTCAAAGGCATCCGCCCAGGCGTAATCAAAAACGTATTCGCCGCGTGAGTGGGATTTCAAATAGAGTGGTACGCCACCGACTAGACGCTCGTCGCGGCGTAGTACCAAGTAGTACGGTGCCCAGCCCGTATCGGGGCACGCGCAGCCTGTCTCATGTAGTGCCGACAAAAACTCGTGGCGCACAAATGGCTGATTGCCCGCCAACGCGTTCCATTCGGACGGGTCTATTTGGGATAACGAGGTGGCGATGCCGAGGCGAGCGGGAGAGGTCATGGCGTAATGATAAAGTCTGGCCGACGAGTTGCCGCAATCCGTGATACCGGCATTGTGGTTACTATGGAGCACACCCATCGCACGGTGATGATTTTCTCTCTTTTTGTATGACCGATACTGTGATTTCCGCCATGATTCGCCCCGATCTGCGTAGCCAGGCACTGTCAGCCTTGGCTGCGAGAGCCTGGCCGGACAAATTGGCTGCTGTCCGAGCTATTTGCGACGATGCCGTGCTTAGTACCGACCTGGTGTTGGACGAGCCTGTCAATTTACCCGGACGCCCTGACGCGCCCGAGCTCGTACCGCCTCAACAGGTCAAACAGCGCTCTGTGCAATCCCGTGAGGGCCGCGCCGTGTTGTTGCATGCGCTCGCGCATATTGAGTTCAATGCGGTGAACCTGGCGCTGGATGCCGTGTGGCGGTACCCGGGCATGCCCGAAGGTTTCTACCGCGACTGGCTGCGGGTGGCGCGTGAGGAGGCCTATCATTTCGACCTGCTCAATACCCATCTAGGCACCTTGGGTCACGTTTATGGCGACTTTCCTGCGCACAACGGGCTATGGGAAATGGCGGAAAAAACCCGCGATGATCTGCTGGCCCGCCTGGCGCTCGTGCCGCGCACCCTCGAGGCCCGCGGCCTGGATGCGTCGCCGCTCATTCGTGACAAGCTGATCAGCGCCGGGGACAAGGACGGCGGCGCTATCCTGGACATCATCCTGCGTGACGAGATCGGGCACGTGGCGATTGGGAATCAATGGTTTCGTTATCTTTGCGATCAGCAGGGGCTGGATCCTGTGGCTTGCTATGCTGAGTTGGCGCAGCGTTATAGCGCCCCAAAGCTGCGCGGACCGTTCAATCTCGAGGCGCGCCGGTTGGCGGGGTTCGACGAGGCAGAGCTGGCAGCGCTGCAGGGGACTGTCCGTTAACGCAGCGGAATCGTGGGATTCAGGTCATTATCCGCGCTGGGGTATTCCGGCCTGCACGAAAAATCGCATAGCTCGATAGCCTTGTTGACGACCAGATCGACGGCGGGGCTGCGGCTGTCCTCGTGGCACACGGCGCTGTAGATGGTCTCGGGCGGCATGGGATTGCTGCGTACGATTTTCAGCACACCGCTATCGATATCCTGCCTCACATAATCGAGCGGCATCTGGCTGATGCCCAGGCCACAGGCCACCATTTCACGCCGCACCACCAGGCTGTTGGTCGTGAATACCGGGCCAAATACAAAACCGTTTTCCGCTCTCCACGCCGCGTAAAAACGATTCTTTGCAGAGTCTTCGACTTGTTCCAGCACGGGATAGTTGGCGAATTCCGCAGGTTGCAGCGGACGGTTGGGGATGGACACATGCGCACCTGCCATCCAATAGTCCTGAGTCTGGCCGACGCGTACGGTGGTATAGCCGTTTTTCCAGTAGGTCCCGGCCATGATGGCCAGATCCAGCCGCCCCGACTCCACCTTGCGAAATAGGGTGACCCCAGACTCCACGAGCGGCTCCAGCCGCAGCTCAGGGTGGCTGATATGCAATTGTTGAATCAGGCGGCTGAACCATGTCAGCGCGATCAGCTCTGTGACGCCGATGCGTAATACGCCCTTGATGGTCTGCTCGGTGCCGGCCAAGTCTTCGATTTGCGTACGCAGCTGTATGGATTGGGTGGCGAGCGGCAATAAGCGATGGCCCAGGCTGGTCAGCGCCAATCCTGCCGGCCTGCGGTGCAGGACCAGGCCGTCCAACATGGTTTCGAGTTCGCTCACGCGCTTGGAGATCGCGGACTGCGTCGTATGCAATCGAGCGGCCGCAGCATTGAAACTGCCCAGCTTGATACTGAAATAAAACGCTTCGAGCTGCTTGAATGTGGGATTCATAGGTTTGAGAGGGTGGGTCGGCCGCAAAACAATCAGAACGAATTTCACGCAAGTGATTGTCAGCCAAGGCAGGAAAAAAAGGAATAGCCCGGACTGCCGATTATTCGTTACGCCGTTGGCGAGGACCTGCCACATACTTTTGTCTTTTCCATGACAACGGTCCGCAAGCATGATTGCCATATCTTCCCGTCTGCAACGCATCAAGCCTTCCCCGAGTTCGATGGCTGGCGCACGTGCCCGAGAATTGCGGGCTCAAGGGCGCGATATTGTTGGCCTGACGGCGGGTGAGCCGGATTTTGATACGCCCGAACACATCAAGGAAGCCGCCTGGCAAGCCATGCAGCAAGGCAAAACCCGCTATACCGATGTAGGCGGCACGCCAGAGTTGCGCGAGGCCATTCGGCAAAAATTGTTGCGTGAGAACGGGCTGGATTACGCCGTTAACGAAATCGTGGCGGGCACGGGCGCCAAGCAAATCGTGTTCAACGCGCTGATGAGCACGCTGGAGCCAGGCGACGAGGTGATCATTCCGGCACCGTACTGGGTGTCGTATCCCGACATCACGTTGCTGGCCGATGGCAAACCGGTTTTCGTCACGGGCAAGTCCGAGCAGGGATTCAAGCTGCAACCCGAGGATCTCGAGCGCGCCATCACAGCACGCACACGTTGGTTGCTGTTGAATTCGCCCAATAATCCCAGCGGCGCGACGTATACCCGCGACGAGCTGGTGGCATTGGGTGAGGTATTGAAGCGCCATCCCCAAGTATGGGTGATGACCGACGATATTTATGAGCACTTGCTTTACGACGGCCGCGAATTTTGCACGATGGCTCAAGTCGTACCCGAACTAAGGGATCGTACGCTGACCATCAACGGCGTCTCGAAATCCTATGCCATGACGGGCTGGCGTATCGGCTATGGGGCCGCGCCTATCGAGTTGTGTAAAGCCATGGTCAAGCTGCAATCGCAGAGCACGTCCAACCCCAACGCCATTGCACAGGCCGCTACTGTTGCCGCGTTGAATGGGCCGCAGGACTTCATTGCGACCAGCCGCCGCAGTTTTCAGGCACGGCGGGACCTGGTGGTTCAGGCGCTGAACGAGATCGATGGTATCCAGGCCTATCGGCCCGAGGGCGCTTTTTATATTTTCGCCGCTTGCGATGCCTTGTTCGGCCTGAAAACGCCGGACGGGCGTGTGATCAACAACAGCGATGAGTGGGTGATGCATTTGCTCGATACAGAGAACCTGGCCGTGCTGCAGGGAAGTGCTTATGGAATTCCCAGCCACTTCCGTCTGTCTTTCGCGGCCAGCGACGCGCAGTTGCTGGAAGGGTGTCGACGTATTGCGCGCGCTCGCGCAGTGCTTTCTTGACGGTGGGCGTTTTGCGTCCACATCCACATGTTTGGCTACAAGGGGAATCAATGAAAACCAAACGCAGCATGTTACTGATCAAGACGATCGGTGCGGCACTATCGATGATGGCGGCCAGCGCTCTTGCGGCCGAGTTTCCAACTCAGCCTATTCATATTCTGGTCGGTTTTTCGCCCGGCGGATCGAACGATCTGATTGCGCGTTTGATTGCGCCGGAGTTGAGTAAAGAACTGGGCCAGCAAGTCGTGATTGAAAACAAGCCAGGGGCCAACGGCAATATCGCTGCCGATGCGTTGCTCAAGGCCGAGCCGGATGGGCATACCCTACTGGTTTGCACAACGGGTTTCATGTCGGTGCAGCCGTTTCTATATCCCAGCCTGCGGATCAAGCCCGCAACCGACATTGTGCCCGTGACCTTGGTTGGGATGACGCCTTATTTGGCGTTGGTCAATGCCAAGGTGCCTGTGAAAACCATGCAGGAGTTCATCGACTATGCGAAGCAGAATCCGGGCAAACTGAGTTTCGCGTCTTCGGGAGTCGGCGCGGCTGGCCACCTGGTAGGCGAGGCCATGCAGCATTTGGCAGATGTGAAAATGCTGCACATCCCGTACAAGGGCACCGGTCAGGCGTTGAGCGATCTGGTGTCGGGCGAAGTCCAGGTCATCTTCGACCAACCCATCAGCTCGTACCAGTATGTGCAAAGCGGCCAGTTGCGTGCCTTGGCGGCCGTGAACCCGAAACGGTTGACGGCGTTTCCGGATATTCCATCTGTGTCGGAGGTCGGCCTGCCCAAATTGGATCTGGTGCCATGGACAGGGCTTTGCGCGGCAAAGGGCACGCCTGCCGAGGTGCTGGACAAGGTGCAACGGGCGGTCAGCAACGTGCTGGCAAAACCAGAAATCGCGAAGCGTCTGAGCAATGACGGGGTTGAGGTAGTAGGTAATACACCGGCAGAGTTTGCTACCTTTTTGCAACAGGATCGTGAGCGTTGGCATCGGGCGGTAGAGAGCGCGGGTATTCCTCCGACTTGATCGATAGGCATCGGCAGGCGGCCCGATATGGTCTGTCAACTATTGGGCCGCTGTTACGGTGAAAAGGGGGGAGGGCAGATCGAGCGTGTCAGGCCGGTTACAGCGCGATACTATGGCGTCACCTCGCCAGTCGGCTATTTTTTGCGCCAGCTTATAAAATCCCGCCCATGACACTACGATATTCCTTGCCCTTTATCTCTCTCGCGCTGTGGGCGGGCGCTGCACCGCTGGCATCGGCCGCTACGGCCGGCAATGCCGCGGTCGAGGCCGCTTCGGCAACCGCCTATAGTTCGGCCGATTTCGCTCAGTGCCTGTCGCAATTGCGTGGCCAGGCGATCAAGCAAGGCGTATCGGCCAGCACCTACGATACCTACACCAAAGACCTGGAACCAGACCTGAGCGTCTTGCCTCTGCTGGACGCGCAACCCGAGTTCAAGACGCCGATCTGGGACTACATGGCTTCGCTGGTTGACGACGAGCGCGTTGCCGACGGCAAGCTCGCCTTGCAGCAGTGGCAGGCCGAGTTGTCTCGTGCGCAGTCTCAGTTCGGTGTAGATCCGGCGACCGTGGTCGCCGTGTGGGGCGTGGAAAGCAATTTCGGCAAAATCCTGGGCGGACGTCCGTTGCTGACATCGTTATCGACATTGTCATGTGTCGGCCGCCGGCAAAGCTATTTCCGTGGCGAGTTCTTTGCCACGCTGAAGATCATCCAGCAGGAACACTTGGGCGTCGAGCGCCTGAATGGTTCGTGGGCGGGCGCATTTGGCCAGACGCAATTCATGCCCTCAACGTATCTGCGATTGGCCGTAGACTTTGACGGCGATGGCCGTCGCGATCTGGTCGATAGCGTACCCGATGCGCTGGGCTCCACCGCCAATTTCCTCAAACGCGCCGGCTGGAAGCCCGATATGCCTTGGGGCTTTGAGGTGAGTCTGCCTGATGGCATGGATACCTCTGGCGCCGGACGCCGCAACAAACAGCCCATATCCACCTGGGCGGCAAAGGGCGTCAAAAAGGCCGATGGCAGCGCATTGCCAACGGGCGATATGCAGGTCGCGTTGTTATTGCCCGCAGGCCCTTCGGGTCCGGCGTTTTTGGTGACGCGGAATTTTGACGCGATATATTCCTACAACGCGGCGGAAAGCTACGCATTGGCGATCTCGCACCTGTCGGATCGTTTGCGCGGCGGTGGGCCGTTTGTACATGCGTGGCCGACCGACGATCCCGGCCTCTCACGCGCCCAACGGCGCGAGCTGCAAACCCTGTTGATCGCGCGCGGCTTCGATATCGGCCAGCCCGATGGCCTGATAGGCGCGCGTACCCGCGAGGCCCTGAAATCCATCCAGCGCGACGCCGGCCTGACACCCGATGGCCGCGCGGGGATGAAGTCACTGCAATGGCTGCAGCAGAATGCGCCCGCGGGGCAGCCTACGACGAGCGGCGCTGCATCGCAGTAGTCCAGTCCTTGGCAGTGGGCTTGCGTTCATGCTTGCCAAGGCACGGGGCGACGTTCCGAGTGTCAATGTCATCCCCGTTCTTGGCGAGGTCGCCGATGCGCGGCAAGACCTCGGCATGAAATGCACTGATTAATCAGTGCACAGCGGGCGCATTGAACACATAGCTGTCCATGGACAACACGCCATGGGCGATGCCGCCGTCCAGCACATCGACCTCGGCATCGGGCGCAGCCGCGCCTGCGGCGATCAACAGCGGCAGATAATGTTCGGCAGTAGGATGCGCACGCCGTGCTTGTGGTGCGTGTTCCAAATAGCCCACCAGCGCATTTTGATCATGCGTTTGCACGGCTTGGCGAGCCCAGTCCGCGAACGCCTTCACATACGGTTCATCCGCGCCATGCTGACGAAACTCGTACAAGTTGTGCGTCAAACTGCCCGAGCCGACAATCAACACGCCTTGTTGCGATAGCGGTGCCAAAGCCTGTCCCAGCGCCCAGGTCTGTTCGGGGCTGATATGCATCGGCAACGAGAGCTGCAGCACGGGAACTTGGTGTTCGGGGAACATGTGCATCATCGGCACCCAGGCACCGTGATCCAGGCCCCGTTCGGTATCCAGGTCTGCGTGGTACCCCGCGTTTCGCAGCAACGCTGCGATGCGTTCGGCCAGTGCGGGGTCGCCCGCGACGGGGTATTGCAACGTATACAGTTCAGCGGGAAAACCGCCAAAATCGTGGATGGTTTGAGGATGCGCCGAGGCGGTAATGCTCAGGCTGCGCGTCATCCAGTGAGGCGAGACGATCAGCACTGCGCGCGGAGATTGAAGGCGCTCGCCCAGCGCCTTCAATTGTGGGCCGGCCAAACCTGGCTCGACCGCAAAAGTCGGGGCGCCATGAGATACGAAAAGAGTAGGTTGGGCTTGCATGGCAGATCTCTCCAATAAAACAGGGGCGGCAATTCATTGGAAATGCCGTTTTCACTACTGTAATTCTGTTGTTATTCGAGATAAATCTGCATTTGGTGGACAGATTGTTCCAGATCTAGAGTCAATCTGACCGCGTTAGCCCGTCGTCAACCAGCCAATCGACAACGAAACACGCTCAGTGGCTCCAGGCGCTACCGTCAATGCATCGTCAAGCACCCGTGCGGTTTCGATGCAGGCCATGTGCGACCACGAGTCGTCCGCCATATCGGCTAATCGAGCGGCTTTGGCTGCACCAGGGTTCCACACAACGGTGGATCGAGAGCCGTTCGCTTGCAGGCGGATATCGCGTTTCCAACCAGGATCATGCAGCGTGAGTGGCGTAGCCGTGTCCAGATATATCCGGTCGGTTTCGCCGTTGAATCTGACTGCACCTTGTTGTTGCCGAGGTTCCCAATTTTCCACGGTGTCCAAATAACGGTGGCCCTCGAGTCCCTGGATGGTGACATGCTGGCTGTCTGAGACGGCCAAGTAAGTATGCAGCGCCAGCGTTGTGGTCAGGTCCTGGACCCCTCGGTTGCGCACGGACAGCGTGATTTCGATGTTTTTGCCGAACCGCATCAGTAGTGTGAGCTGCGCATGATGTGTCCATCCAGGGGCATGGTCTCGCGGCGCCTCGAAAGTGAACTCCAGTCTCGCCGTGTCATCCTCTATGAGTTGTGCCGACAACTGCCAGTCGACCTGCCGCACCCAGCCGTGCGATGAGGCGCCCGGCGCGGCGGCCACACTGTCTCGCACTGATTGCGGGTTGCGGTCATAGACGCCGAACCATGGCCAGCAAATCGGAATTCCGCCACGTACAGGAGTGCCGGGTTTGAAGACTGCTTGTTCAGACAGCCAGATCAATGGCCGCCCGCCTGCTGGCGTGTAGCTCAGCAGTTGTGCGCCTTGTTGAGAGATCAACGCGCTGCCATAAGGCGTGGTGACACGCCAGCCGGCCAGCGCACCGACGGTGGTGGGTTCGATGTGCGTACGAGAGTTCATAGTGATATGAGCCATGAAAGTGCTAATGCTACCCATGATCTGCGCAACTTTGCGAGGCTTGATCGCATACGGACGTCGCATTTCGTCCGTCCACGGATAAATCCAAAGATTGCAGCTGTGGGCAGCAAACAATACAGTCTCGCATTCCATAATGTAAACAAATGGTCCATGCGGGGATCAACAAGCGTTCTCTGAAGTTATACAGAACGATAACGTGCGTTTTCGCGAGTTGCTGGGTAAATTAGAGACGTTGGCCGCAAATAAGTGATGTGTTGATCACTGCGGTTTTTCGCCAGCAACAGGAGAACGTTGATGAGTTTCATTATGACGAAATATCTTTTGCGCACGGTTGTTGTCGCTGCACTGGCTCTGTCCGCCGGTACCGCCGCAGCGGCAACGAGCGAGGCGCAGCAAGAGGCTAATCGCCAGACCGTGCTTGCCTTTTATGAAAAAGGCTTGAACCAGAAGGACGCCGACGCGGCACTTGCTTATGTGGGTGATCGCTATGTGCAGCACAATCCGAACGCTGCCGACGGGCCCGAAGGTTTTCGGAAATTCATCGCGTTTCTCAAAGAGAAATTCCCCAAATCCCACAGCGAGATAAAGCGTTCATTTACGGATGGTGATTACGTCATCTTGCATGTGCATTCGGTGCGCGAGCCCGGAACGCGTGGTAACGCCATCATTGATATTTTCAAGCTGGAGAATGGCAAGATCGTCGAACACTGGGATGCCGTTCAGCCGATTCCGGAAAAATCGGCCAATAACAATACTATGTTCTGATAGCGGGCCCGGATGGCGAGAGCACATCCGGGTCGTTTCGACGGGGCGCCGATTGCATGGCCGCATGCGAGTACGGCCCCGTCGTTGAGGTGAAATCAACGGGCCGGGTACACGCCGCCCCGTTTTGATGACGTCTACGACCTCTGGCACGTCACTTGCTGGACCATCGGTTTGTGCGGTATCGAACAAGGAACATCATGCCTACACATTCCCTCCCCGAGGCTTCCATTTCCGCTCGAGATGCCGGCTCGATGTTGAGAGAGTTGAAATCCTTTGACGACGAAAGGCCCGGTTTTCCGGGCGAGCATCTGATCGTGTTCAGCCTGGGTGCCTTGCTGATGGTCGCGGGTATGCGTAGTCGTACCGTGCTGCGACGCGGCATTTTGACTACGGTCGGTACCGCGTTAATCGGCCGCGCCGCCAGTGGTAAAGATGGCATCGCGCGCGTGGCGCGAGTGGTGAAGCGGTTGAGCTGATAAGCAGTCCCGGCCAATGCGGAGCGCCGAATGCATATCAAACGTTTCTACGGTTTAGCCAAACAGGCCGTTAATAGTTGGCTGGATGATTACGCGCCGAGTATGGGCGCAGCGATCGCCTTCTATACCGTGTTTTCTTTGGCGCCTTTAGTCATCATTGTCATCGCGATTGCCGGCTTTTTCTGGGGCGAAGAAGCCGTACGCGGCCAACTGTTTCAGCAGGTCCATGCCATGATCGGCGCAGAAGGCGCCAAGACGATTGAAGGCGTCGTCCGAGGTGCCCAAGAACCATCGCAAGGTATCGTGGCCACCGTTATCAGTGTTGTTGTATTGGCGGTTGGCGCGACGACAGTATTCTCGGAACTGCAAAGCGCGCTCGATCGCATTTGGAAAGTCGGTGCAAAGAAACAGTCCGGGATATGGAGCATGATCCGGGCCCGTTTGTTGTCTTTCGGGCTGGTCCTGACACTGGCTTTCTTGTTGATGGTGTCACTGATCATCAGTTCGATACTCGCGGCATTGGGCAGCTGGGCGGGCGTCATGATGCCCGGCTGGGAAATCTTGCTACAGGGGCTGAATATCGTCGTGACATTGGGGACATTGACGCTGCTGTTTGCGTTGATCTATCGATTCATGCCGCAGGCGCCAGTTGCCTGGCGGGACGTCTGGACCGGCGCTTTCGTGACGGCGGTGCTATTTGAGATCGGTAAATCCTTGATCGGACTGTACCTGGGGAGAGCCTCGGTCGCGTCCTCCTACGCGGCCGCAGGCTCGCTCGTAATCGTACTGATCTGGGTGTATTACGCCGCGCAGGTATTCTTGCTCGGGGCGGAGTTCACTCGGATATATGCCGAGGCGCATGGTTCGCGCCGGGAAAGTGTTCGCGAACCATCGCTCGAAACGGAATCAGCGCGGAAATCCTGACACCGTCAAATAAGCCGCCAGTCGTGCAAAACTGATATGCGCGTCGTGAACACGTGCTTCGCGCATCAGAAAATTGACCGTTCCCAGGCATACATCGCCCACGACCACCGGCACATTGATCACCGACTGCAGCCCCAGTCCCAAGATCGCCGAATGATCGTCAAACGAGGCCCGGATCGCGTCCGGGCCTTCGCCGACATAGATACGCCGCTGCAATAGCACGTGTTCGCCCCAGGGCATGCCGCGTTTCTGCTTCGACCCGCCAGGCGGATAAGACACCGGATCCGAACTATAGAGCCGCACCACAGCCATATTGAGCGAGTCGAAACGATTGACGGTGCATAGCGCTTGTTGCAACACGGGTTGAGACCATTCATCCATGGCGGCAAATACCGCCGCAGGATCGGCGCTGGTCAGCGCATCGGTCACGGCGGCACTGTCGCGTACTGCCCGGGCGATTCGAACGTCCAATTCCGTCATTGCGCCTTGATCCCCAATTCGCGCACGATGGCGGAGTATTTCTGTGCATCGGCCGCCACTGTCTTGGCAAAGCCTTCGGGTGTCGATTGCATGACCAGCACTCCCATATCGCCCATTTTCTTTTTCACCTCCGGCAGTTCCAGGATGCGATTGATCTCTTTGTTCAATTTGGCAACCAACTCAGGATCCATGCCGGCCGGCCCAAAGGCGCCATACCAAACCGCCATCGAATAGCCAGGCACGGTTTCCGCAACGGTAGGGACATCGGACAGCAGCGGCGAGCGCGATTCCTCGGTCACTGCCAACAGCTTCAGTTTCTTTGCCTGCACGTGCGGCAAAGTCTGCGTGCCCGCGCTGAACAGCACCTGCGTACGATCCGCGACAGTGTCCAAGACCGCTGGTGCGCCGCCGCGATAGGGGATGTGAACCATCTTGATGCCGGTCGCTTTCTCGAACATGGCCGCGCTCAAGTGATTGGTCGAGCCGGGGCCTGCCGAGGCATACGCGATTTTCTCGGGGTTCGCCTTGGCATAGTCGATGAACTCTTTGACGTTATTGACCGGCAGCGAAGGATTTACCACCATCGTGTTCGTCACCAGCGCGAGTTCTGCGATCGGCGTAAAGCTTTTCACGCCATCAAATGGCATGTTGTCGTAGAGCGCCTCGTTCATCGTATGGGTGCTCATCGACCCGACCAGCAAGGTATAGCCATCCGGTTCTGACCGTGCCACAAACGCCGATCCAATATTGCCGGAGGCTCCCGAGCGATTTTCCACGATCACCGGCTGGCCATATGTCTTGGTCATCTGTTCGGACAACATGCGCGCCAGAATGTCTGTCGAGCCGCCTGCTGCCCACGGCACGATCAGCGTAATCGGTTTCTCTGGCCATGCCGCCATTGCTGCAGCGGGCACGATGCCTGCCGCTAAAACGAAAGCGCGTAATGCGCTGCGAAATGAAAAAGTCATGGATCAATCCCCTTGTTATGTGCGGCCTGCGCCGCGATACAAAATGCGAGTCCCGAATGCGGGCCCGCTTGTTGAATAGCGATCAACGTCCGGCGGCATAGCTCTGCATGCCGCGCGGATTTGCCCCTGCGCGCAGCAGTCTCGTGCCATTGCCGGTCGGTTCCCGCGTACATACGCTGATGCGGCCCTCGGACCAGGGCGCTCCGACCTTGACCTCGTGACCGGCCGCGCGCAGCGCGTCCAATGTGCTCTCCGGCATGCGCGATTCCACCGTGATACGGTTGAGTGTTGTCGTGCGCGGCCAGAATGAGCCTGGAAAGTGATCGATATGCCAGGCCGGTGCGTCGATGGCCTCTTGCAGATTCATTCCGCATAGCGCATGGCGCAGGAAAAACGCCACCGTCCATTGATCCTGTTGATCTCCGCCGGGCGTACCGAACGCCATATACGGCTGGCCATCACGCAACGCCATGCCGGGCGATAGTGTGGTGCAAGGCCGCGCACCTGCCTGCAATTGTCCTGCCAGACCTTCGTCGAGCCACGTCATCTGCAATCGCGTCGTGATAGAGAACCCCAACCCTGGTACGACTGGACTGGACGACAGCCATCCCCCGGATGGCGTCGCGGCGACCATGTTGCCGTCCTTGTCGATGACATCGATGTGGCAGGTATCCCCCACAAACAGCTCGCGCTCCAGCCATTGGTCCACGGGCGGTAATTGGGCAAAGGTCGGTTCTCCCACGCCAAAACGCGTATCGGCCTGCGCCAGCGCACGGCGTGCTGCGTCCAGATCGGGTAACCGTGGCGTACGCCCGCCAGGCGATCCGGGTATGAGTTCGCGTGATGCCTGGTCACGGATCAATGCCGCGCGCGCTCGCGCATAATCATCTGACAGCAAATCGGCCAACGGCACATCATTGCAACGTGGGTCGCCGTACCACGCCAGTCGATCAGCAAACGCCAGCTTTGCCGCCTCTGCGATATGGTGCACGAACGCGGGCGAGTCCGCTGCGAGTCCCTCTAGCGGCAAATGCCGCGCCATCGCCAACTGCTGCAAAAACACCGGCCCTTGCGACCACACGCCGCATTTGGCGACGGTATAGCGGCCAAAATCCACCATGGCAGGGTCTTCGTATGTCGCCTGCCAATCCGCCATATCCTCGCGGCGCAGCAGGCCAGCATTCCGTTCACCGGTGCAGTCGCGCATCGGGGTACGGTATGCGGCGTCGATCGCCTCGGCGACAAAACCGCGATACCAGATCTCCAGTGCGGCATCGATACGGGCACGCCGATCGCTACCTCTGTTATTGGCCTCGCTAACGATCCGCGTGTAGGTATCGGCGATGGCAGGCGTACGCATCAGATGCTCGGGATGCGGCACTTTGCCGCCAGGCAGCCAGACATCGGCCGAGCTGTGCCATTCCTGGCGAAACAGATCCTGTACCGAATAAATCGCCTGCACGATGCGTGGCACCAGCGGAAAACCATTGCGAGCGTAATCAATCGCCGGACGTAGTACATCTGCCAGTTCCCAGGTGCCGTGATCGCGCAGCATCGTCAGCCACGCGCCAAACGCGCCGGGCACGGTGGCTGGCAGCAGGCCCACGCCGGGCACCAGATCTACGCCCATATTCCGGAAATAGGCGGGCGTTGCCAATTGAGGCGCGGTGCCCTGACCGCATATCGATTGGATACGCGGATCGTTTTCGTTCCAGAACAGGATAGGCACCTCGCCGCCAGGGCCGTTCAAATGTGGCTCGACAATCTGCAGCATGAAACCGCCCGCGACGGCGGCATCAAACGCGTTGCCGCCGCGCTCCAGCACGCTCATGGCGACCTGCGTGGCCAGCCAATGCGTAGACGATGCCACGCCAAACGTGCCACGGATTTCCGGGCGGGTCGTGAAACTGGGGGAGGACATAGGCGAATACCGGAGGAAAGCGCGGGGAAGAGGAGGTCAGTATAAAGAGTGCAAATAACGGTAATATGCGTATTTCCAATCAATGCATAACCATTTGGTTATGCATTTGTGGGCGTTTAGCGGCGCTATAGGCCGTTTTTTCCCGGCTCCACCACGGTTTTTTCGTTCGGTTCTTTTTCACCCAGACCGGTCTTTCTTCTTCGTCATTGCCATGACAACTGCGCGTTCCTCCCATTCCGATACTGCCGGCCGTCGACCCGGCGCACGATTGTTTTCACGGCTGAAATTGCGGCACCTGACGTTGCTGACTCGATTGGGGCGTCTGCGTTCATTGACGCGCGCAGCGGACGCGATGGGCATCAGCCAGCCCGCCGCGACCAAGGCTCTGGCCGAAATCGAAGACATCTTCGAGGCCCCCTTATTCGTGCGTTCGCGCCAGGGGCTGGAGCCTACGCCGCTGGGCAAGCTGGCCCTGGTGCGAGCGGAACGGATGATGCTGGACCTGGACCATTGGGGCCAGGAAATGGAGGCCGTACGCTCAGGCCGAGCTGCCCAATTGCGGGTAGGGGCGATTCCCTTTGTTTCCGGCCGCATTCTGACGCCGACGCTGGAGCGCCTGTGCGCCGAAGGCATCAACGTCGTGCTGCACCGAGCGACCACCGATCAGCTGTTAAAGGAATTACGCGCCCACGAAATCGATTGCGTCATCGGCCGCGCCGCAGCAGCCGTTGGCATGAACGACATGTGGCACCAGGTGCTGTACACGCAGCGGCCTGCATTGATCGCCCATCCTGCGCTCGCCCGGCGCATCGCGCGCACCAAACCCGACTGGCGCATGTTGGCCGACGTAGACTGGATCCTGCCGTCGTCGGCGACCCCTATCGGCAACATGGTGACCGAGCTCTTCACCCGCGAACAAGTCCGCCCACCCGTCGCACGTGTGGAGACCTATTCCATCGATGTGATCTCCGGGATGTTGCGCAACAATCAAAACCTGCTTTCCATCGTTCCAGAGGATATTGCGCATGACATGGAGCAGGGCGGAGGCGTTGCGCGCGTGGCCTGGGAATGGAACTGGGAGCTGCCGCCAGTCAGTTTGATACGCCAGGTACGCGACCTGCCGCTGGACGCCGAGGAGCGGTTTGCGCAGATTGTGCGAGAGGTGTGTGCGACTGCTTTATCTGGTCCAATTGGAGTACAATAGAGAATCTTGGGGCCGATCCGGATTCGACGTGGGTCGCGAAACAACTCAGGGCATGCCGAGCACCAGTAAGCTCGTAAAACCACTGGAACACTTTAAACGCAAACGAAGAGCGTTTCGCTCTCGCCGCTTAAGCGGTGAGCCGCTGCACTGATCTGTCCTTGGGTCAGGCGAGGGAAGGCAACTTCCTAGGGGGCAACCTCGAATCGCAGCAGCGTCCTTTACAAGGAATCGGGCTGCACTGGGGTCACACGGTTCAGTCTTAAATTACGTGAATCGCCATGGTCCGGCCTGTCGATCGGCTAAGTCCATGGTTAAAACTAAATAGGTCGACTACGCATGTAGAACTGGTTGCGGAGGGCTTGCGGACGGGGGTTCAATTCCCCCCGGCTCCACCAGATTGGCAAGTCTTAGACAGTGACAGACAGGGGCGGACGGGAAA
>NZ_BAAGVG010000004.1:0-205998 GCF_054780995.1 Bordetella tumbae
CGTATTTCCGGCACTGTCAGCCACCGTTGTGCCGGTAGCCGTGGTCGTCGTCACGTTGCCTGCACCGTCGTTGACCGCCAGACCGTCATTGTTCATCACGGTATTACCCGTGGTGACGCTGCCGGTATTGCCCAGGTCAATATTCTCGTTCAGGCTGACCGCCACCACACCGTTCTGATCCACACCAGTTTGCGCAACGCTGATGTTGCTGTCACCCTCGAATCGCACTTCACCGTTGGGACCGATGTTGGCGCTGTTGCCTGCCGCATCGGTCGCTTTCCAACCGGCGCTTGCAACATCATTGACCTGCTTCAGTTGGTCTTCCGTTGCAGCCTGGCCGCTGGTGTAGTTGCTCGGATCGAACGTCGTGTTGGTCAAACCACCGATCGTGCCAGTGTTGCCGCTGATCACAATCGGGTTGCTGCCACCGACCGAGATTTGATTGCCACCGATAGCCGTGCTGTTGCCAGCCGCGTCCACCACCGACACGGTACCTGCTCCCACCGTGGTCGTGGCACCGGCAGCATCGGTCACCGTCGTGCCAGCCACCGTCGTCGTCGTGCTATTTCCAGCACCATCATTGACGGCCAGACCGTCATTGTTCATCACGGTATTACCCGTGGTGACGCTGCCGGTATTGCCCAGGTCGATGTTCTGGTTCAGGCTGACCGAGATCACGCCGTTCTGATCTACACCCGTCTGAGCCACGCTCAGGTTGTCGTCGCCTTCGAATGTCACCACACCGTTCGGGCCGATGTTCGCGCTGTTACCCGCTGCATCGGTCGCCGTCCAACCGGCATTGGCCACATCACTGACCAACTTCAGTTGGTCTTCCGTCGCCGCTTGCCCGCTGGTGAAATTATCCGGATCGAATGTCGTGTTGGTCAGACCACCAATCGTGCCCGTGTTGCCATTGATCGCGATCGGATTGCTGCCGCCGACGTTGATCTGGTTGCTGCCGATCGTCGTCTGACCGCCACCGGGAGTGGCAACCGTAATCGAACCTGCGCCTACCGTGGTCACCTCGCCCACGGCGTTGACCACCGTCGTGCCCGCCGTCGAGGTCACCGTGCTATTGCCGCCATCGTTGACCACCAGACCGTCATCGTTCATGAGGGTCTTACCCGTGGTGACGCTGCCGGCTGCGCTCAGATCGATGTTGTTGGCCAGGTTGAAAGCCAGATCGGTGCCATTGCGGCTGATCACGACGTTGCCGTCGTCGTTGCTGAAGTCGACCGTCGCGCCCGGAGCAACGTTCGCACCGGTGCCTTCGCCGTTGGCCGCCACGTTCCAACCCTGTGCAGCGTAGCCAATGGCGTCATGGACAGTGTCTTCGCCAGTATTGCCAATATTGCTCGTGGTCACTTGGTGCGTAACCGGGTCATAAGCGGCATTCCCGCCCATAACCGTTGCCACGGATTGGCCAGCGGTGTCCAAATCGTTGCCGACTGCAGTCACAGCCACGTTCGTGCCGTACAACTGGCTGCCGTTGATAGCATCGGTACTGGTACTGCTGATACGACCCGCAGCAACGTTGGTGAGAGTGCGCTCTTGGCCCGCACTACCTACGCTGACAGTGGCTAACGGATTAGTACCAGCATAGTTGTATGTAACGTTGTCGATAACCGCATTGGACGTACCGACCGCGGCAGCCGTCACGGCACCGCTGCCAAGCGCGACCGCATTTGCGTTCGATGCCGCAGCACCACGGCCAAGCGCGAGCGCGCTTTCGCCAGATGCCGCAGAGCCAGTGCCAAGAGCGACCGCGTTTGCGCTCGATGACGCAGCATTGGTGCCCATCGCAATCGAATCTGTCGCGCCCGCCGCCGTAGACGCCCCTCTACCTATTGCGCTGGAGTTGGTCGCATTAGCCGTACTCTGGAAACCCATTGCAAGCGAAGCGCGTTGCAAAGCATTAGCACCGTAGCCGGCAGCCAATGAATAATCACCCGAAGACGTCGCACGACCACCCACAGTCATGCTGAATTCGCCCGAGGCCTCTGACTCTGTGCCAATACTAATAGAAGAGCCGCCCGAGGCATCAGAAACCATACCAATTGCGATACCGTTTTGGCCCGTAGAGTTCGAACTCACGCCGAGCGCGATGCCGTTATCGGACGTCGCGTTCGCCATGTAGCCAATGGCATAGCTCCCGTTGCCCGACGAGTTCGCATAAGGTCCGATTGCTCCGGCCTTCGGACCACTGGAGTGCGCGAACGACCCGATTGCGAGGCCATCGGATCCCTCTACGCCACTAGCCTCTACCGAGGGGTCAACTTGAGCCTGATAACCAATCGCGGTTGATCTCGAACCAAGCGCCTGAGCCTCTTGCCCCAGAGCGATGCTGCTATCCCGCTCGGCGATTGAAGATGTACCTATAGCTATCGAATCATGATTACTGTCTGCGAGTTCAACGTCAGGGTTAGCCTGGCCGGATCGCGCATTGGTTCCAAACGCAATACCGTTTAACGCAAAAGCATTTGCACCCGTACCACTTGCTTGCGAGTCCGATCCAGCGGCGCTTGCAGTAGTACCGAATGCCATGGCGTTCTCTGCTGTAGCAGTTGCGCCACTACCCTGGGCAATACCACGAGCCGCATTTACCACGGAATTCTTGCCGACAACAATACCCTCTACCGCTGTCGAACTGGATTCTGTGCCGATCACAATCGAGTTTTCAACGGACGGGCCGTTAGCCTGGCGATTGCTATACGAATCCCGACCGATAATGATGGAGTTCTCATCACGGCTGACAACGTTTGTACCGATGGCGATACCGCTCGCATCGCGGGCTTCCGATTGCGAATTGCCGATCGTGGTCGAATTCGAACCCAAGCCTTTGATGTTATGACCGAGCACGACCGCGGAATCACCCTCAGCACCAGCCAAGTGCCCGATCGCGATCGAGTCTTGGTTCTTGGTCGTTGCGTCCGGACCGATAGCAATCGAATCAATGGCTGTAGCACTGGCACCATTGTTGTTCTTGTTGCCCTTGTCTACCCCACCATCATTGATGCTGACATAGTGCATCATGTTCTGGTCAATCTGGGTTTGCAGATTGGCGATGACGCCACCGGCAAAATCAATATCGCTCAGATCAATGCCGGATACCGCTTGCTGCAACTGACGGACGTTCACCGCATCCGTATCATTCGCCCCGTCTTCGACATTGACGATGCGGCGCGTGAACTCGCTGCCTGCCTCGCTGCTGCCAACGGAAACTGCGCTGCCGGAGAACGCGCGGTTAGTGAACCGGCTATTACCCGAGACATCGCTCTGGACAGCGTTAGAATTCAGCCCCAATGCGACAAAACCGCTATCCGCATGAGCATTGGGCCCAATCGCCGTTCCTGTTCCCACTGCGCTGGTCTGACGGCCAATCGCCACACCCGTGTTGCCGGCGCTGGCGGCATAACCAATCGCAATGCCTTCCGTTTGCGCATCCGTATCTTCGCCAATGCTGACTGCGCGGTTCGCTGTGCCACCAGTATTCGCGTTCAAACCGATGCTGACATTAGAGTCACCCTCTAATCCACCGGAGTTACGCCCTAACGCAACGTTGTCGTCACCGTTTACGTTATTACCAACCCCTTCTCCCATCGCTACGTTGAACTGGCCTGCAACGTTCTGACCAGACGCCGTGCCGATGGCAATGTTATGTGAGCGATCGCCTGGCAGGTGCTGACCTGTGCCCTGACCAGCGCCGCTGCCTATCGAGATATTATTCTCGGCATCTGCTACCGCGCCGGTACCCAAGGCCAAACCGCTGGCGCCAGTCGCAGCAGCGCCAGTTCCCAACGCAACGGCGTTGCCACCCGAGGCGGTTGCTTCCAGGCCTATGGCCGTACTGGCTACACCACTGCTATCGCTGTCCTTGCCAATGGCGATCGCAGCAGTCGGATCACCGTTGTTCGCGGGCTTTGAAACTTGAGCGCCGTCACCCAAGGCAATTGCGCTTTCGCCATCAGCAATCGCTCCAACGCCTGCAGCGAAACTGTTGTCTTCGCGCGCCTCAGAGCTGGGACCGATCGCGATCGATTCTTGGCCAATGGCCTGCGAATCGGGTGCTGCCGAATTGGCGTGGAAATACCGAACGCCGGTCGCGCCCTGTTCAATGAAAAGGTTATGGATTTGCTTACCAGTGACAGCATCGGTACTGGTCGCATTGATCGTGCCATCAGCAAGATTAGTAATCTTGTTGCCGCCCATATCAACATCGGTCCCAATGGTGACCCCATTGCTGTCGGCAACGATAACGCCGTTGGCAACATTCAGACTATCAGTAGTGACGCTGGCGGTAGTAATGGAAGTCCCAATAGCACCAACTTGACTCTGCAGTGTTGCGATATTGCCCTCTGCGGAACTCACATCACTTTGCAGCGTGGTGATGTTGCCCTGCGCCGTGCTGACATCGCTCTGCAGCGTCGTGATGTTTCCTTGCGCCGTACTGACGTCACTTTGCAGTGTCGTGATATTGCCTTGTGCGGCAGTAATCGCTGTCTCGGCAGCACCAACGCGTTCGTTGGTTTGGAACAGCTGTCTGCCAGATACCGCCTCGGAACTGCCTGCGTTCAGACTAGCGTCGGTCAGACCCGTTACGGTACCGCCACCACTGAACTCGATACGACCGGTCCCATCGGAGAACACGATCTCATTGCCGTCCCAGCTGCTTGGCGCAGTACTGTCGTCAATCGTGACGGTCGCTTGAGCGGCTCCCATCGCACCGGCAATCGCTACTGCCAAGGCACCGCGTGCCAAAAGGCGAGCGCCAGAGCTTCGTTTGCCTCGCGCTTTCGTTGTCTCAGGGACCGCAACAAAAGTGCGGCTTTCTTCGTTCCAAATCGACCTGTAGAGATGATTCACTTCCCGCGCCCTTACGGCTTGTATGCCGTTGCTTTGTTCCGTTGATCTTTACTGGACACTACGGTCCATAACCAAGCGTAATTGTGGCAAGGGAATAGGTATAATTTTCTACAAAAGCACGTGATTCATTATCTTTTGACCGATATACATGACTAATGAAACAATCACGCAAACCAACGTAATACTTCACTTAGTTCGAGTGCTTTCATTTATCCGCGCATCATGCTTTGGCGGCCTGCATTTGCAGTACGAAAAGCTATTTCCAAGATTTCGAATACTCGCTGTCCTGAAATAGTTCAGGCAGTCCCGATACTTGTTTAAAGCGCAGTACTTCGTCTGCATCCATGCCTAGTCTTTGGGCGACTTCGCTTTCGTGCCATCCTTCTTTGAGCAATCGAACCACGATGTCAGTCATCGGCATCACGGCATGAACGCCACGTGCACGATTGTGCCGTATCGTAGCGACGATACGGTCTGCAATATTGCTTCGCTCCGATTGAATACAGACCAATGGCAGATAGCCATGCAGGCGTTGTCGGATGGGCCCATTCTTCTTTGCTATTCGCTGACGGTGAAACCCATCCACGACCACGTATTCATTTTCTTGGTGTTCGTGCGCCACGATTGGCTGCGTATAACCGTCTACACCGATAGACAACTCAAGCAGCTTCATTTCCGGCGGAGCAACAGTGTTGGGATTGTAGTCATTGCCTTCGACTTGGCTCACTGGCACCCATTGAACACAATCGACGGGTTCGTCAGCAAAAGGACTGTGATCGCGCAACGACCGGCGTATCCCGTTTATGGCCTCTATCCGTTGACGCAAAGGCAGACTATCCAGTTCATCAAACAACGCTGCAGCACGACTGATCAGCTGTTCTACTTTCAGCATATCGATTCCTCCTCAATGTGACCCACTGTCCTCTGACACTCTGGACTTCGAACCCATAGGGCTCCAGAAGAGACACGTTCGACTGCAGCGCCTGGACTCTAGCTGCAAGTCCCCGCTCGTCGATGTACGCCAGAACACGATTGCGGAGCTCACGAAACAGACCTTTGTCGCGCGCTTCAACACGTAGATATCCCTCTCGGATACGCACCTCGTCAGCTAGGTGCTCAATACTGATAAATCCGAGGACCCTCGGGTCATTCTCGTGACGGACGGTGAACCATCGATACCGCGGGCCATCGTTCAGCGGATAGCCGCCGCACTCTCGCCGTACCGTAGCGCTGGCAAAAAAGCGTCCCATCTTGGCGAAAAACGCCGTCTCATCATCAATGGAACGCCGCACTTCAAATACATACCGTCGTGACGAATTCATCCCCTCTTCCCCGTCACAGACAATTCCTTGGTGTCACGCTTGGCAAAGCCAAACGACAATGACCGCGCCATATCCTGCTTTAGCAATGACATAGCTATCCGGCGCCACGAAGGTTGAGTTCGTCTATTCTCTAGAGCTGGGGTGCCCGCGTCAGGCCAAGCCGCAAGCGGATAGTCACGAACCACCCACCAATCGATGAATGCCTTGATGCGGCGCATATATACCTGTCTCACCTCTTGCGGCAGACTGCGCAGCAAAAACTCGCTGTACTGTTTCCATGTAGAAAACGTCGGCGGCAGCCCGATTCCCCCGCGATAGCCCAAGAACTTTTGCCGCGAATAGCGTGCACCGCAATTCGCGCCGGCCACACGCGCTACGACGCGGAACCAAGTTTGCGGCTCGAGCTGATGAAACAGATCCAGCCCTTTGCGTTGATCATCTCCGTAGGGCTGGCATACCCTCATCTGTGAGAATAGAACGCCGGCACGATACATACGATCGTACAAACGGTTGTACGAATTGCCTTTATCCGCCGTATAACGCCACAGGTCGCTGAAACGCCAATCGTAGATAGGAAAAAAAGTGATTGCTTTACCATGGAGGTGATCCCGGGCGCTCCATGCGATAGGCTCTTTGCCTCCGGGAGCTGTCCAGGCGAACTTCTTGACACCGGCACGGCGCTTGATAGCCAGATACCGGTTGAGCGACTCATCGGAGCGAATGCCCACCAGAATGGCCGTGGATACGCCGTCGCGGCACATCCACTCGTTGAATGCCGGGAAAAACTCTTCGAACTCCATCCGGTAGCGATAAAAAGGGAAATAATCCTGATCCTTGATCACTCTGCAATGATCAGGCATCGGCCGGATCCAGTCCTGCTCACGTCCAGGCTCCCAGGCACACCAATAGGGCTCCTGAAGGCTGGAGGCGTTGCGCAGATTTATCGGTAAACATATCCACCAGCCGCGGACGTCGGGTCGGTCGAACATTTCCTTGACGTGCTCAATGGTCGACTCATACTGACCTTCGAGGTCGATAAACACGGCATGCACTTCTCCGCGGCCCAGTTCCCGGGAGACCTCCAGCGCCAAATGCAGCAGTACCGAGCTATCCTTGCCTCCAGAAAAGGCAACACAAACTCGTTGAAATTGCGTCAAGACCATACGTAGACGATCTTTTGCTGCTTCGTAGACATTTTGGTCTTGGTACTGCTTGGCCGTCATACGACGCCCCTCTCCTTGGTCAATAACGCCTGGCCCGAAGAGAAAAGCGATTCGATCAAGACAAACTTGGCGGGCTGCGTATGTAGTAAAAACTTACAACTAACACATTGAGTACTAATTATGCCCCAATATACATATACTTACGGTTCTACATATCAACTTTCAATGAAAATTGACAATCCTTGACTTATATCGATATCAACAGAAACTAAAGGTTGACGCCCTTCGACGACCTAGAATCCGACAGCATCACTCTTCTGTGCCAGCCACGACAGCAGCCTAGTAGCTGCGACGCACATCGCAGGGCCACCCGCCCGACAACAACACACAGCCTGGCCGTAAACCATTTGAGTTGACAACCCACGGTATTTAGCAAATACTTCACTACATGGTGAACTATTATCAAACCTTGGATCGGACGTTTGCGGCGCTGGGAGACCCGACCCGCCGCGCCATCCTGGCACGACTCGAGCAAGAAGGCAGTGCGACCGTCAGCCAGTTGGCGCAGCCTTTTTCCATCAAGCTGCCGGCCGTCATGAAGCATCTGGACGTCCTTGACGATGCCGGACTCATCGTCCGTACCAAGGCCGGACGCACCGTTACCGTTCGCCTCTCGCCTGCCCCCATGCAGGCCGCGATGGATTGGCTACGTCGCTACGAGCATTTCTGGACCCATAGCCTCAATCGCCTGGCTTCCTACGCGGAAAGCCAGGAAGCCCAACGGAGACCCGAAAAATGACCAGCCTGACTCTTGTAAGACGTATCGCGGCACAGCCCGCTACGGTATTCGACGCTTTGACCACATCTGACGGCATCGCGTGCTGGTGGGGCCCAGACGGCGGGCCAGTGCTCGTCGCCGAAACCGATGTCCGGGTCGGCGGCCGTTTCCGAGTGAGATTTCGCATGCTCGACGGCAGCGAACATGAAAGCAGCGGCGAATACCTGCGCGTCGATCCTCCACATCATCTGGCGATGAGTTGGCGCTGGTCCGATAACGAAGACGGCGGCGAGTCGCGCCTCGAGTTTGCATTGCGCGCCACTGACACCGGCACGGAACTCACGCTCACACACAGCGGCCTGCAAGACGAAGCCACGCGCACTAGTCACGAAGAAGGCTGGGGTGGCGCATTGGACAAACTTGTGCGGCATTTCGCGGGCTGAGCCCAAATCGCATCCCGTAGCTTTGCGGCTGCGCCCTTTTCCTGCTCGGCACGAACGCCGAAGTCGCTAGGAGCGACCCATGATTACTCTTTCCGCATTCCGTTGGGTGCCCCCTTTTGCGCAAGGCTTGGTGCGCGATCTACGCGTGCGCTGGGCGCTCGAAGAAGCCGGCATCCCGTACAAAGAAAAACTGATCGGTGTGAAAGACCAGGCCAGCGCGGAATACCGGACATTGCAGCCCTTTGGGCAGGTCCCCGCCATCGAAGACGGCGACCTCAAGCTATTCGAATCCGGAGCCATCTTGCTGGAGATCGCCGAACGCAGCGATACATTGCTGCCCGCCGACGCGCAAGGCCGCGCACGTGCGCGCGCATGGACACTGGCGGCGTTGAATACGGTGGAGCCCCCTATCACGCATCTTGGCGGGCTGATGATTTTCCATGTCAATGAGCCGTGGGCGGCGCCAGCCGTCCCGACTGCGGAGCAGGCCGTGTGCAAGCGCCTGGACGAATTGGCACAGTGGCTGGGCGAGCGCGACTATCTGGAAGACCGCTTTACCGTCGGGGACTTGATGATGACCACCGTATTGCGCATCTTGCGCAATACCTCGCTGGTCAGCGATCGACCCGCGCTACAGGCTTATCAGTCGCGCTGCGAAGCACGGCCAGCATTTCGCAAGGCGCTGGCCGATCACTTGCGGCCATTCGCCGAATACGAATCCGCACGCGCCAGCACTAGGCCCGCTGCTGGCTGATACGGGCCCGGAAACCAGCGGCGACGATACGGTACCGCTGTGGACGCCCGATACAGACCATGCATAGGCATCAAGCCACACACATAGTCTGCGTCGGACGACGCGGCATCACAAACCGAACATCAGCGAGCGATGTGCGGCAGCCCCCGCCATGGCACCGTCGCCCACCGCCAGCGCCACCGACCCCGCAGGACGGGCCAAGTCGCCGCAAGCAAATACGCCAGGTATCGTCGTCGCCCGTGTGAAATCGGCTTTCACATAGGGGCCTAGCGGCCCTTCTTCTAGTTCGCACCCGAGTTGAACCGCCAATGCGCCCGGACGCACGCGCGTGGCAACGAACAAGCCCGCCAACGAGAATACGCGGCCGTCTTGCATCACCACATCGACGGCCTCACCGTCCAGACGCGCCACCCTGCCCGGCTCTACTCGCACATTGCGAGCCGTCAAGTGTGCCAGCTGCTCGGCATCAGGCTCGAATACATCATTAAGGAACAAGGTCGTCTCACCCCAATCGGGCAACATCAATCCCTGATGCAGTGATATCGCCGACACGGCCAGCACACCGATATGCCCCTGCTGCAATTCATAGCCATGACAATAGGGGCAATGGAACACGTGTTTGCCCCAACGCTGTGCCAAACCGGGCAATTCCGGCAGTTCATCCTGCACCCCCGCGGCGAGGATGAGGCGGCTGGCGGTATGCGCGGAGCCCTGCTGCGCAACGATTCGAAACCCACCGTCAACAGGCTCGGCGACCTCTACCCAGTCGTCCAACCATTGCACGGTGGCATAGCGCATAAGCTGCGCTCGGCCTGCGGCGGCAATCTCCTCAGGAGGTCTGCCGTCTTGAGTGAGAAAGCCATGTGAATGGGTAGCGAAGCGATTACGACGCTGTCCAGCATCAATCACCAACACTTTACGGCGCGCACGCGCCAATTGCAGGCCGGCTGACATACCGGCATAACTGCCCCCAATGATGATCACGTCGTAGTCCATCGGAAACCTCATTCGTGCGAGTTTAATTTCACGTATCTTTTAATGATACATTAAAGCATGAACCTTGGCGATATACGTCTGTTCAATCAGGAATCGAACGAGGACTCAGGGCTGTGGCCGATGGCTCGATTTCGTTTTCGCATTCGAAGGCGCCGCACGGCACAATGCGTCGAACTGCCCCGCCAAGTCGGCTAGACTGACCGCCCCCAACCGCTGCACCAGCAGGATCTCGGCCTGATGCAAGGCGTCCGCAATTGCTGCGTTTACCACGCGCTCTACGGCACAGTCGGGATTGTCACGGTCGGCGCCAATCGCAAAGATACGCGGGCCGCCAACTGCTTGATGCACATCGAGCAGCGTAATACGGTCCAGCCCGCAAGCCAGGCGCCAGCCGCCATGGTGGCCCTTGTCAGATTGCACATAACCGGCCTTGCGCAGGCCCGCCATGGTGCGACGGACAACGGCGGCATTCGTGCCCAGCATGCGCGCGATCTGCTCTGATGTCATGGGCTCCTCGTTGGCACGTGCCATGTGCAGCAGTACGTGCAGCATGCGGGAAAGGCGGCTATCAGTTCTCATGGGTAGCGCATCTAGGCCGAAGCCAAGCTTATTGGTTACCCTGCATTATCGGCGATATCCGCGCGGCGTTTCAGTTCGCGTGTTGAAGGGCCTTTGCCAGTTCATGCCGGGACTGGTCCCAACCGGAGGCCGGGACCAGTTGACCGGCCTGCGCTTGCACCTGCGCGAGTTGTTCGCACAAAGCATCGACCGGGGTACCTGCGTCACCCAGGTGGACGCCATGCGTCATCGTGATGTGCGCGCATTCAAAGCTGCCCCCTCCCGCCAACAGAATCATGCGCGTCGGGGCGTCCTCGCCTATCAACGCAATCAGCCCCGGGCTGACCTTTTCCGGCGTAAAGATCTCTGCCGCCTGCGGATCCAGTAAACCCTCGGTCATCGCAGTCATGGCAGTAGGCGCCAGGCAGTTCACCCGTACGTTATGTTTGGCGCCTTCGAGAGCAAGCGTCTGCATCAGACCGACCAGCGCCATCTTGGCCGCGCCATAGTTTGATTGCCCGAAATTGCCATACAACCCCGACGACGAGGTCGTCATCACGATCCGTCCGTATGATTGCGCGCACATGTGGGGCCACACCGCCTTGGTGGCATTGACAGCGCCCATGACGTGCACGTCCAGCACCAGGCGAAAGTCGTCCAGATTCATCTTGGCAAAGCTGCGGTCTCGCAGGATGCCCGCATTGTTCACCAAGACGTCCACACGTCCGAAAGCCTCTATCGAGCGGGCAGCCATAGCCTCCATGTCGGCATATTGCGTCACGTCGCTCAACACCGCGATGGCCTGTCCACCAGCAGCGCAGATCTCATCAGCCACGTCTTGAGCGGCATTGCCGAGATCATTGACCACCACCTGCGCACCGTGCCGTGCCAGCTCAATGGCGTGGGCACGTCCCAGGCCGCCCCCCGCGCCAGTCACGATCGCCACCCTGCCCGTTAGTCGCTTCAACATACGTTGCTCCTGATAAACGTCATCATGTTGGTTCATGCGCCGACCGCTCAGTCCACGCGCTGAACTGGAGGGTAACGGAACTCGCCGTCCAGGTGAATCGATTGAGGCTGATATAGTCGCAGCGTGAGATAGAATCCGGCCCCCGCGGGTGCCGGAAGCCAGTTTTCCGTCGGCCCGGGGTCATCGGCCTGGATCGAGATGCTCAAACCACCGTCTTCGTCGTACCGCAGGCCCGGCGTGCGATCGCCGATGGAATGCCGCCCAATGGGATTTTCGACCAACAGACAGTCACTGCGACGATAGAGCGTGATCGACCAAAACGCGTCCACTCTGGGCCCGCCTTGCGGCGCGAAGCGAAGCACATAACGCTGTGCACCCGTCAATGGCTCACCATCGGCGTCTACCTCGGCCATGATATACATCGCCTCATCGACACCAAGCGTGCCTATCCAATTACGCGCCACACGAGCGCGCGTCAGAAAGTCGCTGCCGAAACTCGTGCGCACCGCCACCGCCGTGGTCCACCCCCCGCCCAGCGCAGAAGGCTGCGCCACATCGCGCAGCTCGCTATAGATCTCGGTCAAAGCCGTCTGCAGATCGGCGACCTCCGGCGGCCAACATGGCAGAGGCTCGGACGGCGGATTGCGTTCAAGCATGTTGTCCAACACACGCAGATATTCGTGTGCCTCGGGTATGCCGGTATCTCGGTTGTCGAGCAATACGTCCAGGCGCGATAACGCGGGCGTCCCATCGAGTCGACAAATGGCGAAACGATCTTGCAGCGCATGCACCTGCGCCAAGTCTGCCGGATCTGCATCCACCAGAATACGGCCGATGACCCACACATCGTCGCTAGGGGCACTGATCTGATGCATGCCCGCCGGTACTACGGTGCCTTGCCAGCCAGGGCCATGCACAAATAAACGTTGTGCGGCTCCACCGGTGGTGCGCCGCCCGGCATATGCCCAGGGATTTGTCCACGCATCCAAAAATCCCAGCACCCAGTAGCGTGACCCCATCTGTGGAACGTCGATGACCAATGGTCCCTCCGACAGATCCAACCACGCATTGGTGAACAGCGTGTCGTTGTTTGGCGTCACAACTTCTTTGTCGTCTGGACTGCGCAGTCTGCGAGTATGGGTGAACTGATTCACCCAACGCATCCTCGAACCAGGACTGTCGCCGGCAAAGCCGGCCACAGCATGCTTGCGTGCGGTATTTGAAGCACGCATGCGCGCCATCTCGAAGAGCGGCAAAGTGGCAATCACTGCCTGCCGGACAGCAGCCGACGCCGCGGTTGCGGCTCGCGTCAACACCACCGCATCCAACGCGCAGACTCCTTTGCCCTGCGGCAATACCACCAGCGGATTCAACTCCACCGAATCGAGCGCATCGCCCGCCGCCACGGCAAACTGCGAGAGCCGCACCATGCACTCGGCCAAGGCAGTCACATCCGCAGCGGGCGCACTGCGAAACCCGGCGAACAACGGGGCGATCTTTAGCTCGCGGATCATCTCGCGTGCCTGCTGGATGTCGATCGGCGCCAGCCGCAATGCCACGTCTCCCAACAACTCGACATTCACACCACCTGCCCCCAGCATCACGACAGGTCCCAAGACAGGGTCCCGGCGCACCCCCAGGATGCACTCAACACCGCCGCGCAACATCGGCGCGATCAGTACTCCCTGTACACGGGCGTGCGGGGCCGCACTTGCCACCGTCGACAGAATACGATCGAATGCGCCAGCAGCAGCCTGCGCATCACGGATATCCAGCACCACGCCGCCGATATCGCTCTTGTGCGTGATATCGGCAGACACGACCTTCATGACTACTGGAAATCCTAACGCGCATGCGTGGTCCACCGCACCTTCGCGAGAATGCGCATGACGTGCCGGCACGACGGGTATGCCGTTTTCGCTCAAGACTCGCATCGCGTCGGCTTCGCTATAAGCGCCAAGCCGCAGTGCGACCGATGGGATTGCAACGGCAGGCACGGGCTTGGGCCGCAACTGCTGTGCATGAAAGAACGCCATCGCGGCCAGCACACGGATCGCTCTGGCCGGATCGCCATAGCAAAGGCACCCTTGCTCTTCGAGCGCGCGCTGTTGCCCGGTATCGGCAAGTGCGCTGAACATCACCAGACGACCGGGGAATTCCCGCCGTAGATCCCGAGCCAACTGTTGTTGCCTGGCCTGCATGGCAGGAGTACTGCCGAACGCGGCTAGAAAAATCAGCAAGCTGCCGTAGTCGCCATGCTCCAGCATCGCACGAGCAGCGGTATCGAGCAGCGACGGATCTGCTGTGACCTGCCCCGTCAAATCGACCGGATTTTGCGTCGCGGCAAACGGCACGCGAACTCGGATGATCTCTTGCGCGGCTGCCGGCAGCTCGGCGACATCCAAACCCGCCTCGGCTGCGTCGTCCGCCATCATCACACCAACGCCACCCGACACTGTCAACAGGCCCACTCGGGCATTGGCCGGCAGACCAGAAACCGCGAGGCAATGCGCGATGTCGAAAAACTCCTCGATAGAACGCGCGCGCCAGGCGCCATGTTGGCGAAATAGCGCTTGATACACCGCATCGTCACCCGCCAATGCCGCGGTATGCGATGCAGCGGCTTGCGCTCCCAGTGCCGTGCGGCCGACTTTCACTACGATCACCGGCTTGCTCGCTGCGCGGGCCAAGTCCAGCGCTCGCCGCAGCTTTGCGCCGTCGCGGCAGCCTTCCAGATACGCCATGATCACTCGCGTCGCCAGATCGCGTGCCATCCACGCAATGCAATCAGCCACGTCAATGTCTGACTCATTGCCCGTGGTCACCCACGCGGAAAGTCCGACATCGCGCTCGCGCGCCATGGCGTAGGCGTATGCGCCAAACGCGCCACTCTGGCTGACCAAGCCGATATGGCCAGTCTTGACCAGACCGGTCGACACCACCGGAGAGAACGTGGCATACACAGACTGCGCTACATTCATGAACCCCAGGCAGTTGGGCCCCAGCACGCGAATTCCTGCCGCGCGCGCCCTATCGACAAACTGACGCTGCACCGCTGCACCTTGCGTTCCGAGCTCGGCAAAGCCGGCCGAGAACATGACGATGTTGCGCACCTCTGCGCCGATGGCATCGTCTAGTGCCGCGTCCGCGCCCGAGGCGGGAATGGCGAAAATCGCTAGATCGATCGGTTTGCCCACGGCGCGCAATGAGGGGTGAGTCCGACACCCTCCGATCCGCTGTGTCCCAGCATTGATCGGATACACCTCACCACGATATCCCTGTTCAAGCAGATATCGCAGCGCCACTGCGCCGACTTTGTTGGGATTGGTAGAAGCGCCCACGATAGCGATGGAACGCGGTGACAGGAAAGAATCTAGGTCGGGCAAATTCATAGGCGGCCGGATGAGAGTCTGGAAAAGCCTCTGCAAACTGCAAGCGGCATCCGCACGCTGCGAATTCCCGAGGCTGGCCGCCTAAGATACGCCCCCCGTTTTTATCGGACAAGACGAGATTTCTGAGGCTTTTATCAGATTATCTTATTTATCCCAGTCTACTCCGACTACGCGCGACCACCGGATGTCCAGTCGGCACGTGCGCCGCTTCATCGACCTGAGCAGCCTCCAACGTGTAGTCGAGAAAGCTCTCCACCGCAGGAGATAACGAGGCCCGAGCGCGGGCAAATAGGGCAATGCGCCAGCTCACAGCGGGCTGACACAATGGCACGAAAACCAGACCAAAGCCCTCGACCAACGATCGCGCCATAGACGGACAGATTACGTAGCCAGGCCTCACTCGCAGCAATGACAGCGCCGTGTTGACTCTATGCACCGGCACGATCTGCTCGGGATGCCGTCGTGACGGCACATTACTCAGCACGTTCAACGCCAGGTTGGGCATGTAGTTGATCAGTGGTCGCTCACGCAGGTCTTTCCAGCTGACCGGTTTTCCCGTCGCCAACGGATCGTCGGGACGCAGTGCGGCCCACAAGGGATCGATGCGAATCAGATGCGCTTGTATCGCATCGTCCGTCAGCACGCCCGCGGGGCCGAAACCGATATCCGAGCTGCCGTTATGCAAATTGGCGAGCACCTGTTCGATCGGCACGTCATCAAACCGAATTTCCACGCCCGGATGACGCTCGCCGTAGCCAGCCACAAGCTCCGGCAGTAACGTACACGACAGCGTCTCGGGCGCTGCCACTCGTACCAGGCCACGGCGCAGCGCTTTCAGATTACTCACGTTCTCCAGAGCCTCATCCAAGTCGGCTAACACTCGACGCACCATGGGTTCGAATGCCGTGCCGACCACCGAAGCGCTGACACTGCGCGTATTGCGATCCAGCAATCGCACGCCTAGCCGGCTTTCCAGTTCCTTGACCAGACCGCTCAAGGCCGCCTGCGATAAATGCATGGTATCGGCCGCTACAGAAAAACTGCCGCATTCTAATACCGTGATAAAGGCGCGCAACTGCCGCAACGTGACTTCGAATGTCATGGGATGCCCTTTGCTGCCGTCGAAAAGTGAAATTCGATTTATAACCTAAACCTTTAAGTAATCAATAATTTGAAAATTGTCCTGATAGAAACAGCCATCTATCATCGCCTCTCAGGGTCGCGAAGGCGCCGGCTTCTTGCGGATACCTAGGCGAACTCTCCTTCCTATTCGAATATTCAGGAGACAAACATGAAGATGAGCCGAAGGACGCTATTGAGCGCAGCGGCCGCGGCCGCCTGCACCGGCGTCATGCCACGTGCATTGGCCCAACAGGCGTGGCCCGCCCGCAGCGTGAAAATCGTGGCGCCCTACGGGGCCGGCGGTCCCAATGACCTGTCCGCACGGATGATCGGCGATTACCTGGCAAAACGCCTGAACCAGGCCGTCATCGTAGAAAACAAACCCGGCGCAGGTACTCGGGTAGGCAACGAATTTGTCGCCCACGCCGCGGCCGACGGCTATACCATTCTGTATGCCGCCGCGCCCTATTCCACCCTGCAGGCCCTGTACGGGCAACTGGGCTATGATCCCAAGAAAGACTTGCAACCCGTTGCCATGTCCGCCACGGTTCCATTATTCCTGATCGTCAACGCGCAATCCCCCGCAAAGACCGCGCAGGAACTGATCGCCTACGGAAAATCTCAGACTAATGGCCTGACATTCGGCTCACCGGGCAACGGCTCGCTGCCACATCTCGCGGCCGAGCTGTTTCTGCGCGACGCCCAGGTAAAAGGTTTAACCGTGCAGTATCGTGGCGACGTCACGGCGTACACGGACCTGCTGGCTGGGCGCTTGGACGCCACACTGACAGCCATTACCGCAGCGCTGCCGCATATCCAGAGCGGCAAGCTGCGCGTGCTGGGAGTGGCATCCGCTGAACCGAGCGAAATCTATCCGCAGGCACCTACTTTGCGTAGCCAGGGACTTCCGAATGTGGTGGCGTCGGGCTGGTATGGGTTTATGGCGCCGGCCGGAGTACCGGCCGCGATCGTCAAGCGCCTGGACACGGAAATCAACGATGCACTGGCCGATGCCGAGATCAGGAAACGCCTCCTGGCACAGGGCATGGAGCCGCGCCCAGACAATGCCGCCGCATTCGGCAAGTTCATCGACGCCGAGATGGCCAAGTGGACCGATGTGATCCAAAAGGCGGGCATCCGAGGTTCGTGATTCGAAACACGATCTGGGCTTTCGAAACAGCCGCCAGGTGCGCGTGAACTTCGGAAAGATGCCGATACGCGTGCGGTGCACATCATGTTCACCGTGCCGCTGCGCGACTCCTCGATGTGGGTTTCGTCGGCCCGCTTTTTTTCGAGGCATTTTGCTCTGCAACAGAGGCGGTAACCAGAGCATCGCTTACCCACTTGGCAATAGACTGTACTTCTTCGAGCTTACAGCCCCAAATATCCATTAGAACCACCATCGTTTCCGTACCATAAATAAGCGAAAGTGCCTTTGTCAGCCGGTCAAGCCGACGCTGGCTCAATGTGTCTTTCAGCGGGGCAACGGCCCTACCCACCAGCTTCTTTCGATTACCTCGGACATATCGGGGCTCGTCATTGCGGTCTGCTCGCGCGTCGGCCCATTGCTCCAGCGTGACCCGCAAGGCGGCGCGCAATGCTCCCTCGTGCATCACCATCTGAGGATAGGAAAAGTCAATCAACTCAGACATGCGCAACGCCGCGTCGGTCGACGAAGGTTCCCAATCGAGCACCGGTCCCAGGCTAGCATCAACCAGTTCTGAAATGAGCGAGGCCTGCGTGGGGAAATATCGATAGGCCGTGGCGCGAGAGACGTTCGCCGCAACTGCAAGCTCGGTAATAGATGGGAAAACACCTTTTTCGAGCTGTACGAGTGCCGTACTGACCAGCAGATCTTTGGTACGAGCTCGCGTCCTGGACATCGAATCACTGTCTTTTGGCGACATTACCGGCATATTCTTTTGACATTAACATTTGAGACGATAGTCTCAATATTGGGTAAAATTAAATTAGACTGCTGTCTCAATAATGTATTTTATTGGGAAGCTGCTCACAGCATACGAAAACCGATTGTCTCTTGCATGAAGCGAGCAGGAGGCTCAAAGCACCATATGAGGATTGAAACCCAGGAGACGTCATGACAACTACGGAAAAACGAGTTTATCTTGCCACAACAGTAGATACGAAGGGCGCTGAAGCCGTTTTCATGGCCAAAATCATCGAGGCTGCTGGCGTACCTGTCGTGATCGTTGATTTGTCGACGACCAGCGCGACTGACCGAGGAGCCGGGGTCAAGGCCAAAGCGGTCGCGCAATATCATCCAGAAGGCAGTGCAGCGGTATTCTGCGGCGACAGGGGAAAAGCCATTGAAGCCATGGCGGTGGCGTTCCAACGATATATCGCGGCCCAGGATGATATCGCGGCGCTCCTGGGAATCGGTGGCTCTGGCGGTACTGCTCTGATCACACCCGCAATGCAAAGCCTGCCGATAGGCACGCCCAAGCTGATGATATCGACCATGGCATCGGGAGACATCGCTCCATATATAGGCGCGAGTGATATCTCGATGATGTATTCGGTAACTGATGTAGCTGGCATCAATCGTATTTCGCGAAAAGTGCTGGCAAACGGCGCAAACATGATTGCCGGCGCGGTACGCTTTCAACGTGATATGCCCGATATCCTCAAACCCGCCATCGGACTGACGATGTTTGGCGTCACCACACCATGCATCCAGGGCGTAACCTCGGCACTGGAAAACGAATTTGATTGCCTGGTCTTTCATGCCACCGGAAGCGGCGGCAAAGCCATGGAAAAACTGGTCGACAGCCAATTGCTCGACGGTGTGCTTGACCTGACAACCACCGAGGTTTGTGATCATCTCTTTGGCGGAGTACTTGCATGTGATGAAGGCCGTCTGGATGCCATCGCACGCACCCAAATTCCCTATATCGGCTCATGCGGTGCGCTGGACATGGTGAATTTCCACCGCCCCGATACTGTGCCGGCTCACTACGCGGACCGGCTCTTCTATCACCACAACCCACAGGTCACACTGATGCGCACCACCGTCGAGGAAAACGCCGAGATGGGCCGCTGGATTGGGGAAAAACTGAATGCATGTGACGGTCCGGTGCGATTTCTCATCCCAGAAGGCGGCGTTTCCGTTCTTGACTCTCCCGATATGCCGTTCTGGGCGCCGGATGCTGATCATGCACTCTTCGAGGCCATCGAGAAAACAGTCCAACAGACGGACCGACGGAAAATCGTTCGGGTGCCATACAACATCAACGACGAGCGCTTTATTGCAATCGCAGTGAGCGAGTTCCAGGCCATCTACGCTCAAAAAAAAGCAACCGCCTGAGCCTGATCAGGATCTCACTATTGATACACACATACAGGTGAAAGATGAACAGACATACACGCGAAGACATTCTTAATCAGTTCCGCGACATGATCGCTCGTGGCGAACCCATTATTGGTGGGGGCGCAGGTACAGGGCTCTCGGCCAAATGTGAAGAAAGCGGAGGGATTGACCTCATTGTTATCTATAACTCAGGCCGTTATCGGATGGCTGGACGGGGGTCGCTGGCTGGCCTGCTCGCCTATGGCAATGCTAACGAGATTGTCGTCGATATGGCCAAGGAAGTGCTACCCGTTGTGAAATCGACGCCTGTCTTAGCCGGTGTGAATGGTACCGATCCGTTCTGCAATTTTGACGTCTTTCTGGATGACCTGAAGAGAATGGGTTTCGCAGGCGTGCAGAACTTTCCGACCGTGGGCCTCATAGACGGCAACTTCCGGGCCAATCTCGAAGAAACTGGGATGGGGTATGAGCTGGAAGTTGAGATGATTCGCTTGGCCAGCGAAAAGGGAATGCTGACGACACCGTACGTTTTCAATGACGACGATGCCATAGCGATGACAAAGGCGGGCGCAGACATCATCGTTGCGCACTTGGGCTTGACGACGGGCGGCTCGATTGGTGCCGACACGGCCGTCACGCTAGAAGCGTGCGTGCCACTCATCAACAGCTGGGCGGCCGCGGCTAGAAACGTCCGCGACGACATCATCGTGTTGTGCCACGGCGGGCCGATCGCAACGCCGGAAGACGCGGCATACATCCTCGACGCTTGCCCTGGCTGCCACGGCTTCTATGGCGCCAGCTCGATGGAGCGCCTGCCCACTGAGACAGCATTGACCGAAACGACGCAACGCTTCAAACAAATCAAGAGGCGTGGCTAAGGCCGATAAGAGTCGAAGATTCTTGCATAGATCTCCCGGATTACCCCCTGCTTTCTCAGATTGTATTCTTGCACCGTCTCGGCCCCATGTGCCGCACGGACCTTTGCATCGGCGTATAAATTCCGATCCCGTGGATGAGCAGAAAGCCAATCCCGGAACAAGATATGGCGAATATGCTCTGGGCAATTCGGCCCAAACACATGCAAGTTGACGCGGGGCGACTCGTGACGGAGCATTCGATGCTGATACCAGGATCGCTCCCGGATGATTAGCGTGTATCCGAGTTCGACCAATGCGGGAACGTACGCGTCTTCGTTCGTGGGATCATCCACGATCACGTCAATATCGATCACCGGCTTGGCTGACAAGCCAGGCACCGCGGTGGAACCCACATGCTCGATCGCCCGCGCCTTTCCGGCTAGAGCAATGTCAATCCGTTTTTTCAACGTCTCATACAGCATAGGCCAGCCAGCATCGTAAGGCCCCACTTCTATGTTCTCGACCGGTGCCTGGCCCAAAACCCAAGGATCCTCATGCGGGTCGCCTTCCTCAAAAATCGTGATCTCACTGGCACTCGTCCGGAGTGGAACCGTCTTCTCTGTGTTCATGGTCGAGCTCTATCGTTCTCCATCGACGTGCGAATTGCAACATACGTTCTGCAAATCATCATTCCGTGCATGTACATGCTATATTCTTTCGCAATTATCTCTGGATATTGACTAGACACCCATGGTTTCGTCTGCACGCCCTCTCTCACTCGCCTTGACCACGAGCATCGTGGCCGGCGGCGTGCGCGCTACGAACCCGCCGCCCTCACCTGTCGCGCCTCCGGCGAACATCGCAGTGGCTCCGCCACTCGCGATGACTCTGGGCTGATCCAGCCCGCTTCGCGGCCCCTACCCTGATGCCATTAAGGCTGCCCTGACACTGTAGTGTCGGCGGATGGCTGGGGCCTGTTCGTTGTTCGACAGGTGAATAAATAATGACTTCTAAATCTTCCACATGGACGGGTTTCGCCGCCATGTCCACGTTCGTGCTGCTGTGGGGCAGCGCGGCTATCTTCATCCGCTGGGGACTGGACCACGGTTCCGTACTTGCCATGCTGATCTTGCGCTTTAGCGTGGCGCTCGGTGCTCTCTTACTGATCGGGCTGCCGAGCCGACGGTGGCTGCCTCAGCCTGGGACACGCTGGCAGATTGCAGGAACAGGATTGCTACTGATTGGCGGCTATTCGGTCTGCTATTTTCAGGCGATGGCCAATGGCATCACGCCCGGGCTATTGGCAACGCTACTCGGTATACAGCCGATCCTGACGCTGCTGATGACGGAAAGGCGTTTCTCCACCTGGCGGCTACTCGGCCTCTCGCTCTCATTGGCAGGCCTGACGCTAGTGGTATATCAAAGTCTGGCCCTGACAAAATTGTCGGGGCTCGGCATGGGTTACGCGCTGGCTGCACTGTTATGTATGACCTTCGGTGCCATGCTGCAAAAACGCATTCAGCAAGCCCCCACCGAAGTGCTACCGTTGCAGTATGCCGTAACGTTGCTGTTGTGCCTCGGCCTCACCCCATTGCAGCCAGTTCATGTAGAACTCAACCTGGGATTTTGGATTCCCCTGTTGTGGTTGGGGCTGGGCATCTCGGTGGGAGCGCAGCTACTGCTCTACCGGATGATACGCAACGGCAACTTGGTCAACGTCACTAGTTTGTTCTATCTGGTGCCAGTGATCACGGTGCTTCTTGATTATCTGATTCTGGGTAACGCGATGCCTGCGCTGGCTATGGCGGGTATGGTGGCGATCTTGGCTGGTTTGGCCCTCGTGTTCAGAGCGCCCTCGTCGGTCGATCATTGAGAACGCAAGGTCTTCGCTACCACCGAGCAATCGACCAGGCACAGTGGCCCATTGAAGAGCCGCACCTCCTGCAAAATTATTATGGCTTGAGGTGATTGCCCTGGCCGCTGGCGGCTGACCGCTGCATGGCCGCCAGCGGCTCGCGCACTTGGTAGTCCGGCACCATGCGCAGGTTCGGCTCGCCGGGCACTTGCACATAACGGCTGAAGCCATCTGGCGCCAAATCGCCCACGTCCATCAGAGCCAGCGCATTGCCCTGCACGTCCCGCAACGCAATGCGCAGATGAGGCGGCGCCAGGCCATAGGGTTGTCCTGCAATAGGCGTCAATTGGCGTTCGCTACGCAGTTGTGAAAACAGCTTGACGAAGCCGGCCACGTCGAAATCCGTAGCCGAAGCACTGCGCCAGCCGTCTGGTTCGCGATCCATGGTGATCCGCGCTTGAGGGCTCGACAGTATTACCTGGGTTACATCGGCCACATTCCAATCGTACAGGCGCGCAGGCTTGCCGTGCTCATCATGCAGATGGGTGTGTCCGTCATGGTGCTCCGGTCCTTCGCGCAGCTCATTCCATTGCCATATCGACAGGGCCACGCCCGCCAACAGCACTGCCAGCCACGAACGCGCGGCCATCATCGGCGCCTCCACCACATCATCAAACCGATCAACAGCGCCAGCGCCGGCAAGGCCACGGTACTGGTCCAAAACACCGTTTGCATCTGGCGGTTGGTCAGTTCTACACGCCCCTGCTCATAGTGTCGAGGCCGGATATCCAGCAGTGGGTCCGCGCCGGCCAGCATCGTCACCGCATTGACGAACAGCGCTCCGTTACCCAGCGCAGCAAAGTGCTGGTTGGTGGCAAAGTCGCTGTCGCCTGCGACCAGCAGCATGGGCCGCCCGGCGCCCTCCTCTGGGCCGGCCTTGCCGGTAGCCAGGGCCATCAGCGTCAACCGTTGCGCTTCACGCCCAGGCAGCCGCGCCTCTGGCGATGTCTGCGCCAAAGGCGTAACGGCGACCCCCGGCGGCAGACTGTCTCCCGCCGGCTCGAGTGCGGCGGCACCGGGAAAAAAGCTCAAGGGCAAGCCGCGCGTCAGCTTGTGACGGGTGTAGTCGCTGACTGCGGGACTGCCTGGGTCATTGCGATAGTGACTGCCTGAATCGGTTATTCCTCCAGCGGCCTGCGCCACGCCAAAATCCGCCAGCAAATCGCCCAACCCGTGAGCGCTGTCGGGTTCCAGCAGCACCAGGCTCTTGCCGCCGCTTACGGTCCAGTCGCGCAACGCGCCCAGGTCCCCGGCGCCGAACGGTGCGCGTGGCCCTGCCACGACAACCACGGCGCAATGCGGCAGCGCTTGCGCCAAGCCGCCCGCGTTCACGCCCACGGTGGAAAAGCCCAAGGTGCGCAGGGCATTGCGCGCCAGTGCCAGACCATTGCGCTCATGCACTTCGACGCGTGCGACCAGGTTTTCGTCGTGATCGTGGTCTTCCAGGTCGTCGAGGGAACTCAAGCTGTCCAACGTGGCCTCGCCATGTCCCTGGGTAAAGCAGATCGTCTGCGACCCGCTCTGGCTGATACGGATCAAACCGTTGGTGAAGTCGGTTTCTGTTCCACCGTTTATCGTGGTGCGCCGCTCGCCGGACTCCAGCACCGCGCTGCCCGCGAACTGGATGTCGGCCGCGCGCGCTTGCGCTGGCCGCAGCGCGGGGTCCACACCAGTTACCTGGATCAATGGGTTGGCGCGCTCGTATTGGCGCAACAGATGCAGGGCATCCACCATACTCTTGTTGCGCAGATCATAGAACCACGTCACCGTTATCGGCTGACGAATGGCGCGCGCCGCCTCCAGGCTTTCCTCAGACAGGCTGTACACCCGTTGTGCGGTCAGGTCCAGCCGGCCCAGGCTGCGTGTGGCCCAGAGGTTCAGCGCCAGCAATACCGCGCCCGTCGCCATGACCGGCAGCCACAACAGCCAGCGCCGTCCAACGCGCCGCATGCCAGACGCGCTCATCGCAGCCTCCAGCGCTTCAGATTTACCGCGGCCACCATCAGGGCCAACAAGGCCAAGCTAAGCAGCATGACGGTCGCCGGTCCCGGCAATACCCCCCGGATGAAATCCACATGCTGGGCTGACAGTGACAAGGCCTGAAACAGCGGCGACAGCGCCGGCAACGCATCCAGCGCGGCGGGATAATCGATAAACCACAACAGCACCAGGATGCCCCACGTAGCGCTGGCCGCCACGATCTGGTTCGAGCAGGCGCTGGATACGGCGATGCCAATGGCCAGGAACAGCGCACCATACAGGAACACGCCGATATAGCCGCCCACGATAGGGCCATAGTCCGGTTGCCCGTACCAGGCCAGCGGCAATACGGCCACCATGGTGCCGGCCAGCATCAGCGCCAGCATCGTCAGCCCCGCTGCGAATTTGGCGGCAACCAGCGTCGCATCCGATAACGGCAAGGTCAGCAGCAATTCCAGCGTACCCTGGCGGGCTTCCTCGGCGAACGCCCGCATGCTGACCAGCGGCATGACCAGGATCAACAAGATCGTCATGTTGTGAAACGAGGTCACCATCTGACCCGTGCTCACAAAAAACAGATTGAAGCTGAACAGATAGCCCGCCAGCGCCCAGAACACCGCCACCACCGCCAGGGCAACCGGCGATCCGAAATCCGTGCGCAGTTCTTTCCAGTACAACGCGCCAAACCCGCTCATGCACGCCTCCGCATCTCGGTGTCGTTGGGCGCCAAAGCCGCCAGCAATCGCGTCTCCACCGCATCATGCGCGCCGAGCACTGCCCGCACCCGGGCCATGCCCAGCACCGTCCGCAGTACCGCGTCGCAGGCTCGCTCCCCGTCGGTTTCGTCCCAGGCGATCTGCCAATCGCTCAGCCCTTCGGCAAGCATGGTGACTTGCGCCCGCGGCGATCCGGGGCAGGCGGCCAAGGCCTGATGCAGCTCGGCGTGCCGGGCCTGCGGCAGATCCAGTCTCAGTTTGAGCAGCGGCTGCGTGCCGCCCAGCGGCGCATCCTCTACCAAGTGGCCATTGCGCAGAATCACCATGCGAGTGCACAGCGCCTCGACTTCCTGCATCAAGTGACTGCTGAACACCACTGCCCGCCCCTCGGCACAACGCCGGATCATGGCGCGCGCCTCGACGATCTGCAGCGGATCCAGGCCATTGGTGGCCTCGTCCAGCAACAGCACCGGCGGATCGTTCAACACAGCCTGCGCCAGGCCTACCCGCTGGCGCTGGCCCTTGGACAGGCGACCGATGGGCGTGCCCGCCAATCCCTGCAAATCGAAACCGTCAAGCGATCGTTCGATTGCCTGGCGGCGCCCGGTGCGGTCGCGAGGCATCTTTACGCCCGCCACGAACGACAGGTACTGGTTCACCGTCAGCGTGTCGTACAGCGGGACACGCTCAGGCAGATAGCCGATATCGGCATTGCCTCGCCCCGCAGCCGGCGTGCGGCCACAGACCGTCACGCGGCCGTTGTCGGGCGCATAATAGCCCGCCATCAGCCGCAATGTCGTGGTCTTGCCGCTGCCGTTCGGTCCCAGCAACCCGACGATCTCGCCCTTGCCTACGGCAAGCGAAATACCGTGCAGGACCTGCCGGGAGCCGAACGACTTGGTAACGCCCTCCAGCGCAACCGCCGCTGACATGCGCGCCTCAGTCAAAGACTTTGGTCTTGGCGTTCTGCGCATGCTGCTGCGCGTCGTGGCTATACCAAAGCTGGCCCTGATTGGCGTCGCGTATCTGTTTGAGCCGGTCGATGGCCCGCATCGAGTCGTTGGTATTCCAGGTAATTCCCGGAATCACACCCGCCTCGTTTTCACCGGTGTAGATGGCATCGGCAGCCAGCAGAACCATGCCGGTGTTCTTCAGTTTGACCTGCAGCGACTGGTGTCCCTGCGTATGCCCCTTGGTATCCAGCAACACGATGGAACCATCGCCAAACAAATCGAAATCGCCTTCAACCTGGATGAAGTCGTAGTCGCGCGTGGTGTCGAAGTCTTTCATGACATAGGCGGCGCGCTGGAATTTTTCGGGCCACCAGGCCGCTCGCAGCTCGGCCTTTTGAACCACGTGTTTGGCGTTGGGGAACATTTTGATATTGCCGGCGTGGTCCAGGTGGAAGTGTGAATACACCACGTATTTCACATCGCCCACATCAAAACCGGCAGCCTTGAGCTGGCGGTCGACGACTTCGTCGCGCCCCTGGATCGAATTGAACGCGCCGCACAGCCCCTGGCCCCAGTAATTGGCGCAATTGCCATCGGCGGTCGCCTGGTTCATGCCGGTATCGAACAACACCAAGCCGCGGGGATGCTGAATCACGTATGCCGGCACGGGAATCTTGATCTTGGTGCCGACATCGACCATGGCGGTCATGAAACCCTTGTCCAACTCGATCTTGCCGACGGACAACTGCATCAGCTTGATATCCGGAGCCTCTGCTGCATGCACAGCAGCGCCTGCCGAGATGGCCATCGCAGCCATCAGCTCTTTCCAACCCTTCCTCATCATCGTCTCCTCGTTGGTACTGCAAGAACGTTGGTTCTACTAGAGGCCAGGGTCCGAGTTCCGCGGCCATCAAAAACACTCCCGGTGTATCCCGGGTGAATCGGTAGGAACAAGCGTCGCAGACTTGTGATGAATGCAAGGGTTTCCCCTAGCGAGCGCTGCGGACAACGAACAAGCTAAAGATGAATCGCACTCTGCCCCAGCAGCAATCGAGCTGTCAAATTATGTTTGATTAAGTGCGACTTCGGCGGCGTGAAAGACCAACGTCGGTTTGCGGATCGAACTATCACTCTATTGCTCAATCGGGTCGTAGCAGGTGACGTCGATCTGTACCGAGGGGCATCAGTTCTCATGTCGTCGATTCGGCAAAACGCAATCCGATAATCCCGATGAACGCCAATCCCAGGAAGAAAGCTCGGGGCCAGTTCATCTCGTCCTGAAATGCCAACACGCCCACAAGAACGAGTCCAATAGTTCCGATACCTGTCCAGATAGCGTAAGCCATCCCGACAGGTAACGAACGCAAGGCCAATGCCAGCAAATAGATGCTGCCCAGCCCAGCTATGACCGCGATGGCGCTCGGCCCCAGCTTGGTCCAACCTGCATTCAATTTGAGACAGAGGCCCATCACAATCTCCAACGCTGCGGCAAGAAACAAATAAGTCCACGCCATGGCGTCAGCCCCCGGTAGCACACAGCCGATCGGTGGTGACTCGGGAAACAGCGTTAGTGGCCAATAGTCCCGCCTGCACCGCGGGCCGCGCGGCAATCTTATCGAGCCACTTCCGGACATGCGGGTACGGCGTGATGTCCAGCTTCAACTCCTGCCAGGTTCTCAACCAGGAGAACGCAGCAATATCGGCAATGCTGTAGCTATTTGAAGCGATGAAGGCAGACTCACTGAGACGTGTATCCGTAACTTGGTAAAGACGAAGCGATTGCTTCTGATACCGCTGTATTGCCTCAGCGTTGCCCGTTTTTGACGCATGCAAGAACCACCACAGCTGCCCGAGCATCGGCCCGATACCGCCAACCTGGAAATGCAGCCATTGCTGCACGGCAATACTCTCTGCCTCTGTCGTGGGCAGCAAGCAACCAGTCTTCGATGAAAGATAAGAAAGTATGGCGCCTGATTCAAAAACCGACAGACCAGCCTTTCGGTCAACGATGGCCGGAATTTTGCCGTTCGGGTTGATTTTCAGAAAATCAGGTTGATGTTGATCGCCGCGCTCAAGATCCAGGTCAAATTGCTCATAAGGAAGTCCGGCTTCCTTGAGAAAGATGCTGATCTTCTGCCCATTTGGGGTGTCGGCCGTATAGAACGCCAGATCGCAGGGATATGTCATGTCTGTCCTTTTTTGCGATTGCAATTACAATAATTGTATTTGCAATCGTAAAGCACGATATCTGGCCGCGCAAGAAGTCCCTCAACAAAGGCCTGCCCTCCCCGTCACCAGATATGAACGACACATTGCCAGTGAAATCGGCGGCTTTGTCTGCGCTCGCGGCACATTGAATTACTGACCGCGGGCCATGGCGGCAGCTCGGTCCAGACCTTTGGAGAACGTCGATTGCTCATCCGCGCTGAACTGATTCAGAAAAAGCTCTGCAACGGTGCTTTCGTACACCTTCCACATTTTCTTACGCAGCGCCCGCCCTTCCTTTGTGATGCTGGCATACGCGGCTCGGCCGTCCTCTGGCGAGCGCGTACGCGTGACCAATCCCTCTTGTTCCAGGCGATCTACTAGCCGTGTCAGGTTGTAGCGCTCTATCGCCAGTGCGTCGGCCAGCTCGTGCATCCGCCTCGTTCCTTGCGGCCCGCTTTCCAATCCCCACAGCACGTCGTACCAGGCATAAGCCGGCAGCTTGGACGCCGCCAGGCGGCTCTCTACCTCGCGGATCATCAAGCGATGGGTACGCACAAACGAAAACCACAGATCCGTTCCGTCCTTCGTCATAGCAGGTTCCTTTTTTTCAGTTGCATTTGCAATTGTAGCTGACTTAGAATCTCTCAAAATACGATTGCATTTGCAACTCATAGGTCATCAATCGATGTCTGCGCCACACCAGGCTGGCCAGCGCCGGCACCGCTTTAACACGTTGTTTTTTCTGGAGCCCCAATATGAATCCCGCCCCCGCCTTGGTCGACGTCGACCCGCTGGAAACTCAAGAATGGCTGCAAGCGCTGGAGGCTGTAGAGGCAGTCGAGGGCCGCTCCCGCACCCACTATCTGATCGACCAGCTCACTGAATTCGATGCATCCAGACATGGCGACCTGCATGAGCGTGTCACCAGCGCCTACGTCAATAGCATCCCGAAAGACCGGCAACTTGCCTATCCTGGCGATCTCGACATCGAACGCCAATTGAACGCCTACATCCGCTGGAACGCAATGGTCATGGTGCTGCGCGCCGGCAAGCATTCCAATGTCGGCGGACACATCGCCACGTACCAGTCAGCCGCCGTGCTCTATGACGTAGGCTTCAATCATTTTTTCCGGGGCCGCACCGAGACTTTCGGCGGCGATATGGTTTACATACAGGGACACTCCGCACCCGGCATTTATGCACGCGCCTATCTGGAAGGACGCATCACCGAAGAGCAACTGGATAATTTCCGTCGGGAGGCCGGGCGCGACGGCCTATCCTCGTATCCCCACCCGCGCCTGATGCCAGATTTCTGGCAATTCCCCACTGTGTCGATGGGATTGGGGCCGATGACGGCTGCCTACCAGGCGCGATTCATGCGGTATCTCGAATACCGCGGGCTGCTGGAGCATCAAGGCCGCAAAGTGTGGGCCTTTCTTGGCGACGGCGAGATGGATCAGCCCGAGTCGCTGGCAGCTATCTCGGTCGCCGGACGGGAGCGACTCGACAATCTGATCTTTGTCGTCAACTGCAATCTGCAACGTTTGGACGGCCCAGTACGAGGCAACAGCAAGATCGTTCAAGAACTCGAGGGCACCTTCCGGGCAGCGGGCTGGAACATCGTCAAGGTGTTGTGGGGCAGCGGTTGGGACGATCTGCTCAAGCGCGATACCAGCGGGTTGCTGCGTCAACGCATGATGGAATGCGTCGACGGTGAGTACCAGACGTTCAAATCGCAGAACGGCGCCTATGTGCGCGAGCATTTCTTCGGCAAGTACCCGCAGCTGCTGGAGTTGGTCGCGCATCTGTCGGACGATGAAATCTGGGCGTTGACACGTGGGGGCCATGATCCGGAGAAAGTACATGCCGCCTACGCACAGGCGGTCAGCACGAAAGGCCGTCCAACGGTCGTTCTGGCCAAAACGGTCAAGGGCTTCGGCATGGGCGAGGCCGGCGAAGGCCAGAACGTCAACCATCAGCTCAAGAAGATGAGCGCTGACGCCGTGCGCGCGTTCCGTGATCGATTCTCGCTGCCGGTGCCCGACGACCGGCTCGAGGATATGCCCTATCTGAAGCCTGCGCCCGACAGCGAGGAAGCACGCTATTTCGCGCGGCGCCGAGCCGCACTCGGCGGTCATGTGCCAGCCCGTATCAGCCGGATTACCCCGCTGCAGGTTCCGCCGCTCAGCGCTTTTGCCACACAATTGAAAGATAGCGGTGAACGCGGTGTTTCGACCACCATGTCGTTCGTCCGCATCCTGACCACGCTGCTCAAAGACCCTCATCTGGGCAAGCTCGTCGTTCCCATCGTGCCCGACGAATCGCGCACTTTCGGCATGGAAGGCCTGTTTCGCCAGATCGGCATCCATTCGTACGTAGGACAACTCTATACCCCACAGGACGCCGGCCAGCTAAGCTACTACAAAGAAGCCAAAGACGGTCAAATCCTGCAAGAAGGCATTAATGAATCCGGTGCGATTGCGTCATGGATCGCTGCGGGAACGGCCTATAGCAATCATGGCTTGGCGGCCATCCCGTTTTATATCTTCTATTCCATGTTCGGCCTGCAACGCGTGGGGGATTTGGCGTGGGCGGCGGGCGACGCACGCACGCGAGGGTTCCTGCTGGGCGCCACATCGGGCCGTACTACGCTCATGGGAGAAGGCTTGCAGCACGATGATGGCCATAGCCACGTACTCTCGTCGGTGATACCGAATTGCGTTTCCTATGACCCTACCTTTGCCTACGAACTGGCAGTCATCATCCAGGACGGCTTGCGCCGCATGTATGCAGAACAGGAGGATATCTACTACTACATCACCTTGCTCAACGAGAACTATCCGAACCCCGCCCTGCCACCGGAAAGCGAGGCCGGCATTCTCAGAGGGCTTTACCTATTGCGCGACGGCAAAAAGCAGGCCCCCGCGTCAGAGCCATCTGGCAAGCCGCATGTACAACTGATAGGTAGCGGCGCGATTCTGCGCGAAGTCATTGCTGCGGGTGAACTGCTGGAACAGGACTTCGGCATTTCCAGCGATGTCTGGAGCGCGACAAGCCTGACTGAGCTGCGCCGTGATGGCATGGCCGCTGAGCGTTGGAATATGCTGCATCCGGAAGACGAGCCGCGCATTCCGTATGTTCAGCAGTGTCTGCAAGGCCGTATCGGTCCTGTCGTGGTCGCAACCGACTATATGAAGATCGTCGGCGACCAGATCCGCCCCTTCGTCAAGGATCGCGGCTTTATCAGTCTCGGCACGGACGGTTTCGGCCGCTCGGATACCCGCGAGTCACTGCGTGCTTTCTTCGAGGTGGATCGAACGTTCATCGTCCTGGCCGCGATCAAGGCGTGCGTTGACGAGGGATGGCTGCCTCGTGCAAAGATCCGTGAGGCCATGCTACGGTATGCTATTGACTCTGAGAAAATTGCCCCCGCGGCCGTCTGATACCGAACGTTGATGGCCCATCTGCTGGCAACCATAGAGCCGTCGCCTGATCTGCGACGCCTCGATTGCCAGCGGCCTGATGCTTTGCCTCTTTGCTTGTCTCATTATGCGAGGCCACTATGTCAGATAGCAGCTATCCATCGCCTTCTGCGCGGCCGGTATCCCGACCCATCGCAGCGACCATCGCGGCCGTATTCCACGATGAAAAAATCCTGCTGGTGCGCCGGGCCAATCCACCCGACGCCGGTTGCTGGGGTTTCCCCGGCGGAAAAATTAAAATCGGCGAAACCATCAAAGCCGCCGCCGTTCGCGAACTGTTGGAAGAGACCGGTGTACGCGCCGAAGCGCACCGTGTCTTTACGGCTGTCGATGTCTTCGGCCGTGACGACAAAGGCGAGCTCCATCAGCATTTCGTGCTAATTGCAGTGCTCTGCAAGTGGCAATCCGGGGTACCGGTAGGCGGCGATGACGCGCTCGAGGCAAAGTGGTTCGCCTTGGAAGAGTTGAATGAATGCAAGCTGGCGATGAGCCTGAATGTGGCAGAAGTGGCGCAACAGGCAGCCGCTGTCTTTGCTCAGGAGATCGCGCAGGGGTAATTGCCGATGTTCTCACGATCCCGCTGGGCGGATCAGAAAGCCCCGCGCCAGCGTTCGGCCAACCAAGGTACGACGATAAGCAGTCCGGCGTTTTATCACCTGGATAACAATCGCGAGCGTGGCCGTGCTTATCCAGCCGGTCATGAGCGGGACAAGCGAGCCCGCCAGGATGAGGTGTAGCGTGATCCCCCACCCTATCAGGAATACCCATGCGCGATAGTGCAAACCGCCCCGTCCGAAGAGCGCATGTACCACCCATGCCGTCAGCGGCACGAACAGCAAAATCGCCATGGTGCATGTAGCTCAATCCGCCGTGAGCTACCAGATTGCGAGGCTCGAAGAAGAAGTCGACTTCGCCATTTAATAGCGTGACGGCCCGTCTGATATTGCGTTGATGTATTGCTGAATCCGAGCCGCCAACGCATCGAAATCTGGCTCATCAGCAACGAGCGCGAGCAACTGATCGAAGTCCTTCTGCGCATCGCATCATGAGCATGACTAATACTGAAATGAAATCATTTCATTTTTATTAGCTCAATGCACAGCATAAAATACGCGCTGCTCTTGATTGCAGAAAATATACAAACTGCTGAGTGATAAAGCCAGTAAATAAAACCGAAACGGTCTGGCAAAGAAATAAAGCCGAGGTCTCACCTCAGGATTCAGGACGCCAGATTGCGATGAATAAAGATTTTAAATTTACCATTAAGAGCATTTGTTTCGACGAAGATTATCATCCAGCAGATAACACACGCATCACGACCAACTTTGCCAATCTGGCCAGAGGGGATAGTCGCCAAGAGAACCTGCGCAACACCTTGAGGATGATTGACAATCGGTTCAATGCTTTGGCGCATTGGGATAATCCAAAAGGCGATCGCTATACAGTCGAGCTTGACATCATTTCCGTTGAAATGAGCATTGATGCGGCAAGCACTGACAGCGCCCTTCCCCTGATCGAGCTATTGAAAGCAAGCGTTGTTGATCGAAAGACCAACGAACGTATCGAGGGCATGGTAGGAAATAATTTTTCCTCTTACGTGCGAGATTATGACTTTAGCGTGCTGCTCCTGCAGCACAATGAGAATCAGCCGAAATTCAGCACGCCAGATAACTTTGGCGAGCTGCATGGCAAACTGTTCAAGGCCTTTGTCAATTCGAACACTTATAAAGAGAATTTCAATAAGCCGCCTGTCATATGCCTGAGTGTTTCGAGCAGCAAGACCTATATTCGGACTGAAAACCAGCATCCTGTGCTGGGCGTTGAATATCAGCAGGATGCGTATTCCCTGACGGATGACTATTTCAACAAGATGGGGCTGAAGGTTCGCTATTTCATGCCCCCAAATAGTGCTGCGCCTTTGGCTTTTTATTTTTCAGGCGATTTACTCAGTGATTACACCAATCTTGAGCTCATCAGCACCATCAGCACGATGGACACTTTCCAAAAGATTTATCGCCCTGAAATTTACAACGCGAATTCAGCCGCAGGAAAATCCTACCAGCCAAGCTTGAAGCATCAGGATTATTCACTGACTCGCATTGTTTACGATCGAGAAGAGCGCAGCCGGCTGGCTGTTGAGCAGGGGAAATTCGTTGATGAGCATTTCATCAAACCCTACGGAACCATTCTCGAGCAATGGTCCGCGGCTAATTACGCGCTTTGATTTGCCCTAATAAAAGGCTACCTATCATGAAAAAATTGCTCCCCACCTCCACTGCTGGCAGCTTGCCCAAACCGTCCTGGCTGGCTCAACCTGAGACACTCTGGTCACCGTGGAAACTGCACGACGAAGCGTTGATTGAGGGCAAGCAAGATGCTTTGCGTTTGTCATTGCACGAGCAAGAACACGCAGGGATCGATATCGTCAGCGATGGTGAGCAATCGCGCCAGCACTTCGTCACCACATTCATTGAGCACCTGAGCGGCGTTGATTTTGAGAAACGCGAGACCGTCAGAATTCGCGATCGCTATGATGCCAGCGTACCGACTGTTGTTGGCGCGGTTTCTCGTCAAAAGCCAGTCTTTGTCGAAGACGCCAAGTTTTTACGTCAGCAGACCAAGCAACCCATCAAGTGGGCGCTGCCAGGTCCTATGACCATGATTGATACGCTCTACGATAGCCACTACAAGAGCCGCGAAAAACTAGCTTGGGAATTCGCCAAGATTCTCAATCAAGAAGCCAAAGAGCTCGAAGCAGCCGGCGTCGACATCATCCAATTCGATGAGCCCGCATTCAATGTTTTCTTTGATGAGGTGAATGATTGGGGCGTTGCCACGTTAGAAAAAGCAATTGAAGGGCTTAAATGCGAAACGGCCGTACATATCTGCTACGGTTACGGGATCAAAGCCAATACCGATTGGAAAAAGACGCTGGGGTCAGAGTGGCTGCAGTATGAAGAGTCTTTCCCCAAGCTGCAAAAATCCGGTATCGATATCGTCTCGCTGGAATGCCAGAACTCGCATGTGCCCATGGATCTGATTGAGCTCATTCGAGGTAAAAAAGTGATGGTCGGAGCGATTGACGTCGCAACCAACACCATTGAAACCCCCGAGGAAGTCGCCAACACCCTGCGCAAAGCGCTTCAGTTTGTCGATGCCGACAAACTCTATCCTTCGACCAACTGCGGCATGGCCCCCTTGCCTCGTGGCGTCGCGAGAGGCAAGCTGCAGGCGTTAAGCGCAGGCGCGGAAATCGTCCGGAAAGAACTCTCGGCCTGAAGCAGCACAGTACGATCATCGATCCTGCACCTCATTCGCAGGATCGATCAGGACGCCATCGTCGATGGCCATGCATTCAGAATCCCAATCCATATGTCATTTGCTAGTACCGCTATCGAGCCATCGCGCTTTCGCGAAGCGCTCGGGCACTACGCATCCGGTATCACGGTGATTACATCGTACGTCGATGACGAGCCGGTTGGTTTCACTTGCCAGTCGTTCCATAGCGTGTCCATGAATCCACCGCTGGTGTCATTCAACGTCATGGCGAGTTCGTACAGCTATCCCAAGATTCGCCAAGCAGGTCGTTTCGTGGTCAATATCCTGTCAAATGCGCAGGTCAGGATTTCCAATCAGTTCGCTCAACGAGGCGCGGCGAAGTGGCACGATGTCGAATGGCGCCCATCGCCACTGGGCAATCCGATCATTGCCGGCTGCCTGCACTGGCTCGACTGCGAAATTCACGCCGAACATACCGCGGGCGATCACCTGATTGTGATTGGTGAAGTGAAAGCGTTAAACAGCCAAGAAGCCGTTGCCACGCAGCCGCTGCTGTATTTCAAAGGGCAATATTGCAACCTGGGCGTATCAGCCGGGTGAACACGGCCCCCTTCAATAAAGACGCGATAAAAAAATGCCATTGACCGTGCAAAATACACGATCAATGGCATTCGCTTAGCTGAATGAAATCAATTAGCTAGAAAGTGATCTCACTCCCACTCGATCGTCGCAGGCGGCTTGCTCGACACGTCGTACACGACTCGATTCAGCCCACGGACTTCATTAATGATCCGCGAGGAGACCTTGGCCAGCAATGCATGTGGCAGCGGTGCCCAGTCGGCAGTCATGAAGTCGAAGGTCTGTACTGCGCGCAGCGCGACAACGTATTCGTACGTGCGGCCATCGCCCATCACGCCTACCGATTTCACCGGCAGGAACACTGCGAAAGCTTGCGAGGTCAGGTCGTACCAGTTCTTGCCGCTCGTCTCATCGATCGTGCTGCGCAGTTCTTCGATAAAAATCGCGTCGGCACGACGCAGCAGGTCCGCGTATTCTTGCTTGACCTCACCCAGAATACGCACGCCCAGGCCAGGGCCAGGGAACGGGTGACGATAGACCATCTGCGGGGGCAGGCCCAGGGCCACGCCGAGTTCGCGGACTTCGTCCTTGAACAGTTCACGCAAGGGTTCCAACAACTGCAAATTCAGCGTGTCGGGTAGGCCACCAACGTTGTGGTGCGATTTGATCGAAGTGGCTTTGCCGGTCTTGGCGCCAGCGGATTCGATCACGTCAGGATAGATGGTGCCTTGGGCCAGCCATTTGGCGTTCTTGAGCTTGCCCGCTTCGGTCTGGAAAACCTCGACGAACTCGCGGCCGATGATTTTGCGTTTGGCTTCGGGGTCGGCTTGGCCGGCCAGTTTGCTCATGAACTGCTCGGTCGCGTCGATATGGACGATTTTCACGCCCATGTTTTCGGCAAAGGTCTTCATGACCTGTTTGCCCTCGTCCAGACGCAACAAGCCGTGATCGACGAATACGCAGGTCAGCTGGTCGCCGATGGCTTTGTGGATCAGGGCGGCGGCCACTGAGGAATCCACGCCACCCGACAGGCCCAGGATGACTTCGTCGCTGCCGACTTGTTCGCGAATGCGCGCGACAGCCTCTGCCACGTAGTCGGGCATATTCCAGTCACCCTGGCAACCGCAGATGTCGTTCACAAAGCGGGCCAACATGGCCTTGCCCTGGACGGTATGCGTGACTTCGGGGTGGAACTGCACGGCGTAGAACTTGCGGTCTTCGTCGGCCATGCCAGCGATCGGGCAGGACGGGGTCGAGGCCATCAGTTTGAAGCCCGGGGGCAGCTCGGTGACTTTGTCACCGTGGCTCATCCAGACCTTCAGCATGCCGTGGCCTTCGGGCGTGGTGAAATCGGCCAGGCCGTTCAACAGCTGGGTATGGCCATGGGCGCGAACCTCGGCATAGCCGAATTCGCGATGGTCGGAAAAGCTGACTTTACCGCCCAGTTGCATGGCCATGGACTGCATGCCGTAGCAAATGCCCAGCACCGGCAGGCCCAATTCGAAGACGGCCGGAGGAACGGTCAACGAACCTTCGTCGTAGGCCGAAGCGTGGCTGCCCGACAGGATGATGCCTTTCAGGCCCTGTGCAGCCTGCTCACGCACAAAGGCGTCGTCGACATCGCCGGGATGGATTTCGGAATAGACACCTGCCTCGCGAACGCGGCGGGCGATCAGTTGGGTGACTTGCGAACCGTAGTCAAGAATAAGGATGCGCTGGTGCATGGAGACTCTGCCGGTTGGAAATAAAAGCGCACCGGCCAGAACCGCGGGAGTTCTGCCGGTGCGCGATGCATTGCATTGTACTGACTCGATCAGTCGGCGCGGTAGTTGGGGGCCTCTTTGGTGATCTGCACGTCGTGGACGTGGGATTCACGTACCCCTGCCGAGGTGATCTCGACGAATTGCGTTTTGGTGCGCATGTCGTCGATAGTGGCGCAGCCGCAATAGCCCATCGAGGCACGGATACCACCCACCAATTGGTAGATGATGGCCAGGACACTGCCCTTGTAGGGGACGCGGCCTTCGATGCCTTCGGGGACGAGCTTGTCGGCGTTGTTGGCCGGATCCTGGAAATAGCGGTCGGCCGAACCATCGGACATGGCGCCAAGGCTGCCCATGCCACGGTATGACTTGTACGAACGGCCCTGGAACAGGACGACTTCGCCGGGGGCTTCTTCGGTGCCGGCGAACATGCCGCCCATCATGCAGGCGAATGCACCGGCGGACAGGGCCTTGGCGATGTCGCCCGAGTAACGGATACCACCGTCGGCGATCAACGGCACGCCAGTGCCCTCGAGGGCACTGGCCACATCGGCGATGGCCGTGATTTGTGGCACACCAACACCTGCGACGATACGTGTGGTGCAGATAGAGCCCGGGCCGATACCGACCTTGACACCGTCAGCGCCATGATCAACCAACGCGCGCGCAGCCGCGGCGGTGGCGATGTTGCCGCCGATGACTTCGACCTTGGGGAAGTTTTCTTTGACCCAGCGAACACGCTCCAGCACGCCACGCGAGTGACCGTGCGCGGTATCGACGATGATGACGTCAACGCCAGCAGCAGCAAGCTTTTCCACGCGCTCTTCGGTACCATCGCCCACGCCTACGGCAGCGCCCACACGCAATTGGCCCTGGCTGTCTTTGTTGGCAACGGGGTGTTCGGTGTTTTTGACGATGTCTTTGACGGTGGCCAGGCCACGCAGCTCAAAGGCGTCGTTGACGATCAGCACGCGTTCGAGGCGGTGCTTGTGCATCAGGGCCTGAGCCTCGTCCAGCGTGGCGCCCTCTTGCATGGTAACCAGGCGTTCCTGCGGCGTCATGATGTTACGCAGCGGCTGGTCCAGGCGGTCTTCGAAACGAAGGTCACGGTTGGTGACAATGCCTACCAACTTTTTGCCCTCGACGACCGGCAGACCCGAGATGCCATGCTGACGTTGCAGACTGATGGCGTCCCGGACTTTCATGTCGGAGGTGACGGTGACGGGGTCAATGACGATGCCGAATTCGTGGCGTTTGACGCGCGCGACCTCTTTGGCTTGTTCGTCAGCAGACAGGTTTTTGTGAATGATCCCGATGCCGCCCTCTTGGGCCATGGCAATCGCCAGGCGCGACTCAGTGACGGTGTCCATGGCAGCGGACACCAGCGGGATATTCAGTTTGATTTTGCGAGTAAGGCTGGTGATCAGAGAGGTGTCGCGCGGCAACACCTCGGAATACGCAGGCACCAACAACACATCGTCGAAGGTGAGCGCTTTTTGAACGAGACGCATGGGGAACTCCGGGCGCAAAGCAAGATTATACGCGCTAGACAGTTTTTTACTAGGGGGTTTCCCTAGTCGATAGCTAAATTTCTAGTTGCAATATTTAACCCGGGTAATATTGATTATTAATTTTACCCGGCTAATAATTAAGCCACTAGACGGAAGGAGAACGTATGAATACGGTAACCAACGTTGTGGCCAATACTGTGGCAACCTGCACCGCCTTTGATGGCCATCGACGCATTGCGTCTGGCCCCCTGCCCGAGGTCGCGGTCGCCGCTCGCCGCGCTCATGACGAGCAGGCCACCGGGCCGGTACTGATCTATAACGACGCGACGGGTCAGGTCGTGGACGTGGATCTACGCGGCAGTAACGGTGAAATCATGGCGCGGCTGGCCCCGCCCTCGCCCGCCACTGAATCTCATGCGCCTTCTCCCGCTGAAGCGGCAGCGGCGCGCGGACGTGGACGCCCCAAACTCGGGGTCGTATCGAGAGAGGTCACCTTGCTGCCACGTCATTGGGAATGGCTCGCACAGCAACCGGGCGGTGCGTCGGTAGCGCTGCGCAAACTGGTCGATCAGGCCCGCCACGCTGACGGGGGTGCGACACAGCAACGCCAACAACAAGAAGCCGCCTACCGTTTCATGTCGTCCATGGCTGGCAATCTGTCTGGCTTCGAAGAAGCCACACGGGCGTTGTTCGCCCATGACCAGGCCCAATTCACGCAGCACGCCTCTGCGTGGCCGAGCGACGTGCGGCAGTACGCCATGCAAATGGCGTTCGGCGCTAAAGCAGACGCAGACTGATATACCGCTGTCCGTGCATTACGGGCGCGGATGGTCCCGTCGATATAGCTCCCATTCTTCGATCGTTTTCCCATCCGGCAGCGTGCAGATACCAACCTGTCCGCCCTGCCGGTCTTCGATCGTCAGCTTGCCGCCGAGCTCAATGCAATAAGCAGAAGCCGGGTTCGGCATGCCTACGGGCGCTGCATCACGATCAGGGCTAGAACATCCGGCCGCAACTAGTGCGGCAACGGCGATTCCGATCTTTTTCATTTGGCCTCCTGGTCTGGACAATTGAGTGTAACCATTCAGAAGAGAGACGTTATATCTAGCGTTTGCCGCCTGCGAGCCTTACCCCAAAACCCAACGGTGGACGACAGGCCACATAGAAGAAGTGGCGCAAGCCCCTAATATAACGAGAAATTATTAACAAGCAGGAGAAAACCCGCATTAGGGAATTTGCTTATGCCATTTAATTATTTGTATGTCGCATACTGATGGCTTCAAAATTCTGTTTTGGCATAAAGCAAAACGATGGAATTACGGCAACTGGAGGCCTTTGCGGCCGTCATGTCTACCGGTAGCGTGACCGCTGCCGGGCGTCTGCTCGGCCGTTCGCAGCCGGTCATCACCCGTTCGATCCAGGAGCTGGAGGCCGAAGTCGGCTATGCGCTGTTTGCCCGCAATGGCCCGCGCGTAACCCCGACTGAACAGGGGTTCCTGCTTTATGACGATGTCGAACGTGCACTGGTCGGCTTGAAACAGATCCGCCAACGTGCCGAGGAAATCGCCCGCGGCGATGATCGCCCTCTCCGGTTGGCTGCCACCTCAGCGCTGGCGACAGGCCTATTGCCTGCCGCACTGAAATCCATCGAAGGCCGCATAGCCACCGCTCGCGTTCAACTGCGCAGCATGTCGCCCGAACGCGTGCTGCACGATGTGCTGACCGGCGCAGCGCAACTCGGCGCGACCAGTTTGCCATTGGAGCACCGGGGCCTGACCGTGCATTGGATTGGCCAGGCCCCCTGTATCGTCGCCCTGCCGGCGAACGATCCGCTGGCTGCGCAACCGTCTTTATCTATCGATGACCTGATTGGCCGACGCCTGATTACCATGGCCAACCCATACCGCTTGCGCCGGCGTCTGGATCAGGCTTTGGCAAACCAAGGGCGCAGGGCACCCGGCCTGATCGAAACCAACTCGTCCGTCAACGCGCTCGCCGCCGTACGCGCCGGCCTCGGTCTGGCGGTACTGGAGCCCATCACCGTCTACGGCCTGCCCGTCGATGGCGTGGCGATCCGGACGCTGGATATCGACATCCCGTTTTTCTTCGGCGTGATCACGCCGCAATCGCAGCCCTCCCTGCCCGCAGTGCAGGCAGTTGCCGATGCCTTGGCCGAAACCGCTGCGCAGCTATTGCCCGGTTTTGTGCGTCACGAGGCGAGCGAGCATGGCGCATTGCTGCATTCGATCTACGGCGAAACCACTCCTGTTATGGATTCTTCTGCATCATGACTCTCATGACTCTCTCTGTCGACAGCCCACAACTGGGCCTCGCCGCATTGGAGGCGCGCCTGCGCCAAGACCTGGCCTGGTTAGAGCTTCCTGCCAAACGGTGGATGCCTTCGCGCACTATCGACGGCCAATCCGTCTTGGATGTGGCGATCATCGGTGGCGGAATGGCGGGTATGGCTGCATCGGCGGCGTTGAATCATGTCGGAATCGACGCACCGATTTTTGATCGCGCCCCCGAAGGATACGAAGGCCCCTGGGCCACCACGGCGCGTATGGAAACGCTGCGTTCCCCCAAGCAACTCACCGGCCCCGCGCTCGGCTTGCCTGCCCTGACGTTCCGCGCCTGGTTCGAGGCTCAGTTCGGTGCCGAGGCCTGGGAGGCCCTGGACAAGATTCCCCGTCTGCAATGGATGGATTATCTGCGTTGGTACCGTCGCGTGCTGGGACTGGATATCCGCAATCAGCATCACGTGCAGGCTGTGCGTCCCCGCGCGGATGGCGTCGTGCAATTGGACATCGCCTCGCCTGCTGGACCGCAAACAGTACTGGCACGCCGTGTCGTGCTGGCCACTGGGCGTGATGGCCTGGGCGGCGCGTATGTGCCGGCCTTTGCTCACAAACTGCCACGCGACCGTTGGGCGCATTCATCGGATACGACTGACTACACCGCTCTCGCGGGCAAGCGCGTCGGCGTGATCGGCGCGGGCGCCTCGGCCATGGATAGCGCAGCGACTGCCCTGGAGGCCGGCGCGGCCAGCGTCGATCTGTTGATTCGCCGCGATGACATTCCGCGCGTGAACAAGGGCAAAGGTTCCGGCAATGCCGGCCTGGTCCACGGACACCTGAGTTTGCCCGACGAATGGAAATGGCGTATCCGCCACTACATCAATACGCAACAAGTGCCGCCGCCTCGCGGCAGCACACTGCGTGTCTCGCGTCATCCGAATGCCCGCTTCAATCTGAGCTGTCCGATTCTGGACGTCGCGATGGTCGGCGACGAGATCCATGTCACCACGCCCAAAGGCGTGTTCGTACTGGATTTCCTCGTGTGCTCGACGGGCTTTCGTATCGACTGGACCGTGCGTCCGGAATTCGCCGCACTGGCGCCGCACGTCCGTGCCTGGGGCGATCGTTACACCCCGGCAGCGGGACAAGAAGACCAGGAACTCACCGACTCCCCCGACTTGGGTGCGGCGTTCGAGTTGCAAGAAAAAACACCCGGCGGCTGTCCCGGCCTGGACCGCGTGCATTGTTTTTCGTATCCGGCTGCATTGACCCACGGTACCGTATCGGGCGATATCCCCGCGATCAGCGACGGCGCCAAACGGCTCGCACAAGGCATGGCGGGACTGTTTTATCGCGAAGACGTCGAAACGCATTACGCCAATATCCAGGCGTACGCCGAGCCTGAAGTCTTTGGCGACGAATGGGTGCCTGCCCCAGGCGTACAGGAGCCGGTTCAATGATTGTCTGGCTTTTTCGCCGCCTGGCCCAGGCGTTGGTGGTCGTGCTGTTGATGACGTTGATCGTCTTTGTCGGCCTGCATGCCATCGGCAACCCGATCGATATCCTGATTGGCCAGGATGTCGATCAGGTCGAGCGCGCACGCATCATTGCGCAGATGGGGCTGGATCAACCTCTCTGGCGTCAGTATCTGAGCTTTTTGAGTGGCGCCCTGCACGGCAATCTGGGCAATAGCTTTGTCTATAACATCCCGGCCATTGAATTGATTCTGGACCGTATGCCGGCGACCTTGGAGCTGGCATTTGCGGCGCTTTTTCTGGCCGTCGTGATCGGCGTGCCGCTCGGTTTGTTCGCGGGCCTGTATCCCGAAAACCCGATCTCGCGTTTTCTGATGGCAGGCAGCATCGTCGGTTTTTCCTTGCCGACCTTTTGGGTCGGCCTGATGTTGATCATGGCGTTCAGCGTTTCGCTGGGCTGGCTGCCGGCGAGCGGCCGCGGCAGTACGGTGGAATTTCTGGGCGCTCAATGGTCCTGGCTCACTGCCGACGGGCTGCGCCATCTGATTCTGCCCGCGGTCAATCTGTCGCTGTTCAAAATTTCCCTCGTCATTCGCCTGACTCGTGCCGGCGTACGCGAGGTGCTGCCGCTGGACCACGTAAAATTCGCCCGCGCCAAAGGCCTGTCACCGGTGCGCGTGGTCTGTGTGCACGTGCTGCGCAATACGCTCATCCCCTTGGTCACCGTGCTGGGCCTGGAGCTAGGGTCGACCATTGCATTCGCTGTCGTGACGGAAAGTATTTTCTCGTGGCCCGGCGCTGGAAAACTGATTCTGGACAGCATCAATGCATTGGACCGTCCCGTGATCGTGTCGTATCTGGTCGTGATTGTCTGCCTGTTTGTCACCCTGAATTTAATCGTCGATATTTTGTACAAGCTGTTGGATCCTCGAGTTCGCCTCGACGCGGAGGCTGCGCAATGAGCACGGCTATCGCCCCCTTGCGTCAAGAATCGCCATGGCGCCGCAATCTGGCAGAGTTTTTCTCGTCCAAGATCGCGGTATTCGGCCTGGTCGTTGCGACCCTGCTGATCCTGGCCGCGATCCTGGCCCCGTGGATTACGCCACAAAATCCCTACGACCTCCTGCAACTCGACGTGCTGGATGCGCGCCTGCCGCCCGGTTCGGAAAACGGCATGGGCACCTTTACCTATTTGCTGGGTACGGACGGCCAAGGCCGGGATTTGTATTCCGGCATTTTGTACGGGCTGCGCATCAGTCTGATGGTGGGCATAGGCTCGGCATTGATAGCGGGCATACTCGGCACCCTGCTTGGCCTGCTGGCTGCGTACGCAGGTGGACGCGTCGATACGCTGATCATGCGCGTCGTCGACCTGTTGCTGTCATTCCCCTCGATCCTGGTGGCCATGATGATCCTGGCCTACCTGGGTAAAGGCGTCAGCAACGTGGTGTTGACCCTGGTGATCTTGGAATGGGCCTACTATGCGCGCACCGCACGCGGACAGGCGCTGGTCGAGCGTCGCCGCGAATACGTCGAGGCTGCGCGCTGCCTGGACATCCCCAGTTGGCGCATCATGATCAAGCACATCCTGCCCAACTGTCTGCCGCCGCTGATTGTGATCGGCACTTTGCAAATTGCGCGCGCCATCACGCTGGAGGCCACACTCAGCTTTCTGGGCCTGGGCGTTCCCGTCACGGAGCCCTCGCTGGGCCTGCTGATTTCGACTGGTTTCCAATACATGCTGTCTGGTGACTATTGGATTAGTTTTTATCCTGGCATTGCCTTGCTGATCACTATCGTGGCCATCAATCTGGTCGGTGACCGCCTGCGCGATGTGTTGAATCCGAGGACCCACAAATGACGGCTGCGCACCACTCTGCTGGTGGCCCGGCCACCTTGGAAGTGCGTGATCTACGCACACATTTTTTCACCCGCGCGGGTGTCTTGCCTGCTGTCGATGGCGTCTCGTTCAAATTGGAACGTGGCCGCATCCTCGGCCTGGTTGGCGAATCCGGATCAGGCAAATCCGTCACGGGTTTCTCGATCATGGGGCTCGTGGACGCCCCGGGCCGCATCGTGGGCGGCGAGATTTTGTTCCAGGGACGTGATCTGACCCAGCTGTCGCCACGCGAGTTGCGCAAGCTGCAGGGCAATCGTATCGCGATGATTTTTCAAGATCCGATGATGACGCTCAACCCGGTCCTGCGGGTCGATGCACAAATGATCGAGGCGGTACGTGCCCACAACAACATGTCCAAGGCGCAAGCGCGCGAACTGGCGCGCGACACGCTGGGCATGATGGGAATTCCCAGCCCGGAAGACCGGCTGCGGGCCTATCCGCATCAATTGTCGGGCGGCATGCGCCAACGCGTCGCCATTGCGATTGCGCTGCTGCATCGTCCTGACCTGATCATCGCGGACGAGCCCACTACCGCGCTCGACGTCACCATTCAGGCCCAGATTCTGTCAGAGGTGCAAAAGCTCGCGCGCCTGCACGGCACGAGCCTGATCTGGATCACCCATGACCTGTCGGTGGTCGCCGGCCTGGCGGATGAGGTCGCAGTCATGTATGCCGGGCGCATTGTCGAACACGGACGTGTTGACGATGTGCTCGACGCCCCGCTGCATCCCTATACCGCCGGATTGATCGGCAGTTTGCCGGGCAACAATCTGCGTGGCCAGCGGCTGCGCCAGATCCCCGGCATGACGCCGAATCTGCTGGACCTGCCCGCCGGCTGTGCATTCGCGGCCCGCTGCCCGCGTGCGGGCTCGGCCTGTAGTGAACGCCCTGAATTGACTCAACCCGTTTCGGAACGCCTGGTGCGCTGTTTTTACCCAACCCTCACCGCTGCGGAGGTCGCATGAATACGGCCTCCTCCGCACAGACGCCGATGATTGAACTGCGCCAAGTCAGCAAACGCTTTGGCGAACGCAAGATCGGGAAAACCGAACGCGTACTGCAACAACTGCGTCTATCGCGCCCGCCGTCCATCACGCATGCCGTCGATGGTGTCGATCTGATCGTGCGTCCCGGCGAAGTCGTCGGCCTGGTTGGCGAGTCCGGCTGCGGTAAATCCACGCTGGGCCGCATGGCAGCTGGGCTGATGCCGCCGTCCGCCGGCGAGGTCTGGTTTGATGGTATGCCGCGTCATCAGATGAATGCCCAACAGGCCCACCGCGCGCGCCTGAAAGCTCAGCTGATTTTTCAGGATCCATATGCCAGCCTGAACCCGCGCCTGCGCGTAGACCAGATCGTCGGCGAAGCAGCCCTGATCCACGGACTGACCAGCCGCGCAGAGATGGATGACTATGTCAGTGCGCAAATGCAGCGTGCTGGACTGGACCCCGCGTTGCGTCAACGCTATCCGCACCAATTCAGCGGCGGTCAACGCCAACGCATCGGCATCGCACGCGCCCTCGCCGTGCAGCCCTCGATGCTGATCTGCGACGAAGCCGTCGCGGCGCTGGATGTCTCGATCCAGGCACAGATCCTGAACCTGTTCATGGATCTGCGTGAAGAACTCAACCTGACCTATCTGTTCATCAGCCACGATCTGGGCGTAGTAGAACATCTGTCCGATCGTGTCGTCATCATGTACCTGGGACGCGTCGTCGAAAGCGCGCCGGCCGAAGACGTCTTTCGCCGTGCGAACCATCCCTACACCCAGGCGCTGCTGGCCGAAATCCCGCGCATGAACGCGCGCCATAAAACCTTTACCGCCATCCAGGGCGAAATTCCCAGTCCGCTGAATCCGCCCTCCGGCTGTCATTTTCATCCGCGATGTCCGCATGCGATGCCTCGCTGCAAAACCGAAGTCCCGACGCTCAAAGGCATCGCCATTAACCATATGAGCGCCTGTCACTTGAACGACGGGAAATAATCATCCCGTCAGCCGTTGGCTCAACATTAATACACGGAACTGCAACCATGAAGCGTCTGATCCTGACCACGTTAACCTCTGCTCTGATGGGCCTGTCGGCCGGCGCGATGGCCGAAGACCTGAGCATCGGCTTTGCCGACCCCCTCTCCTCGCTCGATCCCCAGCTCAACAACCATGCGGGCGACCGCTCGGTAGCACTGCATTTTTGGGACCTGCTGGTCGAAAACAAGTGGAACAAACTGCAGCCAGGCCTGGCACTGAGCTGGAAACCGCTCGATGACAAAACCTGGGAATTCAAACTGCGTCCCAACGTGAAATGGCAAGACGGCCAGCCGTTTACCGCCGACGATCTGATTTACTCGTATACCCGCGCGCGCAACGTGCCGGGCAGCGTGGCAACCTATGCCGGCTACCTGCGCACCATCGAGTCGATGGAGGCTCCTGACCCCTTGACGTTCATCGTCAAGACGAAAGCGCCGAACCCCGATCTGCCGCTGAATCTGGCATCGATCCACGTCGTCAGTAAACACGTTGGTGAAAAATCCGCGACCGAGGACTACAACTCGGGCAAGGCCATGGTCGGCACCGGCCCCTACAAGTTCGTCTCATACACGCCTGGCGACCGCGTCATCATGGAACGCAACGACGGTTACTGGGGCGAGAAACAGCTCTGGGAAAAGGTCAACTACCGCTACATCAACAACGCCGCCTCGCGTACCGCTGCCCTGTTGGCTGGCGATGTGGACGTGATCGACAAAGTCTCGGTGTCGGACCTGGCGAAGTTGAAGCAAGCCCCCAACGTCAGCGTCTATCCGTATGACGGTCTGCGTGTCATGCTGCTGCAGCCCAGTTTCAACTCGGCGGCAAACCCGTACATCACCGACAACGCCGGTAAACCACTACCGAAGAACCCGTTGCTGGACCTCAAGGTTCGCGAGGCGCTGAATCTGGCGATCAACCGCAAGGCGATCGTAGACCGCATCCTGCAAGACGCGGCGACCGAGGCCAATCAATGGATGCCGAAGGACACCTTTGGCTATAACCCCGACGTCAAGGACATTCCGTACGACGCGAAGAAAGCCAAGGAACTGCTGGCCGAGGCGGGTTATCCGGACGGCTTCAACCTGACGATGCATGTACCGAACGACCGCTACCCGCAAGGTCCCGAGACGGCCCAGGCTGTCGCGCAGTTCTGGACCCGTATCGGCGTCAAGACCAAGGTTGAAGTCATGCCGTGGGCCGTATATTCGAGCCGCGCGCGCAAAAATGAATATGCCATGACCATGCTGGCATGGGGCAACGGCACCGGCGAAGCCAGCTACGCCCTGGTCAACATCCTGGCCAGCGTATCGCCCGAGAAAGGCCTGGGTGCCTCGAACTGGGGTTACTACAGCAATCCCAAAGTCGACGCGGACCTGGTCAAGGCCACCTCGGAATTTGATGTCGCCAAACGCGAAGCCATCCTGCGCGACTCGGTCAAGATCGTGTCCGAAGACGTGGGCATCATTCCGCTGTACCACTACAAGAACATCTGGGCCACGCGTAAAGGCCTGAAAGTCACGCCCATGACCAGCGATCGCACCGCTGCGCAAATGGTCACCAAGGTCGACGCGAAATGAGCCAAGCGACGCTTAGTATCTCTCCTGTCGATGACCTGATCGATGTGCCGCGTCAGATTCGTGTGGAAAAGCTGACGCCGGGACAAGTGGTCGAGATATCGACGCGCACCGTTCGCGACGCCGTAGCCTGGACCAGCCAGGCGCAGTTTCGTGCCGACGAAAACGGCATCGTCGATCTGACGCGTGACGCACCGGTGGCGGGTTCTGGCAGCTATGACGAGGTCAGCCCGATGGGACTGATCTGGTCCCAGGCCCCGGAGAGCGCCAGCCGTAATGTGTTCAATACGCCGGTAACCGAGCCCCTGGTGACGCAAATCAGTGTGCGCGGTACGGACGTCAGCCTAGGTGGTGAATTGGTGCAACGCCTGGCCGCCGACGGCGTGACTCGCCGCGAGGTGCGCGAGGACGGGCTGGTCGGCGTGCTGTATTTGCCGCCCGGTCCCGGACCTCACCCTGCCGTCATGATTCTGAATGGCTCTGGCGGCGGCTTCAACGAGCCGCGGGCCGCGCTGTATGCGTCGCGCGGCTACGCGGCGCTGTCGTTGGCGTATTTCAAAGCGCCTGGCTTGTCGGACTATATTTCGAACACGCCGCTCGAATATTTCCAGACTGGCATGGACTGGATACGCCGTGAGCTGAAACCCGCCCATGATTTTGTCGCCATCAGTGGACAATCCCGTGGCGGCGAACTCGTGCTGCTGTTGGGCGCCGCATTCCCCGAGGCCGTCTCGGCCGTGGTGGCTTATGTGCCCGGCGCCGTGGTGCACAGCGGCCAGAATGCCTGCGACCCGAAAATCGGCCGCGAAGGCCCCACCTGGCTGCTGGGCGGCAAACCCGTACCCCATGTCTGGGAAGGCAATCGCACTGCGACCTGGGCGCCTTTTGACGAAGGCCCCGCCCCCCATCGTCATGAAAAGGCCATACTGACCGCGCTGCAAGACCCGGAGGCCGTCGCACGCGCACGCATTCCGGTCGAGCGCATCCAAGGCCCTGTCATGCTGCTGTCGGGCACTGAAGACGGCTCTTGGCCATCGACGCTTTACTCGCGCATGGTGCGCGATTCGCTACGCGAGGCCAATCATCCTTATCCCGTGCAATGGCTGGACTACGAGGGCGGCGGTCACACGATCCTGTTCCCGTATGTTCCCACGACACAGCTGGTCTATGCGCACCCCGTCTCGGGCCGCATCAGCACCAGTGGCGGCAGCCCCAGCCCGAATGCGCGCGCCGATGCCGAATCATGGCCCGGTGTGCTGGCGTTCCTGCGCGACGCAGTCGCAGCCCGCGCCAGTGGTACCGCCGGCAAGGCTAGCGCCAAAGCCGCACCAGTGATCAAGGCCGCCAACGCAGTCGCCGCCGCCATCGACGACGCTACCGTTGCCGCGAAAAAGTAATTCCAGGAGGTCGACACATGGAAACACAAGCATCGAAAACCTACGATCCCGCCAATGACTTGGTAGATCGCCTGGCTGGCCTGACCCCGGGCAGCAAAACCTACGAAACCCGTCATCAACGGGCCAAGGTCGCCGCCGCGACTCAGGGTAGCTATGACACGTTGTTCGCCCCTGAATTACCGGGCCTGTCGCTGGTCGAGCGCCTCCTGGTCGCACTGTATGCCAGCCGTCTGACGCCCTCGGCCGAGCTCGCCGCACACTACCGCGAACAACTGCAGGCTGCAGGCGCCGAGAATTCGCTGATTGAGCTGGCCGAACAAGGCGAGCCCGGCAATGCGCCCACGCCGCGCCTGGCTGCCGTATTGACCTTTACCCGCAAGCTGATCGAAAAGCCCGTCGAAGGTGACCGCGACGCCCTGCTGACGCTGCCGCAAGCTGGCCTGTCAACGCCCGAAGTCGTCACGCTGTCGCAACTGATCGCCTTTCTGTCATATCAAGTGCGCCTGGTCGCCGGTCTGAAAGCCATGAAAGCCCTGGAGGAATCCGCATGAGCCGCATCATCAAATCGCATGGTTTCACCAACGAGACCCTGGGCTGGGATGCGTGGCTGGACATCGTCGACGTCGAGACCGCGACCCCCGAGCAAATCGCCGTCCTCGAGGAAAGCCATCCCCAGGCCAAGGTCTCTGACTACTACCTGTTCTTGATCCATCAACCAGAAATCCTGCGCCAACGCTCTGCGGCGTTCAATGCCATCATGTACGCCCCCGGCGGCATGCCACGCGCGGAACGCGAGCTGGGCGCCACCGTAGTCTCGCGCATCAATGGCTGCGTGTATTGCGCCTCGGTGCACGCCCAACGCTACACGCAACTGGCCAAACAAGACGCCGTCATCGAGCAAGTTTTCGACAACCCGCATACTGCTGGCACCACGCCGCGCGAGCAGGCTATCGCGAAGTTCTCGATCGACCTCACCGAGCGGCCCGGCGAGATTTCCGCTGCTGATATCAAGGCGCTGAAAGACGCGGGGCTGAACGATGCAGACGTGCTGGATCTGCTGCATTCGGATGCGATTTTTGCCTGGGCGAATCGGTTGATGCTGAATCTGGGGGAACCCGTATTCCCGGCGCAGTGACGCAGGCATTCCTCTGGTAAAGACAGAATGCGGCACATCGCGGTGTGCCGCATTTTCATTGAGGGCAGCCCCAATACTCAAACGCCCCTGCGGGCAATGACCGATTTTCAGTAAACTGACGTATTCCACGCCCTGTCAGCACGCCTTTTCCCGATGTCCCCTGCTCCCGAAATCCGCCCCGGTCAATCCGTCGAACTGCTCAAGGAACTGCATATCCTGACGCGCGACGGCAAGATGAACCAGGACAGCCGCCGCAAGCTAAAACAGGTCTATCACCTGTTCCAGTTCATCGAGCCGCTGCTGCAAGACGTCAAGAAAGAACGCGACGCAGTCACCCTGGTCGATCATGGCGCGGGCAAGTCCTATCTGGGTTTTATCCTGTACGACCTGTTTTTCAAGACATTACACGATCAATCGCACGTCTATGGCATCGAGACACGTGCAGAGCTGGTCGAGTCGTCCAAGGCGCTGGCCCAGCGATTGGGGTTCGGCGGAATGTCATTCCTGAATCTGTCGGTCGCAGATTCCATTACCTCGGATCAATTGCCCGAGAAAATAGATATCGTCACGGCGCTGCACGCCTGTAATACCGCGACCGATGACGCTATTCATTTTGCATTGGCCAAACAAGCCAAATACATCGTGGTCGTCCCCTGCTGCCAAGCCGAAGTCGCCGCCGCCCTACGCAAGAATAAAGCCCGCGCACTAGCGGATCCGCTGGCTGAAATCTGGCGCCATCCGCTGCATACTCGGGAGTTTGGCAGTCAAGTCACCAACGTGCTGCGTTGTCTGCAACTCGAAGCCCATGGGTATCAAGTCAGCGTCACGGAGCTCGTTGGGTGGGAACACTCGATGAAAAATGAACTGATCATCGCGCAATACAAGAACCTGCCGCGGCGCAAGCCTGCGGAGAGATTGCATGAAATTCTGGATCGAATTGGGTTGCCGGAGTTGAGGGAGAGGTTTTTTACTGAGGAGTTGGTTTGAGGTCCCTCCGGCCTAAGACGGCTAGGACCGCTCTCTTCGACTGCGCACGACACCTCACCAATATCACCTTTTGACAACTAGCTACCAGCAATTCCCCAACCCATACATTACTCCCACGGCTCGCCCGCTCGAGCACGGCATGCCGGGTGTGCACGGGATATTTCGTTGTCAAGACATCGACCAATATATTCGTACTTCTTCCGCAACATGCAACGCTGAATGCTGTAAAACTCCGCTTTCGATTCAGCATTAGACTGCTCCGATGTTCGACGCCTTCCGTTCGGCAACGGGACAAGTCCATACTGCCCGCCCGACGATCCCCCACACGCCATCCAGTCCTGGAGGCGGGCCTGCTCCGTTGTACCGCTGAGGCTCCAGTCGTCAATCATTTTTCCTGGGTTCGTTAATCGGTCATACGCCTCTTTATCGCAATAAGCGGCCGGCAGAGTCAGGCTGCAGATATTCCCCTTCGAATTGATATAGCAGCCTGCCAAAAACAACACGCTCGCTATAACGGATAAGTATCGAACAAGTTTTTTCATTTTTTCAAATTCAACAGAGTATCTATAACGTGCCAAGCTTCTGGAGAGAGGATTTCCGACAGAGCAAAGGGCGTCGCGGGCACCAACGCCACACCACTCCATATTTCATAGAGCGTCCTTTTTGTTGGTGTCATCCCACGTTGAGCGTTTCCTTCTGCGTCGTACAGACCACTTACCGTTCCACCGATAACATCATGTGTCCCGGCATAGGCCTCGTGAAACAAATCGAGAACTCCACCCTGACGATAAGACTTACCGCCAAGCGTTCCCTCTCCGCCTTGAATACCTCCTGTAAATCCAGACATATCTGCCCCCTCCGCAGTTAGAAGAAACTTGGCCAATGACATTTGAGCCTTTTCAGGATCAAACTGGACCATTCCACTCTCATGTAAATCGAGAATGGGAACTCCTCTTTCGTCCAGAATGTCATTTCTATTGGCATCTTTCTGAACCTTACATCGCTCATTAACCCTACCGCACAGGATGTCAAGGTCTAGACGTACTCCCGCCGCTTTGACCTCATCCTGTCGAATCCCCGCGCTTTTACCACTCTTGTTATCCAGCGTAGTTACGCCATCGGTAATCCCCGCAAACTTCCTCGAATCCGCGATGGTGTATTCCCGCATTCGATCTGCCGCCTCTGACAATCCCGCTTGAAGCGCCGCTACATCGGCAGAACCGGTTAATGCGCCTACGATGACGTTCAAGATGCGTTCTTGGGTGTTCAGCTCGCTGATCTGTTGCTGTAGTGCTTGTTTCTCCTGTTCATCGGTTTTCTCACTGATCTGCTGGCGCAGCGCTGCGCGTTTTTCGTCGGTGTAGGATCGGATGGTCTGGCTGGTCTGTTGGGTGAAGGCTGCAACGATTTCGGCTTCGGCGGAGACTTTGGCTCGCAGCTTTTCGGGGTCCCAGGTTTTGCTTAAGCCTCCAGCATCGTCGCCGGTTTTAATCTCTTGGTTTAGGGTGGCCAGCAGTTGCTGGGCAGTCTTTCCGGTCAGGGCGCGCTGTTTTTCATGGTCGGTGATCGTGACCGTCGCGCCGCTGATTCCGCTCTTTGTAGTGCTGCGCTCGTTGCCGCTGGTTTTACTGAAGCCTGGGGCTAGCGCTGACGTGTCACGACCTATATTTTGGGCAGCCCATGTGTAGCCGGCGCCTGCGACGGTTGTTGCTTTGCCAGTACTGGCGGAGGCTTTGATTCCGTCCGGGTTATTGCCGGCACCGATGGCATTTGCATCAGTGGCGCCGTCTGCCTTGCCGTTCGCTTTTCCATTGCCCTTGCCGGCCGATTCTTTATCGCTACCGCTAACGCTGAATCCGCCCGCCAAGGCTACACCACTCGCCTTGTAGTCGCTGTGATTCTCGATGTCGCTCACAGTCAGCGTACCGGTGCTGATACGATTTACCCCGGCCTGTACTGCCTCCGCGGTGCTGGCAATCACCGCGCCTTTCAGATTCGTGTTGCCTTTGACGTGCACATCAAAGCCCGCATCGCCTGCCTGGATGCCGCTTTGTTCGCGCACGCTGGCAAAATCGCCTTTGACCTTGTCTTGGGCATAGCTGGCACTGCCTGCAAAACCCGCTCCGACGACGACGCTGCCACCTATGTTTCGATGTTTGCTTTCAAAGGTGCTGGTGTCCTGCAGGCTTTCAATGCTCAGATTGCCTCCGACCTCGGCCACCACCTGTTTCCCACTGGCGACCGCGCCTTGCACGTTGGTGTCAGCGCCTGACTGCAGTGTCAGTTTCTGGCCTGCCGTGACCTTGGTATTCGTCATGGTCTTGTCTCGGCTATTGGCCTTGCCTTTCGCATTGGTGGCACCCGCTACTGCTCCTATGCTGGCCCCGTTCGAACCCAACGACACAGCTACGCCAATCGATGAGCTCGATCCGCGACTCTTGTGCTTGGTGTCTACGGTGTTCTCCGCCGCTTGCAAATTGATATTGCCTTCGGCGTTCAGCTGCGTGTTGCCACCGGCAGATAATCTGGAACCTTTCACGTTGATATCTGAGACCTCGCCTGCGCCTTCGGCCAGGATGGTCAGGTCCTTGCCTGCAGCGACTGTGGATCCGGCAGCAGTCGAAGCAGCACGCTCAGTCTTGCTGGATTGCTTATTCTTACCCACGTTAATGCCAATCTGGATACCGCCCAGTTTGTCCAGGTCTTTCGCGCCTTCGGTAGCTTCCTGCTTTTGCACAGCATCCAAAGCGCTGATGGCCTCCAGTCCGGCCGCCGCCACTGCCAGGCCTTTCATCAAGGGGTTGTCTGTTTTATCTGCAGTATCAGCCGCGCGCCCAATAGCCTGCATCCCGTTTACCAAGGGATTGTTCACGGTCACGCTCACCCCGGTCTGCTTGATTTCGAATGACTCTTGCTTGTGATGGGTGTCTTGCGCGGCACCTATGGTTACTTGCTGGCCGGCCAATGTGATGTTTCCCTCGGGCGCAATGATGGTGCTGGCCGTCACGTTCACGGCTTGGCCAGTGCGTATCGTGGTGTTTCCCTTGAGGCTGCCCAGGGTACTGGGTGTATTGCTTTGCGCCGACTCCTGTATCGAATGCGTCTGCTTGCGTCTGCCGACACTCATACCGCCAGTCGCGCCTACACCTGATTTCTTGACTTTCTCAACACGACTGGAGTCGGACTGCCTACGGCCTGGATCGATATTGACGTTGCCCGCCGCGGCAATATCCAGATGCTGCTGCGCGCCCACATTCGAGCCTTGCACGGTCACATCCCGGCCAGCAGAGATCTCGACGTTCTTTCCCGTCAGGGTCGAGGCATGGGGCTGCTTCCACTGGGTGGAGACGGTCGTGTCCTCTGTCTTGGATGACAGCAGGCTTTTTTTCTTTTCGCGGTATTGATCTTTTGCTGCACCGCTGTCTACTCCCGCCTGCAATATGACATCGCGCCCGGCATTGACGATCAGTTGCCGTTGGGCGTGGATCTCCGCAGCGCGCGCGCTGACGTCTTGCCCCGCCGCGATCGCCAGGTCTCCCTTGGCGCTCGCACCTGACCCGATCACCTTGTTAGTACTCAACTCGTGACGCTGGTGTGGCCCGCTCGAGATGGTTTCCCTGTGCTGCGCAACAAGTTCATCCAGCCGAATATCGCGTCCGGCTTGCAGACGCGCATTGCGCTCGACAGACACCTGCGCAGCCAACAGGTTGATATCGTTGCCCGCCTGCATCAACAGATCATTCGCACTCACGCTGGACACACCCGATAAATGGGTGCCCCGTGTAGCGCCGAAATCGTCGGATGTCTCGGCCGAAAGCAAATTGATATTCTGCCCGGCACGCAACGCGACCGTGTCGCCCTGAATCCGTGCGGCGAGGTTGCTCAGATTCTCGCGTGCGGCCAAATCGATGCGGCGCGCCTGGATCTGGCCGCCGGAATGGTTAATGATATTCAACGCATTGACCACCGTCGCATCGCGCGCACCAATAGTGCCGCTATTGATGAGGTCCCCTTGCGCCGTCAGATGCGTGTTGCGCCCGGCTATCAATGTGCCATACGTCTGAGATGCGTCTTGCCGCGCCGGCAACTGCACCTTGGGCGCCAGGGCTGTGCGCACTGCGCCTACGGGCAGATCGAACGGATCGCTTGCCACGATGGCCTTATAAGGCGCACGATGTGCTTTGCGATCACTGCTGCGTGCCTGGGTGAATGTCGCCTGGCCCTCTCGGGTGACGGTACGCCAACCCGTGGCGCCAATGTTGTGAATAGCAGGACCATCCACGGTCAGTTTGCCGCCAGCGGCGATCTGGCTTTTGTCGTTGGTGACTACCCCTTTGAGGTTAAGCGCGCCAGCCGCAAAAATACGACCCGGGTCGCTGCGAACCGTGCGGGTCTGCGTCAGGATCTCATTGACTTCGTAGAACGTAAAGTGTTTGACCAGTCGATTGAGAAAGTCCCGGTTGAATGCTTTGATACGCGAGTCCAACGCCAGATGGCGTGCCTTGTAATCTTTGTAGGCTGGGGTGGCTTCATAGGTTTTTCGCTGCTGCTCCAGCGACTGAGACTTACGTGAATTGGATTGCGGGCTGGGTTTCCAGGCCGGCAATTCGCCAGCAGGCGGCTCGACGCCGAATACCGACCAGATCTTTGCGTCACGGGAATAACGGAACCGCTCAGGCGTCGGACGGCACTCGCGGCCTATGCATTGGCGCCCCGCAGGAGTGTGAGTCAATGCGATGGGGCTGGATATCCCTGCTCTACCCCGTTCATTAGGAGCATAGTCAAAGGGAGGCCCATAGCGCGCCGCGGGATATTTTGCGGATGGTAGCAGCAGTCTGCGTTCCGGATCATCGTTGAGCCACTCGGGGCGCCGGCTACAACCGCGCGTCACCGTATCGCATAGCCAATGGCTGGCGGCGTCGTACATAGTCGTACTGCCTTCGGGCGTGAAGTACACCTTGGGCTTCGATGAAACCTGCACGGTCTCCGAAACGAAGTTCGCGTTCTGATTGTGAATCTGGCTCGCCGCAATCGTGATGGTGCGGCCAGCCTCTATTGTGGCCGAGATGTTCTGCACTTGATCTGCCTGCCCGGCGACTCGCTTGGCGGCATCGATCGCTCCGCCGACGCGCAGATGGTCCTTGGCATAGAGGACGGAATGATGGCGATTGGTCAAGGAACCAGCGCCCACATTGAGATTGCCACGCGAAGCAATGAGGGCCGAGCCCTTCGGTCCCGCATCATTGACCAATGTGCCAGCGCTGATCGACACGCCGTCGCCGTAAATGCGGCCGCGGTTATGCAGCTGCCCGGCGCTGATGCGTGTCACATGCGCATCAATCAGGCCTGCGTTTGTCATGGTCTGTGTGACGTCTATCGTACTGTGACGGCCCGCCAGCAGCTCGCCGGTCGCCGTGTTGTTCAGCGAGTCCGCTTTGATTCGTAGATCACGGCCAGCAGTCAGGCGAGTTTTGTTGACCAGGGCGCCACCCAGATCCAGACTAAAATCCCGCCCTGCGGTGAAATTGCCTTGTGGCGTCAGAGATCCGCTATGGGTAAAAGCCAAGTCGGTGCCCGATCGCAACCATCCCAGGCCGTCCAGGCCCTTGGCGTGCACAGTCAGTTGTTGGTCTGCAGCGATCGTGCCCTGTCTATTTCGCAGATCCTGCGTGTCAATACGCGTATTACGCTGCGCGGCAATCTGGCCAGACGGATTCTTGAGGTCTTCAGAAACGAGGACCAGGTCATTGCGGGCATGAATCGCACCCTTGGCGTTATTGACTTGAGCCACGCGTATATCGACGGTTTTAGCCGTGACACCTGTGGCGAGAGGTGTAGGCCGCGCAGCTCCGGACGACGCGGAAGCAGACTCAACAGATGCAGTCGCACCAGCTGAAGCCGTCGAAACCTGCGCCAACGCGGCCGTCTGATTCACGTCCAGCGTGTCGTCATTACTCAAGCTGACTGCCGACAAACGGAGCGTGTTATCCGCCAGCATCAACCCTTTGCGATTATCGATTCTTCCTTTGACCGCCGCCGTGAGACTGCCTCCAGCCAAGGTACCGCCATGATTGTTCAACTGGCCAGCCTCAAGCCGGTGATCACCTGCAGCGGCGATTAATCCGCCCGCATTGAGCAGTTCACCTTGAACCTGCAGTGTCGCGGGGCCCGCAGCGGTAATTCTGCCCTCTTGATTGCGCAACGTCTGGGCGGATATCTTGACGCTAGAGCCGTGTAGTACCGCCTTGCGCGTATCGAGTTGACCGGATACGTTCAGTGCCAAGGTTTTCTTTGCAGACAAGGTCGCATTCGGCACGATACGGACGTCGCCCGCGGCATTCAGACTCAGATCACCGGTGAGAGCCACGAGGTTCCCTGCGATGTTCACGCCCACGCCCGCCTCAGTACCGATGAGCCGTATACTGTTTGCATACATGCCCCCCAAGGCCGCCGTGTCTAACGCGAACTTGGGCACGGGGCCTTGGCCTGCGAGCGCACTGGCTTTTCCGCTATCGGCATCCACCCGCGCAGCTCCCGCGGCCACATTCAGGTGATCTGCCCATACTCCCGCATTGATCGCCAGCGCACGAGCAAACAGATCGACCTGGCGGACCTGCGTGCCGTCCAATCCCTGGCCCTCAATCGATATTTTTCCCGCTGCCACATCCAGCGCAATATTACCTTTAGGCCCAATCGCTGGACGGCCTGTGGTCAGTGTCGCGCGAGTGGCATTCAAAAAACCACAGCCATTGCAGGTAATTCCTGCTGGGTTCGCGACTATCACGTTGGCGTGATGGCCTGCTACCTCAAGCATTCCGCGCAATTGAGACGGATTGGGCGCGGTCACCTGATTCAAGATCGTAGTCGCGCGCTGATTACCCAGCATGGGATTGCCGGCAATCTGGCCGGCAATCTGCGTCTGGCTCGCACCACCGCTGTTGTTCAGCACCGCGCCAGAGGGGCCGACATTGAAATGTGTAAATCGGTTGAGCGATACACCAGCCGCCGAGGGCGGCACGATCTGAATAACAGGCACCCCATGACTGGTGCCCACGACGGGCTGAGCCCCGCCGACACTCTTGTCTACGGTAAGCGGCAACGTCTGCGCCACGACAGCTGTCCAGCAGGGCGCAGACAATACCCCCAACAGGATCCGGCGAATCTTTCTGTTCAACATCACACGTACTCTCTAAAACTCGAACATCAACGCTGCGGCGAATACGACGTTTGATGTGGGAAAGGCATCGGGTTTCTTCAGCGGCCAGCCCAGCGATACGTCGTAACTGGTATCGATATAAGGCACAGATATGCGGCCACGTAAACCGGCGACGGCACCGACCAAAGTCCGGCCTGATAAATACTGTGCAGAGGGACCACTCACACGCCCCGCGTCGACCCCCGCATAGAGCTGTTGGCCGAGGGTGCTTAAGTTCCAGGACAAGTCATTGCGCAGACTCCAACCGTCCTCGGCCGTCAAAGTCATTTGTCCGTCAAACCCGCGTACGGTGTAGCGATCACCTATCGTGAAATAATCCGCGGGCACGATGGGCGTCTTGGCGTGCTGGAATTGCCAATTGAATTGATATGCCATCTGCTGTTGAGCAAGCGTAAAAGGCATGTAGGCGCCCGCAGTGGCTGCCAGAATCGTGGTACGCCCATCCCAGCCGGGATCTCCATAGACATACCCAGGTTGCTTCGAATACCGCGGTACGGTACCTCGCATGCCTGCGCCTGCGTCCACCACCGTGCGGCCTACATAGTGGCGATGTTGATAACCCAATTCGTAACCCATGACGTCACGGCGCTGCACCTCGATATCGATGCCATTGAGCGTCCCGCCCACACGCTTGCGCAGCACTTTTGCCACGATGGTGCCTTTATTGTGGCTGCCGCGATACGGCACTACCAACACCCCAGCATCGACTTGCTGCGTCGTACCGCCATAGACAATAGGCTCTTCGAACCCTGAAACCGTCTGCCGATAGCGCGAACGGCCCGCGCTTGCGAACATCGTCCAGTATCCAAATGGAACGCTGTAATAGACCGACGCCGCCCTCGTGTTGTTGTCGTGATTACGCAGGCCAGCGTTACTGTTCCATGAGACGGAAAGCTGGTCATACAGAAATAACGGGGAATCCACCGTCAACCCTGCATTGAGTCTTTTGTTTCCCATCGTCTTCAGCCCCGCATTGTCGCCGCCGATATAAGCATGCCAACGCTTGCCTGATCCGGGTTGCAACAGAACATCGGAGGCGCCTAGTGCCGTTCCGGGCGCTATGTCGATACGTGCATCGGATTGTCCTTTCAGACGTTGGATGTTTTCCAATGCCTGATCCAGATCGCGCTGATTCAACTCATCGCCCGGACCACTGGGCAATACGGTGCGCCACCAGCCCGGAGCGCCCTCGCTGCGCACCTCCGAAATACGGCCTGCCCCATAGCGTAACGTGAGCGAGCCCTCGGCTAATGATTGCTCGGGTACCCGAACCCATGCCGTGATTAGCCCCAAGTCGACCAAACGCATAGTCAGATGCGCTTGCAAGACGTTCAATCCCTGTAGACCGACGCATCTGCCAATGGCTGATTGAGCGGTCGCCTGGATTGTGGCTGGTGGTGAATCACCCTGCCATAAGATCGCTGCAAGGGGAAAACATGGAGTCTCGTCGGGCAACGCCCATGCGTCCATATCAATCGAAGAAGACTCCGTCTCGGACAATACGTCTGGACGCTGTTCGGCACGGGCACGTTGCTGCTCGAGCTCCTGAGCCTGGCGACGTTGGATTTCATCGGCTTGAGCGGCAGCATCGAAACTCATTGTGTATGCCGGCGCGATCACGCCCGCCAACGCACCGGCTGTACTCATGGACAGCAGCAAACAACGGAGTTTCAGCTGACGCATCTGCGTCAGGCAACGATGAACCAAGTGCATTTATTTCTACTGTTCTTGTTTTGATCAAACTATGTAACGAATATCTATGGAATGTTCCACGAGCCAAAAAATGCGAATCTGCGAAAGCATCTCGGCATGCGGCCATACGCGTGCCCAGAAACCAAGCCCTGAGGCGATGCCCACGACTTTCGGAGAACTGCAAGAAAAAATAAGACAGGCCTGACGGTCTTCTCGCTATTTCAATGACGTATGGCTATCCAGGAACATTCGTAGAGCGATATTCAATCGCCGCCGATAGCGCAATGAAGAGTCCGTGGAGTTGGCCCTGAGTTCAATGACGGACGTCGCTCTCAAATACAGAGCGACACGTCCAGGACCGAGATCGCGGACGAGACGCTGAACCTTGCCATCGCGACCAATGAACGCGACGTCGATGGGATATCGCATACCAAAGGTGTGAACGGCCCAACAAGGCGAAATCCATAATCCGGTACGCCTCCCGAGTGGCCGCTCCCGACCTAGTAGTCCTCGCAGCCGAGCCCACACGCTGCGGGCTCGCACCAACCGGATCCGGCGAAGCGCTTGGCAACGATCCGTCATGGCGCGGCCTGCCACATCTGCATCACGATCGGGAATGCCAGCACGATAAAGGTGCAGGGAAAAATACAAGCTATCAACGGCAAGAGCATTTTCACAGGCGCCTCCAGCGCCAGTTTTTCTGCACGCTGAAACCGGTCTGTTCTACATTGCGAAGCGTGCTCACGCAGCAGCATCCCGATACTCATACCCAGACCATCTGCTTGTATCAAGGCGGCAATCCAGCGGTGAACGCTGGGACAATTGCAACGATCAGCCAGCGCCCTCAGCGCCGCCACGCGAGGCATGCCCGCGCGCATATCCGACAAGGCGTGAACGAGTTCCTCACGCAAGTATCCCGGGACCCCATGCCGTTCTGCCTGCTGCAATGCGCTATGCAACCCCAATCCCGATTCCACACATAAGGTCATCATGTCCAATACAAAAGGCAAATCGCGATCAATGCTTTTTCGGCGTCGTCGAACATCTGCGCGTAACCTGACAACCGATCCTAGGATCCAAGCGAGAAGCATTGCGCCCAGCCCCGCGAAAACAACAGCAAATACGACAAACATGACGACGATCACATATCAATGTTGGCGATGCGCCGAATCAGCAACATGCCGCCGGCCTCCAAGGTACACAAGACAGCGAGCACGCCCCACCCTGCTGGAGTGCTCCATAGCATCGCAATGACGTCGGGTTCCAGGTAACTCAAAACGCAAAGCAGCAGCACCGGCAGTACGCCGACGATCCACGCCTGCAGCCGTCCCTGCGACGTCAGGGTGCGCACCTTCTCCTGCCATTTCAGGCGCTCGCGCAGCGTGCTGGCAATTCCCTCGAGAATCTCGGCCAGATTGCCTCCTGTGTGAGACGCGACACGCAATGATGCAATGAACAAGGCACTGGCCTCGGATGGCACGCGAGTACCCAGATTCCCCAATGCCGTATCGAACGAGACGCCTAGCCGCTGCTCTCGCAGCAGCAATCCGAATTCTTGGGCCAATGGCGCCGCGCTATGATCGGCAATGTGGCGCAATGCGGCCGGCACGCCCACCCCTGCTCGCAATGCGCAGGCCAATGCCGACAAGGCCGAAGGCAGCTGCCGCTCGAACCGCGCCAATCTCCGGGCACGCATACGACCCACTAGATATCGCGGCAGCCTGGTGGCGGCCACTGCAGCGATGAAGGCCATCACTGGCGCGTCAGTCAAGACAAATGCCAGTCCTCCGATCAGGAGGGCCAGCATCACGATCCATGCCCATAACCGACTGGGACTAATGAACAGAAATAGCTGGTCTAGTTTGATGCTTGTCTCTCGGGTATAGAGCGAGCGATAGCGTGCAACCGCGGGGCCCAACCATGCCTGCATCTGCCAAGTCAGCAGCACAACACAGACCGTAGACATCGCTAAGGTGATCCAAATCATTCGCATTTTTGAGCCATTGCAGAAAACAGACCGATATCAAATTCAATACCGGCGGCATGCCACTCGTCGATGAAACTCGGCAGCAATCCACAGGCTTGAAAGCCATTTTCTGCTCGATAACAAAACAGCTCTTGCAGTTGAATCCGTCCACTCTCCATGCCTGTAATCTCCACGACTGATGTGGCGACACGGCGTCCATCCGACAGGCGTGTTTGTTGCACGATAATGTCGACACTAGCGCCAATGTGTTCACGTACCACAATCAAAGGGAGGTCCATGCCTGCCATCAAGACCATGGTCTCCAATCGGCTCAAGGCATCCCGCGGCGAGTTGGCATGCAAGGTGGTCAGCGAACCCTCATGGCCCGTATTCATCGCCGTCAACATGTCGAGTGCCTCGGCACCGCGGCACTCGCCCACCACGATGCGATCAGGCCGCATACGCAACGCGTTGCGTACAAGGTCTCGGATATCGACGCGGCCGCGATTTTCCTGATTCGGTGGACGCGCCTCCAGCACGACCAGATTATCGTGGTCGAGCCGCAGTTCTGCCGCATCCTCTATGGTGATGATCCGTTCACCCTCGGGAATAGCATTGGACAGAATATTCAATAGTGTGGTCTTGCCTGATCCTGTTCCGCCCGATACGACGATGTTCTTGCGAGTGCGGACGCACGACATCAGAAAGTGAGCTACGGCCGGATCTATAGCGCCGCTCTGCACCAAATCCAGCATTTGCGGCCGGACAATGGGGAATTTCCGTATCGTCAGGCTGGCACCTTTCAGGGCAATCGGTGGTATCACCGCGTTGACACGCGAACCATCAGGCAAACGCGCATCCACCATAGGGGCGCTTTCGTCAATACGACGGCCTATTGGCGTCACAATCCGCTCAATGATCCATCGCACGGATTGTTCGCTGTTGAATGTAGCCTGATGGCGATACAAACGCCCCTGCCGTTCCACATAGATCTCGTCATAGCGGTTAACCATGATTTCGCTGATTTCGGAGTCTGCAAGCAACGGTTCCAGCGGTCCCAATCCGACGGCCTCATCCAACACGTCACGGCACAATGCCATACGATCAATATGGTCGGGGATGCTCTCATCGTCTGCGGCGATCTGCTCCAGCAAGGGTTGCGCCTCTCTGCGCAACGACGCGTCGCTCATACCGTCCACATCTCGGCGCCGCAGGTTCAATGCTTGTAGAAGTCCGGCGTGCAATCGCCGCCGGTGGGGCAGGAGCTCGGAAATGCCGAGCGTCGGGCCGCCAGCATCCGGCTCTGCAACCGTAACACTGGAGACAGTATGGTCTGACAGCTCGTATGGGACTGCCGGTATCGTGTTCAGAAGCGGCATTGACGGCTGCGACGATATGTTTGATTCTCGCCCTTCGACAGCCTTGTACAGGGACCGTACGCGTAACCGGCACGGTCCAATCAGAATATCGTCCTCAGGGAGTACAGGCTGATGCACGACAATGCGGCGTCCATTGACCAATGTGCCCATGAACGACCCCGTATCCTCCAGCGCTAGAGACTGCGGCGATCCATGCAGATTCGCGTGATGTTTGGCTACGCGCCAGCTGGGAATACGCAGTCCGCAGTGCGCCGAGCGTCCTATTTTCAAGGGCGCCTGGAGCTGCACGGTGCGTTGTTCACCGTCTTCGAACGTCATAACAATCTCAATCATGCTTATCTCTGAGTGGGTTCGGAATGCATCGGGCTGGCCGTATGAGACGTGGGTGCCCATTGAGAACCCGGCCCGCGATAGACGCTCCAATCGGGGTCTCCCACTGCAGGTGTCGCCGTGCCCAATACCGGAGAATCCGGGAATGCCTCGGTAAGCACCCGCTGGCCACGGCGCACACGGTCGGCCAGCTCAGGATGATCTTGCGACACAATTCTCGGCGTCACGAATATCGCGAGCTCGGTCTCTTTATGCTGTTGGCGGTGCGAGGAAAACAGCGAACCCAGCACGGGAATGTCCTGCAGGACGGGCAGGCCACTATGTTCACTGGTGCGCTCGCGCGACAGGAATCCACCCAGCACCAGGGTTTGTCCCGATCTCACATTGAATTCAGTGGCCGCACGACGGGTACGCAACGCGGGGCCTCCGGAGACGCTGATAGACGTATCGACTGAGCTGGCCTCCACCTCGATACGCGACCTGATGGCTCCCGTGCGGTCAATGCGCGGCGTGATGTTCAGCGACACACCGTAGGGTTTGAATGCCGTATTGGTGTTGCCGCGCGCATCGACCGTGGTGTATGGCACCTCGCCTCCGGCCAGAAATGATGCCGTGGCGCCGCTGCGGGCCAGGAGCTGCGGTTGAGCGAGCATCACGGCCTCGCCACGCTGAGCCAGTGCTGTGATACGCGACGAAAGCAAGGCATTCAACCCGAAATACCCACCCGCACCCCTGCCCGCCATCGACAGCGGCTGTATGTCCGTCTGATCACTCGGCTGCACACTCGAACCGGGTTGCCAAACAATGCCCGCCTGTATTCCCCCTGTCGATACCGTATCCCATTGCACCCCGAATTCGCGCAAATGTGCACTGGGCAGCTCCACGACCTGAACGTCCAGCAAGACCATGCGATCCCAGCCGATTTGTCCGGTGAAATCCAGAATGCGAGGATAACGGCGCACCAAAGCCGATACACGCTCGCGATCATCGTCGGTCAGATCCTCTCCCTCAATAACGATGTTGTCGCCCACCAACGAGCTGCGTACGCTGGGGATGTGTGCGAGCAGCTTCTGCACTTCTTGTTGCATCTGCGCCCACCCTGCGGGGCGGACCTGGACCTCATAAGCGGCGCCTACGCCGTTCGGCGTCCAGACATGCACAGACGAGGCGCCCTCCTGTCGAGCAAAGAGGACCACGTCCTTGCCCTCGACAGAGACTGCGCTGATGACCTGCCCGTTTCCCACCGCGACACGTGTCACTGATTGATGATGAACGACTTTGGTCTGTCCTACCTCCAGGATTAATGCCGCGGGCTCGGTTGCCGGCCACACGGGTCTCGGCACGGCCATCATGATCGACATGGCAAGCAGAATTCTTTTCATCGTCCCTCCGAATATATGGCGAGCGATTTGGGTGGAGGTACATCTCGATCCGGTAAAGCCGGAAACGCCTGCTCGGGCGCGTTTGCATCTGATGACAGCGTCTCGGTGTCAACCCGATCACCGTATAGAACAGGAATCGGCGCTCGATCGGCCGTCGCCGGATGCGCCAGCCCCATCAAGGCAGCCAGATCCCCAGGGGCTGCGGACTCGGAGACCATCGCATCGCTGCGATGACGCAACATGGCAGTCAACGAACCCGTATGACGAGCCGCCACGAGTTTGATAGCGTCCTGTTCGGAGGCGTCGAACGTGATGGACACGGGCGAGTCGGCGCGGCCGCCGATCGCCAACACGCGTACGCCTTGTAGTAACGGCGCGGTCAGATGCTGACCCTGGTGCACGAACGACACATAAAGATCTATCAAATCATCCGGCTGCAAAAGCCCTGATACCGCATTGATCTCAGCCGCAGGCAACGTCACGGCACGCCTTCCGTGTAGTACCAAGTCTGAAAGCGATGACTCGACCTCTGCAGCGATGTGCATCGGGAGCAAAATATCGCCTTGCTTTAGATTGGTGGTGAGCACGCCGCCGAGCACTTGATCCACGGCATCTGCTTCAAACGAATGGCTCGGCACCCATGGCAACGGAATATCTCGGATTGCGAGATGATCCGTCTGCAGTCGAGTACCTGCGGCAAGGTCCGTGGCAACGACCAAGCGTGTACGAACCTCCACCGCTGCCTGACGTTCCAGTTCACGCTCGCGTGTCTGGATGTGTTCATGAGCGGCCCAAGCTGCAAGCAGGCCTGCAGCCAAAGCAAAACCACAAACTCCGATAGTGCGTATGCGTAATTGGAACGCCGTATATATAAGGCTCAAGATTCTGCTCCATCGTGTTGCAACAGGACGATTCCCGTACCGCCATCAATGGCGGTTATGGTGATCTGAAGCAGACTCCGCGCTCGCCGCCATCGGCTTGTCGTTGGCGTATCCGTCTCCGCTAGCCAGCGTTCATTCCGCAGACCTTGACGAATGACCGCCGAGACCGACTCCATAGACGAAGTAGACGTCCATACTTGAGTGCGGTTACGGCCGTCTGGCTCTTCTTGTTCGAGCTGCAATCGCAATCGCGCCCCCGTCAGCCGCCACGGGAGTGAACTCATCGTGTCGCCCTGGCGGACCGCCGCATGCTGTCGTGCGGTCAATTCACTGGAGAAATCCGTTTCGGTCAGTACTGAGAGGCTGCCACGCGTGGAACGAGGACCTTCAGATTCAAGGTTCATCACCCAGAACTGATTGACAACGTGCCCTGACAGCACCACGCGCCGGGGATAGAGTCCCATATCCGACAGCATGGGATAACGCTCGCCCAACGTGCGAGCGGCTTGTGCAATGGGCAAAGGAATACCAAAAACACGAATATCGATTGGCATCCCGAACAAATGCATCCGCCCACCAAATGAGGTTTGCGTGCTGCCCGGTGGCAGTGACAAATCCTCAAGCGCAGAGGCCTCCCCTGCCTGGACTGCGATGGCCATGATCATCGTCACGACGAACGCGGCTGACGATCGGCGCAACATGCAGAGCATTTTCCAACAGGCGTTCAATCCATACATCGTGTCAATGCTCCGTCAAACTGCTGCGTCCAGCGATGATGGCTCGTGTCGGCGCCAAGTCCTCCCATGCATTCAGCCAATCGGTCGACCACTCGTCCCGTCCCCACGGCGCGTCTACATGCCGCATACGACGCCGCAACGTGTCAGCAATACGGACTGAGCCTCGTGCCGCCTCCGCCCACCCTATTGAAGAACGTTGAATACGTTCGGACACTGCGGCATCATCGACACCATGCCCGGTGTCCGCCGCAACGACTGTATGTCGATGCACGGGCATCGAACCTGTATCACCGGCAATAAATGCCGGCGGCGTCACGGAATGATCAGTAGCATGTGCGCTACGCAACCCAGAATCGACATGAAGCCAATCGCGAGCCAGGATCTCGACCTGAGCATTTCCGATATCGCTTTTGCTCGGAACGAACCCATGATTTTCAGCATCGATGAACGCGGCAAGACGGCTAGACTGTGCCGCCTGCTGCCCACGCAGCAATACTGTCCCGACAGCAGCGACGCCGTGCATGAGTCCGCCTAGCAACACCAGAGCAAGCATCGCCTCGACCGCGGCTTGCCCCTGAGCAATGGAACGGTGCGACCGCCATTTCATGGCCGGCCCCTCGACACATCGTCAGGCAGCATGGGGCTCAATCGAGCTTGCCAATAGGGGCGAAATAAACTCGCGAGTTCGTTGTTGTCGTTACCGTGGGACGGTGGCTCGAAATAGGCCTGCGCTGCACTGTTGACCGTCACGAACTCGTCGGCGGCCAAGCCGTGATAGGCATACCGTGCAATCGGAGCCACTCGCGCATTCGCTGCCTGGGCCGTGATCAACGACGCGGCAGACTGACGCAACTGGACGGCAAACCGCAAGGGACGATACGCGATATCGTCATTCAGATCGTAATAGTCAGGGAGCCCACGACTGGCCCAATGCAATCCGCTGAACGAGGCGTAAGCCTTCGCCATAGGATTACTGCGGCCCGACAACAAGTCCCATGTTGTGTGCTCGTGTACCCAGCGCCAGAAATCCTGCTGAGCGAACCCATGCGGCGGCTGATCACTGATGTGTGGGTTCTTTTTCGATTGAGGACTATTGTCGCCCCACCCCATTGCGTATTCGCGGTAGTAGCAGCCTATCCAACGATTGGAACGCAAGGCATGAAACGACACGGTATCCCGTGCAGACCAACGTCCGTCTGCCTCTAGCCGGGTATTTCCCCGGCGCCGCAGTTCATGACGCTTGGCAGGACATTGGTCTTTCACGATCCAGTCATTACGACGAGTTTGATTGCGGCGCTGTAGAAAATCGTACCGTTGCGCCGCATGCTCGACCATGTTCCGCAGCGGGCCCTCTTGGCGCCCCGGATAGGATTGAACGTATCCCGGCAGGCCATCCGACAATAAAGCAAACTGCAACGGTCCATTCTCAAGCTCCCCTGCTCCGCTGCCATACTCTGGATAGTTCGCATGCAGAACGCGCCACATCGTCTGTTGGCGAGAATCCTTCATACTTTCCACGACGGAGACGGAGGCCTGCTGCAATATCTGATGCACCACGTCATCGTGCTGCTGAAATGCATGCGCTAATGCGGGCGCGATATCATCGGTCGCACGTGCCCGTGCGTACGCTTTCCCTACCGAGGCCCCAAAGAGCCTCGAGATCAACGTGGACGGAGGATTTCGCGAGGCTCGTTGTTGCGATTGTGTCTGCCCGTACTGAGCCCAGGAGGACAGGGTCACCAGGTGCGCCATCGCAACCTGATGCGCCACGTGAGCACGATTGATGTAGGCCAACATATTCAGGCTGCGCGCCTGCGCCACGGCGCCGCTATATGCCACGGCGTCTGCGGTATGCGTCAGACGTACGCGGGCACTCGCGGTCTGTCCTACGTTGTACAAGGCGATCCAGGCAATACTGCCCACGGAGACGAGCGCCAGGACCAGTGGCAATGCCTGGCCGCGTGCGCCCTTCATTTGGCGTGCCCCGTGAACGATTTCAACGTGCGCGTCTTGGTCTGTGTCGTGGACTTGTCCGCCGCCGACTGGGCTGTGCGCGACTCGGCAGTGCCGTCTTCGCCCGCGATTTCACGCACCATGGCTGCGGTTTGCGAGCGCACCACTTGACCAAATAACTGATAGACCGCAATGGCTGCCACCGCAACCAGCGCCACCACGATGATGTACTCAGTCATCCCCTGACCGCGCTGGCGGGAAATACGCTGGATCATGCCCGACCTCTCTTCAATCAACAGAGGCTGTAGTGTGAAACCTCGCAGAGATCCCGGCTATTCGTAGATGCCGAGGTGGGCAAAATCCTCACATCGCGTGGCACGCGCGATAAAACGAGCTGCTTGTTTTCGCTGCAACAACGACAACGGCCCCGGAGGGGCCGTTGTCGCAACAAGCATGAAGCTTTATTTTTCTGCAGCCGTGCTAATGGCTTGCCCGGCATCGGACATATCCTTGCCCATGCCTGCCATGGTGTTGCAGCCTTGCAGTACGACGCCAAATACGATCAGCGCCGTCAGCATGACTCGTCCGCGCATGATGAAACTCCGGAGAAAATACAGTCAGCACAAAGCCTCGAGCCAAGTCGTCCCGGCTTGGAGAGAATCAGCCCTAGGCGCCTGGCCGTGAAAGAGACTGACGATCAAGCAATACGCACGCGCAATTCGCCCAGACCCTCGACACCGCCCACGAGCTCATCGCCCTGAACGACAGCACCCACGCCCTCGGGGGTGCCGGTGAAGATCAGATCGCCGGCTTTCAACTCGAACAGGCTCGACAGATAAGCGATGCTCTCGGGAATGTTCCAGATCATCTGTGAAATGTCGCTGGACTGTTTGCGCTGGCCGTTGACGTCGAGCCAGATGGCGCCCTTTTCAAGGGTACCGACGACGCTGCGCGGATGGACGGGACCGATCGGCGCGGACAGGTCGTAGGCTTTGCCGACCTCCCAGGGGCGTCCTTGTTTTTTGGCTTCGCCCTGCAGATCGCGGCGGGTCATGTCCAGCCCTAAGGCGTAGCCCCACACGCATTCACCAGCCTGCTCGACGGAAATGTCTTTGCCGCCTTTGCCCAGCACGACGACCAGCTCCATTTCATAATGCAGGTTGCTGGTCTTGGGCGGATAAGGCGTGGCGCCGGTTTCACCGTCGGCGATCGACAGGATGGCGTCGTTGGGCTTGCTGAAGAAGAACGGGTCTTCGCGACCGGTGAAGCCCATTTCCTTGGCGTGCTCGGCGTAGTTACGGCCCACACAATAGATGCGGCGCACCGGAACCAACGCGCCGCTGCCGGCTACGGGCACGGCAACGGGCGGCGACGGAGGGAATACGTAGTCCATGTTCTCTTGACCTTCTTGAATGCGTGCCGGCATCGCCATCAGCCCTTGTTGTAGCGTTCGGCGCTGCGCACGATTTCTTCGCGAGCGGCGTCCACGCCTTTCCAGCCCTTGACTTTGACCCACTTGCCTTTTTCCAGGTCTTTGTAGTGTTCAAAGAAATGCTGGATACGGCTGATGTCCTCAGCCGGCAGGTCTTCGTATGACTTGATGTTGCGGTAAGGAGGATAGAGCTTGTCGACCGGCACGGCCAACAGTTTGGCGTCACCACCGCTCTCATCGTCCATTTCCAACACGCCCAACGCGCGGCAACGCACGACGGCGCCGACCTGAATCGGGAACGGGGTCAACACCAACACGTCGGCTGGGTCGCCATCCTCAGACAGGGTCTGAGGGATATAACCGTAGTTGCACGGATAGTGCATGGCGGTCAGCATGAAGCGATCCACGAATACGGCGCCGCTGTCTTTGTCGACCTCGTATTTGACCGGGTCGGCATTCATGGGGATTTCGATGATGACGTTAAAGTCTTCCGGCAGATTTTTGCCGGGAGAGACGCGATCGAGACTCATGGTTCAACCTTGTTTATCTGAAAGTGGAAGAGATTTTCCGTCATCCCGCTTATCCGATTTGCCTTGATCAGGCGAGGTGGATGGCGGGGTGTCGTAAGTAGGCTCCGGGGCATCGTACTCAGGCACGGGGATGGGTGCGCTGTCGAAGTAGTCTTCGATATCGATGTTGGACCGGGCAGGCGCGACAGCCGGAGGATCCGGCTCCAACGCGTTTGACGCCTCGCGCTCCAGGACGCGAGCATCAGGATCCAGCACATAGTCGGCCGGGACCGACAAGGGTGCGTCTTCGAGCTGAGACACAACTGGCACTGCGGCAACAGTTGCCTCCGGCGGATAGGTCGAGTATTCCCCCTCTGCATCCAGATGCAGAGGGTCGGCATCCGTATCGGCTGCAGGCAAGGCCGGATCGCCGGCCAGTACAGGCAATGCCATGGTCGCAACCGTCGCCAAGCGCCAATGGCGCACAGCGTCCGAGGGACGATCCAAACGGTCGTACAGGCTGCCGAGCAAGGCATGCGTGCGCGCATCGTTACGCAGCGCCAGGCTGCGCTGCAAATAGCGCTCGGCCTGCCCCCACAACTGGCCATTCAGGCACAACATTCCCAAGGCGCTCAACAGATCCGCATTGGTGGGACGCTTTTGCAGCCAACCCTCGGCTTTGGCAAGACGGCGAGGCACCTGGTCGGGCTCGCAACGCGCATAGGCATCCACCAAGGACGAGGTGAAGTGGACCGGGACGGCTGCCTCCAGGATGCGAGCAGCCTCGGCGGGCTCGCCCGCGGCCTCGAATGCCGTGGCGCCTGCCAGGGCAATTTCCGGCAAGACGCGCTCTTCGTTTTTGAGGTCTTTCCAGACGCTGCGCCAGGCTTCCGTACCGGAGGCCGCAGCAGCACGCAGTCGCGCTGCGCCCGATCGATCGATCAGGCCTTCGGCCTCGGTCTTGGACAGTGCATTGCGGCGCACCAGCCCACGTGCCAGCGTAAAGACACGGTCGTGATGATTCAGGGCCGCCTCGGCACGCAACAGCAGGCGCATCGTATGCAGATGACGGGCTCCGCCGTCCTGCAACGGCGTCAACACTGCCAAGGCGTCTTGCGCACGGCCTTGATCCAGCAGTTGATCTGCCGCAACGGTGGCGATAGCTTCTTGCAGGCCGGTATTGCCAGAGGCGTGCTCACGTGCGGAGTCCAGCAACTGGTCCCGGCGAGCAAACTCGCCCAGTCCATGTGCGGCGCGCGCCGCTGACAGCGCCGCCAACACTCGCCGGCTCTCGACACGAGTCTGCCCCAACAGCTTGGTCAGATTCTTCTCGGCATGAGAAAAGCGCCCTTCCAGGAGCTCTGTCCAGCCGCGTTCGAGCAGTACGTGATCACGAGCCTGGGCACGTTGACCGCGCCAGACACGCATACGATCCGGAATGGCCAACAACCAGGCCAGCAGGCGCAAGCCCACGTACAGCGCGACGAAAATACCCACCACCAGCAGCACGAACAGCGTCAACGACAGTTCAATGCGCCACGGCGACACCAGGAAAATAACGTTGCCGGTATGAGAGCGCAGCACCACCGCCAAAGCGACGGCGACGATAAGAAGCAGCAAAGTCCAGAACCAAGTACGCATGCGTTAGTCCTGTTTGGCTGGCGAATCAAACCCAGCGGCGCGCAAGGCGGCTACGCTGGCCAGACTGTCACCGACATCTGGCAAACGCACTGCGATATCGATGTTCTGCAGTTCATGCGTCAAACGCAACGCCGACTGAGTATCCACGGCACGGCCGTCGTAGTAAATGCTGAGCACGTTCTCGACGTTGGCGAGTTCGTTTTTCCAGACCTCGGGTTGACGCATCAGCATGGCCAATTGCGCCGTCATCAGGCGTTGACGCAAGGCGCCACGTACCTGTTCGGCTTGCTCGGAGGACAGCAACAATGCAGCCGGCTGATCGACGCGCTGCACGCTGATCAGGTCACCGAGCTCATGCGTCAAGGTGCTGCCGGCCCGGCCTGGCCAGGATGCGATCTCGGCACGCCAACGCTCCCACCACGCGGCATCTGCGGGCAATTGATGGCGAGGATCATCGGCCTGAGACTGGATCGGCGCGGTCGCCGGTTTGGGTTGCGTATCACTCGAGGCACCAGGGGCTGCGGCATCGGGGACTAGCAAAGGCGCCTTGGAAATCAGGCCCGCCAAACGATCGATGCGCGCGGTTTGCGCTGGAATATCGACGGTCGCAACGGCCCTGAGGCGATCGATATCGCCGTTGATGCTTTGTTGCAGACCGGCGAAAAGCGGACGAGCCGCCTGTGCCAGGCGTGTCTGCGCTGTTTCCAGCGCGACGATGGCGTTGTTGACATTGCCTGCCAAGCGCAATTGCTGATTCGCCAGCACCAAGAGGCGCTCGACGTCGTTGGCGAGGATCTCGTCTGTCGCACCGCCGCTGAAGGTTTCCCAGGCTTGCTGCAAATCGTTGTAGCGGGTCTTGGCTTCTTGGGCTTGTGCTTCCAGGCTGCGTACCTGGCCACTTTGCCCTTGAATGAGGGTCAAGGCTTCGCGCGCGTCTTTGCGGCCTTGCGCGACGGCGTCTTCCAATGTGGCCAAACGAGTCGCTATTTCACGGCCGGCCGCGTCGGCTTGCTTGCGCTGCAGCCATAGCGCCCACCCCAGGCCGACGGCCACTAGGAGCACGATAATCAGCGCCGCGCCCAATAAGCCTGCCCCACGGGACGACTTTTTAACCGGGGCGGATGCCGGTTTGGTGGGCGAAGCTGCGCCCGGAACTGCCGAATTGACGGCAGGTGCAGTGTCAGGTGTCTGGTCTGTCATGACGCGATTGTATTCGGTGAAATGCCAAAACTTCGATTCAAGCCGCAACAAAGGCCGCGAGGATCGCATCATCGGCCGGCAAGCAGATTTTTACCATTGCGTCCGTGACCTTGCCAGCGAGGCCTTGCTGCAGCCGCCGCGCCAGTGTGGGATGGGTCACGATAAAGTCGCAGGCGTACCACCAATCGGCGAGACCAGTCTCATCGATATGGGATTGGACGGCGGTCAGTCCTTCGCCGCTCGTCAGCAGCCACGTCGCTTTTTCCCTCTTTTGCGCCCATTTTCGCAGTTGCTCGACCGCAGACGACGGCCAGTTGGCCGGCTGGCGTTCATAAGCGGCATGCCGCCGTACCCGCGTCCCCATGGCCTCCAGTTGATCGGCCAGCCAATCCCGGCCCTGGGTGCCGCGTACCAATAACACCCTGTTGGGCAGGCGGTCTTGCGCACGCAAGACCTGCCACAGGGCTTCAGAATCATGGGTAGACGCATCGGGCGGCGGACAGAATACTGTTGTATTGGCGCAAAAACCTGGCGTTTCGCGCAACGCACGCGCGCTCGCCGGTCCCACCGTTGCGGCTGCGACGGCAGCGGGCCAGTCGGTCTGCCCCGCCAAGTCCCGCAGTTGCTTCAAATACGTCCGCGCCGCATGGCCGCTGACAAAGATGACTAGATCGAAGTCTTGCGGCAAAGGCAGATCTGTCGCGGTAACCGGCAAGGAGCGCAGTTCCAGGGCAGGCAGGTCCAGCGCCTGCCAACCGGCAGCGCCGAGCGCCTGCGCCAACGCGTCGTTACGGCCGGCAGGGCGAGTCAGAATGGCGATACGCGACATAGACACCCCTGTATGTATCCCGGAAGCTGGCTCCAGCAGCTATACGCTGCTGCCAAGCTCAGCCTTGAATCCGGACGTACCTCACAACAAACTGGCATGAGCCAGCCTCAGACGGCAGACGTGTCTTGCAAGGCAGCCAGAATGGCGGCCGCGCCCTTGGAGAGCAAGGCCTGAGCGACGGCTTCGCCGATCTGCTCGGCCTGCGCCACTGGCCCGGTCTGTTGGAAATGAATCACTTGTTTGCCATCGGGAGAGGCCACCAATGCTCGAAGCTCGACGTTATCGCCGTCGAGTACGGCATACGCCGCCAGAGGGACTTGGCATGAACCGCCCAGCGTCCGTGAGACAGCACGCTCGGCCAACACGCAAGCCGTGGTGCGCGCGCACACGAGAGGAGCCAGCCAGGCACGCAGATCATCACGATCGTCGCGGATTTCAATGCCTAGCGCGCCCTGCCCGGCTGCCGGCAGGCTGTCGACAGGATCCAGCAGGCTGCGGATGCGGTGACCCAGATCCAGGCGTTGCAGACCGGCCGCAGCCAGCACGATCGCGGCGTAATCGCCCTGATCGAGTTTGCCCAGGCGGGTATCCAGATTGCCACGCAACGGCTTGATCTGCAGATGAGGATAGCGTTGCCGGATCTGCGACTCCCGCCGCAGGCTGGAGGTGCCAACGACGGCCCCAGCCGGCAGGTCGGCCAAGGTCGCATAGTCATTGGAAACAAAAGCGTCGCGAGGGTCGGCTCGCTCGAGCACAGCGCACAATTCGAATGGCGCCTGCAAGTCGACCGGGACGTCTTTGAGTGAATGAACCGCCAAATCGGCCCGCCCATCGAGCAAGGCCGTTTCGAGCTCTTTGACAAAGAGCCCTTTGCCGCCGACTTTGGACAAGGTGCGATCCAGTATCTGGTCGCCCCGTGTGGTCAGCGTCAGCAATTCGACGGAACAATTGGGGTAGACAGCGCGCAACCGATCGCGCACATGCTCGGCTTGCCACAGGGCAAGCCGGCTGGCGCGGGTCGCGATAACGAGGCGTTGCGGTGCAGACACGGGCAGGTTAATTGCCCAGGCTGGAAAAGATCACCGTGGCGATCACCCCGATGATGGCCAGTATTGCCAGGCCTTGCAGCAGGCTCAGGCCGGATTCGGGGTTGTCGCTTTTACGCAGACTCATGAGTAGATTCCTTGGAGGCAGTTTTACGGCTAGCAAGCCACCGCCCAAGACCCACAACAATCAATGCGCCGATGACTTCTGCAGCGATTTTAACCGCAGTAGGCTGAGGGCCGAATTGATTTTCGACAACAACGTCGGTAACTACCATGCCGCCAGCGATCCAGCCCAGCAATGCGGCGCCCAATGTAATGACCAAAGGATAGCGGTCAATCAGCTTGAGCACGAGGGTGCTGCCCCAGATGATGATAGGCACACTGACGACCAGGCCAAATACCACCAGACCAATTTGGTGGCCTTCGTGCGCGTTCTGCGCGGCGCCGGCAATGGCGATGACGTTATCGAGGCTCATGACAAAGTCGGCCACGATGATGGTTTTCACGGCAGCGGCAATAGAGGTGCTGCCCTTGATGTTGTCGTGTCCGTCGTCCTCGGGAATGAGGAGTTTGACGCCGATCCAGACCAGAAGCAGACCGCCCACGACCTTGAGGAAGGGGATGGCCAGAAGCGTCAGGGCGAATGCGATGAGCACGACGCGCAGGATGATTGCACCGGCCGTACCCCACAAAATCCCCTGCATGCGTTGTTTGGGCGCCAGATTGCGGCAAGCCAGCGCAATCACGACGGCATTATCGCCACCCAACAGGATGTCGATAAGAATGATTTGGAATACTGCAGCCCAGCTTATTGTTTGTAGAAACTCTAACACTTGCGATCCCCCTCGGAATGACAATTTGGATGGCAACGGCTGATCATGAATCGGACGTTACCAGCCCCACGTCGACACCTTCCCCGATGCGCCTGCGGCTTGGTCCCTGTGCTTGGGACTCGTTGCCTGTGATGACTTGGCGGGAAAAAAGCCCCCACGCCGCACCTTCGGCTTGCTACCCCCCACGGGAGCATTTGCCTTGAAGCGGCCCGGCGGCAAAAAACTGCCGCGTCAAAACGCGGCAGTCGTCGTGCCAAAACGCGTATTGTAGTTCAGCTTTGTGTCAGTACCTGGCGTCGAGAAAGTAAAATTTTCCCAATCAGCAAAACCAGGGCTGCACCCACGACACCGGAGATCAATGCCAACTGATGCTCAGTCAGGCCCAAGGCGCTGTCAATACGGATCACGGAATCGTGCAAGGCAGGGTCGCCTACCAACAGCTCGCCAGCAATGAAGCCGAGCAGTGCCGCTCCGACCCAGACGATCAACGGGAAACGCTCAATCACCTTCAATAACAAGGTGCTACCAAAGATAACCAACGGGATGCTGATGGCCAACCCTACGACCAGCAGGGTGGTATCGCCCATTGCAGCGGCGGCAACCGCCACGACGTTGTCCAGGCTCATCACCAAGTCGGCAATCATGATGGTGCGAATCGCCGACAGCAAGGTGCCATGCTGCTTGCCATCACCGTCCTCGTCGCCCTCGGGCAACAGGAGTGTCACACCGATATAGACCAACAACAGTGCGCCGATGAGCTTGAGCCACGGCAGCAACAGGAGCTTGGCGGCAACCAGCGTCAACACGATACGCATGATGATCGCGGCCGCTGAACCGATCGTGATCGCCTTTTTTTGCTGCTCTGCGGGCAGTGAGCGCGCGGCGAGTGCAATCACTACGGCGTTATCGCCGGATAACAGGATGTTGACCCAAATAATCTGTAGTAGGGCAATCCAAAATGCTGCTGATGTAAGTTCCATTCCTCTCTTTCCTAGCGATCCCCTAGGTGTGAGTTGATGCTTTTGTTTGTTGCGTACGGGTCGCGGCCATCTTGGTAGTTGCGAGCTGGGGAGTGGCCGTTGCCGGATGCCGAGCGCTCTTGGCGCCTGACGATTTTTATAGGGGTGTACGCGTAATACCGGCTCGTTATTATATTTTGCAAAACGGGTGCGACAACACCATCGACGCCCCGACGGTAAAAAGCCCGCCAAACCAGGCGGGCTTTTTACACTGCGAAACGTCAGGCTGTTACAGCACGGACTTCAGCAGTTTGCCCATCTCGGAGGGGTTGCGCGTGGTACGGATACCGCATGCTTCCATGACTTCGAGTTTGGCATCCGCCGTGTCGGCACCGCCCGAGATCAACGCACCGGCGTGGCCCATGCGTTTTCCCGGAGGCGCCGTGACGCCGGCGATGAAGCCGACCACGGGTTTCTTCATGTTGTCTTTCGCCCATTGTGCGGCGTTGACTTCGTCCGGACCACCGATTTCACCGATCATGATGACGGCGTCGGTATCGGGATCGTCGTTGAACAGCTTGAGCACATCGACGTGCTTCAGGCCGTTGATGGGGTCGCCACCGATACCGACGGCGCTGGATTGGCCCAAGCCCAGTTCGGTGACTTGACCGACAGCTTCGTACGTCAGCGTGCCGGAGCGGCTGACGATACCGATGCGGCCCTTGCGGTGAATGTGACCGGGCATGATGCCGATCTTGATTTCATCGGGGGTGATCAGGCCGGGGCAGTTCGGGCCCAACAGCAGGGTCTTGCTGTTCATGGCCTTCATGCGGTTTTTGACTTCCAGCATGTCACGGACCGGGATGCCTTCGGTGATGCAGATGACCAGATCCAGTTCGGCCTCGACGGCTTCCCAGATGGCGGCGGCAGCGCCGGCGGGCGGCACGTAGATGACCGAAACGGTGGCGCCGGTTTCGCTCTTGGCGTCTTTCACGCTACCGAAAATGGGCACGCCTTCGAAGTCCTCGCCGGCACGCTTGGGGTTGACGCCGGCCACGAAGGCGGCTTTGCCATTGGCGTATTCACGGCACATACGGGTGTGGAACTGGCCCGTCTTGCCCGTGATGCCCTGGGTGATGACTTTGGTGTCCTTGTTGATCAGAATCGACATTTGTGAATCCTTGGCAATTTATTTAACGGCGGCTACGACGCGGGTGGCCGCTTCGGCCATGGTGTCGGCGCTGATGATGGGCAGCCCCGAGTCGGCCAGCATTTTCTTGCCCAGTTCTTCGTTGGTGCCCTTCATGCGGACGACCAGCGGTACGTTGAGGTTGACGGCCTTGCAAGCAGCGATCACGCCTTCGGCGATGACGTCGCAGCGCATGATACCGCCGAAGATGTTGACCAGAATGGCCTGCACGCCCTTGTTCTTGAGCATGATCTTGAAGGCTTCGGTGACCTTTTCAGCGGTCGCGCCGCCGCCAACGTCCAGGAAGTTGGCCGGCTCACCGCCAAACAGCTTGATGGTGTCCATGGTCGCCATGGCCAGGCCAGCACCATTGACCAGGCAGCCGATGTTGCCGTCGAGCTGGATGTAGGCCAGGTCGAACTTGCTGGCTTCGACTTCTGCGGGATCTTCTTCGTCCAGGTCGCGGTAGGCGACGATTTCCGGGTGACGGAACAAGGCGTTCGGGTCGAAGTTGAACTTGGCGTCCAGGGCGATGATGTTGCCCTTGCTGTCACGGTTCAACGGGTTGATTTCGACCAGCGACGCGTCGGTGTCCATGTAGCACTTGTAGAGCTTCTGGAACACGTCGGCGGCTTGGTCGGCCGAGCCGTCGGTCAAGCCGATGGCCTGGGCGACCTGCTTGGCTTGCTCGAGCGACAGACCGGTTTGCGGGTCGATGTATTCAGTAATGATTTTTTCGGGCGTCGAGTGAGCGACTTCCTCGATGTCCATGCCGCCTTCGCTGGAAGCGATGATGGCGACTTTCTGCGTGGCACGGTCAGTGACCAGCGACACGTAGTATTCCTTTTGAATGTCGGCGCCGTCTTCGATGTACAGGCGATTGACCTTTTGGCCTTCCGGACCGGTCTGGTGCGTGACCAATTGCATGCCCAGGATCTCGCCGGCCAGCTTGCGCACGTCGTCAATCGAACGGGCGAGCTTCACGCCGCCGCCCTTGCCACGGCCACCAGCATGGATCTGTGCCTTGACGACCCATACCGGTCCGCCCAGCTTTTCAGCGGCAGCCACAGCCTCGTCGACGGAAAATGCGGGGATCCCGCGCGGCACAGGCACGCCAAATTGCTTTAGCAGTTCCTTGCCTTGATACTCGTGGATTTTCATGTGTTACCTGTCAGGACGAATGAGAAAAAGAGGGAGAATCGGAATTTGCGCCCGCTGACGCCTCAGCGCTATCCCCGGTGTACCACTTGGGATAATGCTCAAGCACCACCGGGCCGTCAGTGCGCAAGGCATGACAGCCATCCAGCTGAAATGGGCGGATATCCGGATTGCTGTTCTGGCGCCGCCGGTTGGCCATGGATTGGACTGCCGCGGTGGGCAGCACCTGCGAAAGCTCGGTCATGTGCGTACAGCCTGCCGTACGACCAAAGCGCTCCTTGACCTGGCGCCGAAACCCTTTGAGCAGGTTCATGCCCACCAAGCCCGCATAGGCGGCGTCGATGTCCATGCAGTGCTGTTCGTAGGGTGCCGCGTCATAAGCCGCCTGGGCTGCCACTATGGTAAACGCGTCATCGATGGTGATGCGCAGATGCATGTGGTGAATATGGCGGCCTGCTTTGAAAAATTCCCCGTTGCTCTTGGGGAAATCATAGGACTTGAAGTCAATGAGCTCAGCTTCGATATCCCACAAACCATCCTCGCGCCCGTAGGACTGCACGCGTATGGAACGCGTGTGCAAAGGATGGCGAGGAACTGTCGACGGTGGCAAGGGCATTAAGGGGCCTGCACTTCAAAGTCTTTGACGCAAAGCAGCAAATCCAGGGAAGTATAACGCAGGGCTCGAGGAAACGCCGCTTCCCCTCTCCCCCGCCCACCACGCTCCCAGGGGCGGCCGGGCTACCGGCCTCCTGGGTGTAAAGCGGGACGGATCAGGCCGCACGCAGCGCGCGGGCCGCCTCAACCATTCCCACCAGCGCGGCCTCGGTTTCCGGCCATGCGCGGGTCTTCAGGCCGCAATCGGGATTGACCCAAAGGCGCTCGCTCGGCAGGCGCGACGCCGCCTTGCGCATCAGGCCGACCATCCAGTCCACGTCCGGCACGTTGGGCGAGTGAATGTCGTACACACCCGGGCCGATATCGTTCGGATAACGGAAATCCTCGAAGGCTTTCAGCAGCTCCATATTCGACCGCGAGGTCTCAATGGTGATGACGTCGGCATCCATCGCGGCGATGGATTCGATGATGTCATTGAACTCGGCATAGCACATGTGAGTGTGAATCTGCGTGTCCGCTGCCACGCCGGCAGTCGACAGGCGGAAGCAATCCACCGCCCAATCCAGATAGGCCTGCCAGTCGCCGCGACGCAGCGGTAGCCCCTCGCGGATGGCGGGTTCGTCGATCTGGATGACTCGCACGCCGGCCGCCTCGAGATCAACGACCTCGTCGCGCAGCGCCAGCGCCAACTGGCGGCAGGTCTGCTCACGAGGTTGGTCATCGCGCACAAACGACCATTGCAGAATCGTCACCGGGCCGGTCAGCATGCCCTTGACGGGTTTGTCGGTCAGCGACTGCGCGTACGAGGACCAGCCGACGGTCATCGGCGCAGGACGAGCGACGTCACCGAAAATGATCGGCGGCTTGACGCAACGCGAGCCATAGCTCTGCACCCAACCGTTGCGGGTAAAGGCAAACCCGGCCAGCAGCTCGCCAAAATATTCGACCATGTCGTTACGCTCAGGCTCGCCGTGCACCAGCACGTCCAGGCCGATTTTTTCCTGAAAGCGGATGACGGCCTCGATTTCCTTGCGGATCGCTGCCTCGTAGGCGGCATCGCTCAGCACGCCGGACTTCCAGTCACGACGCAAGGCGCGGATTTCGGCCGTCTGCGGGAACGAACCAATAGTGGTCGTCGGAAATGCGGGCAGTTTCAGCAACTGCTGTTGCTGTGCAATACGGTCTGCAAACGGCGCACGGTCACGGGTGACTTTGGTGGCGTCAGTCATGCGGCGAATGACAGCGGGATTGTGAATGCGGGGCGATTCACTGCGTGCCTTGAGCGCGGCGCGCTGGGTTGCCAAGGCCGAGCTGACTTCAGCCGTCTCGGCATGATCCAATGCCCGGCCGAGCAGACTCAGCTCGTCGAGCTTTTGCGCGGCAAAGGATAGCCAGCTTTTTAGTTCGGCATCCAGATCTGTTTCATTTGCCAAGTCCACCGGTACGTGCAGCAAAGAACACGACGGCGCCAGCCACAGGCGATCCCCCAATTGTTGGCGAACCGGCGCCAACGCGGCCAGCGCGGCATCCAAATCGGTGCGCCAGATGTTGCGGCCGTCGATCACGCCGGCAGACAGCACCTGGTCTGGACGCAGCGCGGCAGCGATGGACTGCAACTGATCAGGCGCGCGCACCAGATCGATATGCAAGCCGGCAACGGGCAACGCCAAAGCAGTTTCCTGATTGTCCTGCAGACCGCCAAAATAGGTCGCCAGCAACAGTTGGACAGGCGCCTGCGCCAGACGCGCATACACCGTGCGATAGGCGTCACGCCAGGCTTGCGGCAGATCCAGCACAAGAATCGGCTCGTCGATTTGCACCCATTGCACGCCCTGCTGTGCCAGGCGCGCCAATACCTCGGCATAGACCGGCAGCAGCGCGTCCAGCAATTGCAGTTTGGCAGCGTCTCCGGTCCCATCGGTAAACGCATCGCCCTTGCCCAGCCACAGCCAGGTCAATGGGCCCGGAATGACGGGCTTGACTTGATGGCCGAGGGCTTGAGCTTCCTTGACCTGATCGAATAGATACTCACGCGCGATGCGGAATGTCTGGCCGGGAACCAGTTCCGGCACGATGTAGTGATAGTTGGTATCGAACCATTTGGTCATTTCGCAGGCCGCGGTAGGCGTGCCCGATGGCGCGCGCCCGCGCCCCATGCGAAACAGCGTATCCAGCGTCACAGGCTGATCATCGGCCTGGCCAAAACGCGCCGGCACCGCGCCCAGCAGCGTGGTCCATTCCAGGACATGGTCATACCACGCGAAATCGCCTACCGGCACGAATTGAACGCCCGTCGACGCCTGGCGCTGCCAATGCGCGGCACGCAGCTCGCGGCCTGTTTGCGCTAGATCCCCTGCGGCCTGCTTGCCTGCCCAATAGGCCTCGACCGCGCGCTTGAGCTCACGCTGCGCGCCAATACGGGGAAAGCCCAAATTATGAATTATGGTCATATAAATATCCGATTCAACAAATTTCATTCAACTCTGATGCTATTCTGCCTTTAACTTAATTTGCGTCAAAATCAATCTCAACATACATTTATTGAAAATTTCTCATATAAATAAATTGAGTGTGATTCATGTTGGTCCATCCGCAACCTCGCTACGCTCATATTTTTTATCCACCCTCCCCTGATACGCCTGATCCATGCTCGAAATCCGTCATCTAGAAACCCTCTCGGCGATCCGCGACGGAGGCAGTCTGCAAGAAGCCGCCGATCGACTGCACCTGACGCAGTCGGCGCTATCTCATCAACTGCGGGATCTGGAAACCCGTCTGGGTACCCCTTTGCTCAATCGCCGTACCCGCCCGGCTCGCCTGACAACAGCGGGGCTGCGGGTGCTGGCGCTGGCCGATGAAGTCTTGCCGCAAATCCGAGCCACCGAACGGGAGTTGCAGCGGCTGGCGGCGGGCCGCACGGGGCGGCTGCATCTGGCGATCGATTGCCATTCATGTTTTCAATGGCTCATGCCGAGCATGGACGCATTTCGAGGCCAATGGCCGGATGTCGCGCTGGATCTGTCGGCCGCGTTTTCGTTTGCCCCCCTGCCCGCGCTGGTACGGGGGGATCTGGATCTGGTGATTACCTCGGATCCACAGCAACTCGAAGCGGTGGAATACCTGCCCTTATTCAAATACGAGCTGGTATTGGCTGTATCCGAGTCGCATCCTTTGGCTGCCAGCAAACATATCGCGCCCGAACAATTGGCTGATCAGATCCTCATCACTTATCCTGTGGATCGGCAACGGCTGGATGTCTTTACGACATTTCTGGATCCCGCCGACGTGGAGCCGGCCGCGGTACGCAAGGCAGAACTGACCCCCATCATTGTGCAACTCGTCGCCAGCAACCGCGGAGTGACTGCACTGCCTAATTGGGCACTGACAGAATATTTGCATCAAGGCTGGCTGCGGTTGTGCCACCTGGGTCCGCAAGGAGTATGGCGTACGTTGTACGCAGCCGTACGCACCGAGGACATCGACGCGCCTTACATTAATGATTTCCTGGCAATCGCACGAGAGACGTGCTTTAAAACCCTGGATGGGATACGGTCAGTGAAAGTCTGAATGGATCAAAAAATAATACCCCCACGCTGCGCCTTCGGCTTGCTGCCCCAAGGATTGGGGCGCGGTTGTCAACCAAACTGCACCAGTTCTAGCGAGGGCAGCGGCCCACCTGGGAACTGCGTCATGCGTCCACCCACGGCCAGCGTGCCAAGATCGATACCCGCGAAGCCCAACTGATCGATCAACGCACTGACCTGCGCCTTGGCATGGGCATCGTCGCCAGCAAAGAACAGAACGCGTCGCCCTCCGCGCTCCGCTGGATCGGCGAAGAGCAGTTGGGGACGTAGATGATTGAACGCCTTCACAACGCGCGCGCCCGGTACCAGATCGGCGAATGACTGGCTCGATGTGCGGCCATGAAGGTCGATGGGCTTGAACAGCGGTGCCTCGATCGGATTATTAGCATCGATAACAATGCGCCCCTCGAAATCCGGCAGCCCGGCCAGGGCACCTGGCAACTTCGACCAGTTCACCGCGACCAACACGATGGCCTGCGCGGCCGCTTCCTCTCGTGTGCCGGCGCGTATGCTGAGACCAATGCTCTGTACCAGCGCTTGCAGACTCTCCGGCCCGCGGCTGTTCGACAGGACGGCCGGGATACTGCAGCGTGCCAGCGCGCGCGCGAATGCCGCGCCGATATGACCCGCACCGATGATGCCGATGGAAGGAAGCGGCGTGTTCATGATGAATGTCCTCGACCGAAGATGAAGTTATGTCTGATGACGAAGATCGGCTTTGCAGTCGTGTGGAGCGGGCCAACGAGCCCACTCCAGAGACGCTCAAGACGTGAAACCGCCGTCGACCAGGATGTCGGCGCCCGTGACATAGGAGGCCTGTGGACTGGCGAGAAACGCCACGACGCTGGCGATTTCATTCGGCTTGCCGTAACGGCCCACCGCGATACCGGGGATGAGCAACTTGGCCCACTCGCTATCGACCGGATTCATGTCCGTGTCTACGGGCCCGGGGTGCACGGTGTTGACGGTGATGCCACGCGAACCCAGGTCGTATGCCAAGCTGCGGTTGAAGCCAGTGATGGCTCCCTTTGTCAGTCCATACACCGAGAGACCGGGCACGCCGGCATACTTCGTCGCCGAACTTCCGATGTGCACGATTCGGCCACCTTCCTTCATGTGGCGTATGGCTTCCTGCGTGGCAACGAAAACGCCCGTGACGTTGACCGCGAGCATCGACTGATAGTCCTCGAATGTAATCTGGTCGATCGGGCTCGCCGACGCGATTCCGGCGTTGTTCACCAGAATGTCCAGGCCACCAAATGTCTCGACCGTCTTGGTGATAGCCGCGCGCACGGCGTCCGGATCCGCAGCATCGGCTACGATGGCCAGCGCGCGGCCGCCGGCCGACTCGATGTCCGCGATTGTTTGCTTGGCCGCGTCAGGCGAGCCGCGGTAGGTGAAGGCGACTTGGGCGCCGTCGGCAGCGAGTTGCTTAGCGATGGCCGCTCCGATTGAGCGAGAACCACCGGTGACGAAGGCCGTCTTGCCGACCAGCGGAAGCGATTGGGTAGAAGTTATGTCGTTCATGGGTCACTCCGTTTAAATGCCGAGGATTCGGTGGAGTGACTTTCGCGCTTTTATTGCTTGTTGATTAGTATCAAATGACTTGGATCATCTTCAAGCAATGATTTAATGCCTGGCCTACGTGATCAGAACCGGCAGCCCGGTCAAGCGTCGACTGTCCATGTCGTCGTGTGCACGCGTAATCTCATCGAACCGATAGCGAGCGGTTTTGAGGTCGTCGAAAATGCCGGAACGCACTGCGGCCCATAGCTCGTTGGTCGCAATGCCGACCGCCTGGCCACGCACATATTGAGGGGAACCGCCACTTCGAACTGCGATGGCTCGTCGAGCGAAATCTGGTCGGTTTGTCGATGCTTGGCCCGACGCATAGCCGATAGCTGCTATGACACCGCCATCGCGGACGCTTGCAGCGCCCAAATCAAACATCGCCTGCCCTACGAAATCGTAAACCACATCCACCCCATCCGGCGCGATCGCGCGGATATTCGCCGCGATGTCGGGATCTTGCGAGTGGAACGCGTAGGTGCTGCCAGCGGTTACCTTGGAGAGCTTGTTCGGAGACCCAGCTATACCAATGACCGTCGCGCCGAGCGATTTTGCCCAACGGGAAAGAATTGAGCCCACGCTTCCTGATGCGCCGAGCACCAGCGCCACATCAGTCGATTTGAGATCATAGAGGCCACGAAGCCCCATCCAGGCCGTTCCGCCCTTGGCCAAAAAAGTCGCTGCGACCTCATTGGTGATGTCGCTAGGCAGGTGGACCAACGGTGCCGTTGAAATCACCCTCTCGGTAGCGTATGCCCCCTCGGCGAAGAAGTAGGCGACACGGTCGCCGACCGACATCCCACTCACGTCGGGTCCTATCGCGGTGACTGTCCCCGCTGCTTCGAAACCAGGGACCGCCGGCATCGTCATTGGATACTGCCCCCTCCGTATCATGGTATCGACAAAATTGAGACCAATCGCGTCTTGGGTGATCTGAACCTCCCCAGCACGTAGCGCCCGCAGATCACTGGGGATGATCTGCAGGACGGCCGGACCGCCGGGGGACTGCATCTGAATAATTTTCGGCACGGCATCTTCTCCTGTTCCAAGAGCGGCGCAGAACGCTCTTTACCCTAGACCCTACAAGTAGGGCCACTTTCGCCCACTTATTTCCTCTTGATTAGTGCTATATAGCTTGAATCATCTTCAAGCATTAGTTTAATATCCACGAATGGAAACCTTGGCCAACTTGGAGTCATTCGTGCGCAGTGCCGAGAGCGGTAGCTTTTCGGCTGCGGCGCGGCGGTTGGCGCTAACTCCGGCAGCAGTAAGCCGGAACGTGGCCATGCTGGAGCGCAACCTAAAAGTACGGCTATTCCATCGTTCAACCCGCAAACTGACGCTGACCGAGGCGGGTGAGGCGTTCCTGAGCGCGATCGGCGGCAATCTGGAGTCTTTGCAAAACGCCATTGCCTCAGTATCGGCAGACGACGGACAGCCTGCGGGTGTGCTCAAGATCAGCCTGCCGCCAACCATCGGGATGAGCCACATTTTGCCGCTACTGCCGGACTTCTTGCAGCGCTACCCTCGTATCAAGCCCGAGTGGCATTTCGAGAACCGCGCGGTGGACCTGATCGCCGAAGGCTACGACGCCGCTATTGGTGGTGGCTTCGAGCTCGCGCCCGGCATGGTCGCCCGGACATTGGCACCAGCGCATATCATCGCCGTCGCATCTCCTGCCTATCTGGCCCGGCGCACAGCACCGGTTGACCCATCCGGGCTGATTGAGCTGGATGGAATCGTCATGCGTTCACTTAAGTCGGGCCGCATCCGTACCTGGAACATGCGCGACGCGCAAGGTGATCAGGTTGCCGCATTGATGCGCGAAACTTTAGTGGTCAACGACCCTGCCGCGCTGAGGGAGTCGGTGCAGCTAGGCTTGGGGGTCGCCATGCTGGCCGTCCCTGATGTTCTAGCAGGATTGGAGTCGGGGGAGCTTGTGCGAGTTTTGCCGCGCTGGTGGGCCGATGCGGGCGCAATCTCGCTCTACTATGCGAGTCGCGACCTGCTCCCGAGCAAGACGCGAGTCTTCATCGACTTCGTGATCGAGGCATTCAAACGTGAAGACTACGCACGGCGTTTTGCCGGTAGCTTGGGATAAGAACGTATGAATGCCTCACCGATTTTTGGGGCCTTAGGTCAAGAAAAACTGAGCCGCTCTTGATCAATCATCGTCACGCTCGTCGCCCAATAGACGCCGAATCACATCATGAGCGAACCCTCGGCCAGCCAGAAAGCGGGCCTGTTTGGCGTACTCGTTACGATCGACGGGTTTGGCGGAAAAACGCTTGCGCCAAACCTCGAGCGCACGCTGATATTCGGTGGCGCGCAGGTCATCGCGCAGTTGCGCGACCTGATCCTCGGCTACGCCGTGCTGACGCAATTCCTGCACAATGCGTGCCGTGCCCTGCCGCCCGGCACGACGATGCACCAGGCTCTGCGCAAATCGCTCGGTAGATAACCAGCCCTCTTTTTCCAGTGCATCGAGCACCGGCTCGATGTCGGAAGCGTCTTCGGCATAAGGCTGGAGCTTGCGCGCCAACTCATTGCGCGCGTATTCGCGACGCGACAGATAACCCACCGCGCGGGCCTTTAGGCTAGGTCCACGCGGTTTGGGCTTGCTCAATGTCTCGAAATCATTATCCCGAGCCGGGAGTTTGCCTTGGGTTTCGAAATCGTCTTCTTGTGCAGACAGCACTCGGCGATTTTCGCCACCGCTGTCCGCACGAGAGCGGTTCATCGTCTCAAATCCTCCGTCGTCAGGCTCGCGTGAAGACGAGCCGCGACGTGGCCACGAAGAACCCCGCTGACGAATCATTCTGCGTCGGTAGTCTCGGCCTCACTAGCCGGGAATGTCGCAGCACGGCTGACGATGCCTTGGTTTTCACGCACCTTGTTCTCGATCTCGATGGCGAGTTGGGGACGCTCTTTCAGGTATTCACGGACATTGTCCTTGCCCTGACCAATGCGGGTGCCGTTGTAGCTGTACCAGGCGCCGGATTTGTCGACCACGCCCGCTTGCACGCCCAGGTCGATGATTTCGCCCTCGCGCGAGATGCCGGCGCCATACATGATGTCGAACTCGGCCTGCTTGAATGGAGGCGAGACCTTGTTTTTAACGACTTTGACGCGCGTTTCGTTACCGACGACTTCTTCGGCTTTTTTGATGGAGCCGATGCGGCGGATGTCCAGGCGCACAGAGGAATAGAACTTGAGGGCGTTACCGCCGGTAGTCGTTTCCGGGTTGCCGAACATGACGCCGATCTTCATCCGGATCTGGTTGATGAAGATGACCATGCAGTTGGTGCGCTTGATGGTAGCGGTCAGCTTGCGCAGCGCCTGGCTCATCAGGCGAGCCTGCAGACCGGGCAGCGAATCGCCCATTTCACCTTCGATTTCGGCCTTGGGCACCAACGCGGCGACCGAGTCGATCACGATCAGATCCACCGAACCCGAACGCACCAGCGCGTCTGTGATTTCCAGGGCCTGCTCGCCGGTATCGGGCTGCGAAATCAGCAGATCGGTGAGGTTGACGCCCAGTTTCGAGGCGTACTGCACGTCGAGTGCGTGTTCTGCGTCGACGAATGCGCAGGTGCCGCCGATTTTTTGCATTTCTGCGATGACCTGCAGCGTGAGCGTGGTCTTGCCCGACGATTCAGGGCCGTAGATCTCGATCACGCGCCCACGCGGCAAGCCACCCACGCCCAACGCGATATCAAGCCCCAGCGAGCCCGTCGACACGACCTGGATGTCGTGTTCGACTTCGTTATCGCCGTAACGCATGATCGAGCCCTTGCCAAACTGCTTTTCGATTTGCGAAAGCGCGGCGGCCAGCGCCTTGGCCTTTTCCGAGGCGGCTGCTTTGCTGGTTTTGTCGTCCATGTGGTTTCCCGTGGCTAAATGATGTTGACGCTGTGAGGTTTAACGTGCGGCAAAGCGCTGCACGTCGAAGCGGCGATTATTGCATTCGATTGTACTGTATATAAATCCAGTGTGCCATATTTTTCCAGGGATTCCCAGGATGGGCAATCAGCCGATGCTGTGCCAGAATGCCTGCGCACGAACACCACCCGGTGTCGCGCGCCCTTAACGGCTTTTGCCCCGCTTTCACTGCATGCGCATCCTTATCGCCGAAGACGACAGCATCCTGGCCGATGGCCTGTCCCGCTCATTGCGCCACAATGGTTACGCCGTTGACGCCGTCAGTGACGGCGCCGCCGCCGACTCCGCCCTCGCCGCCCAGCCTTTTGACCTGCTCATTTTAGACCTGGGACTCCCTCAACTCACCGGACTCGAGGTCCTGCGCAGGTTGCGTGCGCGCAACTCGGCGATGCCGGTCCTGATCCTGACAGCGGCCGATAGTGTCGAGCAACGCGTCAAAGGGCTGGATCTGGGCGCTGACGATTACATGGCCAAACCGTTCGCCCTATCCGAGCTGGAGGCCCGTGTGCGCGCCCTGACACGGCGCGGTGCTGGCGGCGGAGCCACATTATTGCGCCATGGCCGCCTGGTGTTTGACCAGACGGGGCGTGTCGCACTGGTCGATGAGCAGACATTGGATTTATCCGCACGCGAAGTCAGCCTGCTGGAGATCTTGCTGACCCGCAGTGGCCGCATGGTCAGCAAAACCCAGCTCGTCGACCACCTGTGCGAATGGGGCGAAGAGGTCAGCACCAACGCCATCGAGGTCTATGTGCATCGGCTGCGTAAAAAACTCGAGCCTAGCGGAGTCAAAATCATCACGGTACGCGGCCTGGGTTATTGCCTTGAACGGGACCAAGGTGCCGCCAGCCACCTCACCCACTGAGCCAGCTGCGCACGAGTCGCTGAACCAAGAAGCCCTGGACGCCATGCGCGGCGGGGCGAAAGGCCCCAGCTTTGCGCCCCCCCAGCGATCGTTGCTGGGAGAAATCCTCGACTGGATGCTGGCTCCCCTGTTCCTGCTGTGGCCAATGAGCGTGGCCATCACCTACGTGGTGGCGCAGAACATCGCCAACGTCCCTTACGATCGAGCGCTGGCGCAGAACCTGCATATTCTGTCGCGCCATGTACATGCGCAGGGCGGACGCGCCGTCCTGCAAATCAATGATTCTGTGCGCGACGTGCTGCATCCCGGTGAGACCGACAGCGTATTCTGGCTGGCCCAGGGCAGTCACGGCGAGGTGCTGGGCGGGGATAAAGGCCTGCCGTTGCCCCCCGATCTCGGACCGCCACAGCCCGGCACTGTCCTATATGCCGAAGACACGTTGCGCGGGTTCGGCGTACGGCTGGCCTACACCTGGGTCGACCTGCACATCCCGCAAACTCAGCCCGTGCTGCTCGTGGTCGCCGAAACCATGGAAAAGCGGACCGAATTAACCAATGACATCATCAAAGGCGTCATCATTCCGCAATTCATCGTGCTGCCCGTCGCGGTGCTGCTGGTGTGGTTCGGCCTGTCACGAGGCGTCGCTCCTCTCAACGCCCTGCAACAGCGCCTGAGAGCTCGCCGCCCCGACGATCTGTCGCCCATCGACGAGGGCGCTGCCCCGTCGGAAATCGCACCTCTGGTCGGCGCCATGAATGAATTGCTGGATCGTCTGTCCTCGAACGTACAGGCGCAACGACGTTTTGTCGCTGACGCCGCGCATCAGTTAAAGACGCCCTTGGCGGGCCTGCGTACTCAGGCCGAGTTAGCCCTGCGAGACGCCAGCCCCGACGAAATGCAGGCGAGTCTGCGTCAACTGATCATGGGCTCGGAACGCGCCACTCGCCTCGTGAATCAGCTGCTATTACTGGCGCGCGCCGAAAACCCCCATTCAGTCGAATTGGTACCCGCCGACCTGAATGCCATCGCGCATGAGCAGACCTTGCAATGGGTGCACCAAGCGCTCTCGCTCAATACCGATTTAGGATTTGAAGGCACAGACACGCCAGTCATGATCGACGGCAACGATATCTTGCTCGCCGAGCTGCTCAATAATCTGGTGGACAACGCGCTGCGCTATACCCCATCGGGCGGGCATATCACCGTCCGTGTCAGCAGCAGCACCACACATGCCATCCTGGAAGTCGAGGACTCCGGTCCAGGCATCCCCCCCGAAGAACGCGAACGCGTCTTTGACCGTTTTTATCGCGTGCTGGGGACCCAAGCTGAAGGCAGCGGCCTCGGGCTGGCCATTGTGCGTGAGATTTCTCAAAAACATCACGCACAAGTGCAAATCCTTGAGGGCACCGCTCACTCGGATCTGCCCGGCGCATGCATCCGTGTGTTGTTTCCCTTACACGGTAGGCAGGAAAACGCTGATTTTCCGGTCTAGGGATATCCCTGATGAACAGACCCGGATCGGGTAAAAACGCTGGGAAAAACACCAAAAAAACACGTTTTGTTTCAAAATTAAGATTCAAGTAAGTATCCCGTCAGAACCCCGTCAGCCTCGTTTTCTACCTTCTTACTAGCCCGAATACCGGAACATACCGGACACGAGCCGGCACGGTGGATCACCACCGATCCAAAACGAGGAGACATCATGAGCACAGCATCGATGGCCAGCCCAGGCCCATCCACGGGCCCGCGCCCGATGACCAAAGACGAACGGCGCGTGATCTTCGCGTCGTCGCTAGGCACGGTATTCGAGTGGTACGACTTTTATCTGTATGGGTCGCTTGCGGCCATCATTGCGGGCCACTTCTTCTCAGGGGTAAATCCCACAGCGGCGTTCATCTTCGCCTTGCTGGCTTTTGCGGCAGGCTTTGCGGTACGGCCCTTTGGCGCCCTGGTCTTTGGCCGTCTGGGCGACCTGGTCGGCCGTAAGTACACCTTTCTAGTCACCATCGTCATCATGGGCCTGTCCACGTTCCTCGTGGGTGTGCTCCCCAGCTATGCCAGCATCGGCATCACCGCCCCCGCAATTCTGATCGTGCTGCGGCTGCTGCAAGGCTTGGCGTTGGGCGGCGAATACGGCGGCGCAGCTACCTACGTGGCCGAACACGCCCCCCAAGGCCGTCGCGGCGCCTACACCGCCTGGATCCAGACGACGGCCACGCTGGGCTTGTTCCTGTCCCTGCTGGTCATCATGGGCGTGCGCGGCATCATGGACGAAGAGTCCTTCAAAGCCTGGGGCTGGCGCATTCCGTTCCTGATCTCTGTGGTGCTGCTGGGCATATCGGTGTGGATCCGGATGCAGCTCAATGAGTCACCGACCTTCAAACGCATGAAAGAAGAAGGCCGCGGCTCCAAAGCGCCTCTGACCGAGTCTTTCGGCCAATGGAAAAACCTGAAAGTCGTGATCATCGCACTGCTGGGCCTGACTGCCGGTCAAGCCGTGGTGTGGTACACCGGCCAGTTCTATGCCTTGTTCTTCTTGACCAAGACGCTGCAGGTCGACGCCAACACCGCCAACATCCTGATCGCCCTGGCCCTGTTGATCGGCACGCCGTTCTTCCTGATCTTCGGCTCGCTGTCTGACCGCATCGGCCGCAAGCCCATCATCATGGCGGGCTGCTTGATCGCTGCCGTGACCTATTTCCCGATCTTTCAGGGCCTGACGCACTTTGCCAACCCAGCGCTCGAAAAAGCTCAGGCATCGGCACCGGTCACCGTGATTGCAGACCCGGCCACTTGCTCATTCCAGTTCAATCCGGTGGGCACCTCGTCATTCACGAGTTCATGCGACGTGGTCAAGTCGTTCCTGGCGGGCAACTCAGTGAACTACGCTAACCAGGCAGCCCCTGCCGGCACCGTAGCCAAGGTCAAAATCGGCAATGACGAGTTTCCTTCCTTCGAAGGCAAGAACATGTCTGCGGATGAGTTCAAGGCCAAGTCTGCCGAGCTGAAAACCGCCCTGACCAACGCGATCCGCAGCCACGGCTACCCAGCCAAGGCGGACCCGGCACAAATCAACAAGGTCATGGTGGTAGTCCTGCTGACCATTCTGGTGATCTTCGTGACCATGGTGTACGGGCCGATTGCCGCCATGCTGGTCGAAATGTTCCCCACCCGCATCCGCTACACCTCGATGAGCTTGCCGTATCACATCGGTAATGGCTGGTTCGGCGGCTTCTTGCCCCCGGTTGCTTTTGCGATCGTGGCTGCGACAGGCAACATCTACGACGGCTTGTGGTATCCGATCATCATCGCCGTCATGACGCTGGTCATCGGCACCTTGTTTGTTCGCGAAACCAAAGACGTGGACATCAACGACTAAGACTCCCTTTTCCCCCGCCAGGCAGGACTGCTGCGCCTGTCTGGCTCTTCCAAGCTCCTTCGGGAGCTTTTTTTTGTCTCGCCGGGCCGTCCCAAGATAAAAACGCCCCCTTGGGGGGCAGCAAGCCAAAGGGGCAGCGTGGGGGCATTTTTTATCGCTGTTGGTGTTGTGGGCGTTTGCTGTTCGTGATTGTCTCTATGGAGGCGTCCCTGTCGCGTGCCTGGGCGTGGTGCCGGGCCTATCGCACGGACTCGGCCCATGACCAGGGGCCTCGGTCCGCTGCGCGGACTAAATCCGTGCTCAACGGCCCGGCACCACGCCCAGGCACGCGACAGGGACTCATGATGAGGGAATGCAACGAGGGTTGATGGCCATCAGCTGCTTTTTAAAGCTGTCTTTGCCAATGCGATAGGCAGGTTCATGTCATGTGGCCAAACTGGACGCAAATCAACAGAGTTGATGCAGCAAAGCGCATGACATCCGTCAATGGCAGACATTGCGAGCAGGAGGTCGGCGTGTAAAAGCCCCGCCGGGCCGTTGAGCCGCGATTTAGCCCGCGAAGCGGGCCGAGGCCCCTGCTCATGGGCCGAGTCGCGGCGATAGGCCCGGCGGGGCTTTTACACGCCGACCTCCTGCGCCAAAAGAACTCCACTCTACGCATGCCACAGACAACAACCGTAGCGGAGAAAAATACCCCCACGAGGGGCAGCAAGCCGTTGGCGCAACCAAAAGAACCGAGATTCAGGACGATGTCAGACCGGCGAGATTAGACTGGAAGCTCAGAACACGGTCTTGCTCCACATTGCCGGACGTTTGATCCCCAGTCCGACGATTGCAGGGCCAGTTCTCTGACACCAATGCCGCGCCCCCCGCGAGCCTTTAACGGCGCGGCATTGTGTGACCCTGCCCGGCCCGGCTTTTTCAAGCCGGGCCTTTTTTTGCCTGGATCAACGGCGGCGGCCGAAACCGATCACCAGCACGCCGGCCACAATCGCAGCAATGCCAGCCCAAGTCGGAATCGAGATCGATTTTTCCGTTTCCGCCGTCGCCTTGACCGAACCGATCTGCAACACGGTTTCTTCGCTGGTGTAGTTGAAACCCTTGTACACCAATGCCGCCGCACCCAATGCGATCAGAACCGCACCCACAAGCGTCGCCAGTTTCATCGTTATCATCCTTTATTCATCAATGACGATGCGGCGGACGATACCAGAAGGCCCGTACTCTGTCAGTGACAGAACGCATCGCAGTACGCCACCAGTGAAAACCGCTACGGACCCGTTGTGCGACACAGAGCCCGCTCACTCATACAACGTCGCCCCTTTGCGCCGCGTAAACTGCGCTAACGAACGCAACGCCAACGCATGCATCGCCGCAACCGAAGGCAATAGCGTCTCGTCCTGACGCGTCAACACACCGACGATACGCTCGACGACAGGCTCGACCAACGGCACGAACGCCAGACCCGTGCTCGCGGGAGGTCGAGCCAGCACAGGCAACGCGGTCACCCCGAGTCCCCCCGCCACACTAGCCAGCAACGAAGCTCGATTCGAAATATCCATCGCTGGATCATCCACGCCGGCGCCAAGCTGGCGGCCCTTGAGCGTCGCAAACGTCGCATTTGCAATCAATCGCTCGCCGGTCAACTCAGACCACGCAATACTGCGGCGCCGCGCCAAGGGATGCGTCTTGCGGCAAACCAGACCAAAACTATCACGCGCAACGGGGCTGAACGCCAACTCGTCCGTACGCGGCAATTGACCCGCCACGCCCACCTGCACATCTCCCGACAACACCAGACGATGCACATTGGGAGACGACTCATCCACGGCCCGGATTCGAACATCAGGATGCCGCTGGGCATAACGCGCCACCAATCGCGGCAGCCACTCGTCTGCCAACGAAGGCATCACCGCCAATGACACTGGCCCCTGATACCCCATCGCATAAAGCCGCGCCCCATCCTGCACGCGATCATGCGTCGCCAGCAGCTCTCGAAATGACGGCAGCAACGTCTGCCCCAACGGCGTCAAGCGAGCGCGCTTGCCAGGCTCGAACAACGGTGCGCCAATCTGTTGTTCCAGGTCTTGCATCGCTGCCGAAACAGCCGCTTGTGAGCGAAAAGTGCCCTGGGCCGCATCGCGGAAACTGCCCAGATCCGCCGCCAGTACGAACTGACGCAGATGCTGAATTTTCAAAGGAGCAGACATGGTGCAGCCATTATCTAATTCGGATTTTCCGAAATTAACATGAATTAATTTAGATTGCTAAAACCGGACTGCAGCGCCAACAATGCTCCCATCGTTCAACCGGGAGCCCAGCATGTCTGTGCAAGTTCGCAAAGTCGTTAGCTACGTAGAAAAGACCTTGATCGAAGGCGGCAAAGCCGCTGAAAAACCGTTGGTGATGATCGTGGCTGCAGCAGTAATCCGTAACCCTTGGGCCGACAAACCGTTTCAGGAAAATCTGCGCCCGGAAATCCTGGCCGCCGCACCGCCATTGGGTGAATTACTGGTCGGCGAAATCCTGCGCCATGCAGGGTCGGCCGATGCGATCGAGGCTTACGGTAAAGCGGCTATCGTCGGCACCTCGGGCGAAGTCGAACATGCGTCCGCCCTGATCCATACCTTGCGTTTTGGCAATGCCTATCGCAACGCGGTAGAAGGCACCAGCTACCTGAGTTTCACCAACACGCGGGGCGGTCCGGGTTGCGTCATCTCCATTCCGATGATGCACAAACAAGACGAAGGCTTACGCTCGCATTATCTGACCGTACAGACCTGCATCTACGACGCACCGGCCCCCGATGAAATCGTGATTGCCTTGGGCGCTGCCACCGCTGGCCGCCCACATCACCGCATCGGCAATCGCTATTCCGACTTGAAAGAACTGGAACAAGAGGCGCAAGCAAAATGAACGCTGCGGTGCGTCGATCAGGCCAGGGCGCGCCCTTGGTCCTGCTGCATGGTGTGGGTCTGGATCATCGCCTGTGGGATGACCTCGCTCCCTGCCTGGAATCGGATTTTGAGGTCTTGCGGTACGACCTCCTCGGTCACGGACAGGCGGCTCCATTACGAGCTGCCGTCACACCGGAAGACTTTGCCAAACAACTGGACCGCGTACTGGACCAAGCCGGCTGGAACGATGCTCATTTGTTGGGCTATTCCATGGGAGGCCTGATTGCAGCCCACTACGCCGCGACAAGAGCCTCACGCGTCCAGCGACTGACACTGCTGAGTACGGTTTATCAACGCACCGAAGCCGAAGCCACAGCGGTTCGCGCGCGGCTCGACGCGTCAACAACTCAGGATGCTCAAGCCTCGACGGCCGTATCCCTGGCGCGATGGTTCACTCCCGCGTATCGCGAAACCCACGAAACGCGTGTCCAGGAAATCGGACAACGCTTACTCGCCAATGACCGCGACAGCTTTCTGCATGCGTATCGCATGTTCGTCACGGGCGATCGCCTGATCGATACACACGCGATCCGTTGCCCGGTACTCGTCATGACAGGCAGCGACGACGTGGGCTCCACACCGCGCATGAGCGAAACCCTGGCCGCCGATTTGCCGCGGGCGCAATTGCAGATCGTCGCAGGACAGCGCCACATGCTGCCCGTGGAGGCGCCTGCCACCGTCGCTCAGGCGTTGCGAGGTTTTTTCTTGCCGGCCTCTACATAACGCACTATTCCCGCACAGGGAGGAGACAAACCATGAATCGCAGAACCCTACTCAAATATGCCGCCGCCCTAGGCGCCGCAGAACTGGTTCAACCCGCCTGGGCGCGCGAGGCGCCGTTGCGCGTCGTCGTGCCTTTTCCCCCAGGCGGCGGCACCGACGTCCTGGGACGCGTGATTGCGGCCTCACTAGAGCCTGCGCTGAACCGTCCCGTCATCGTCGAAAACAAGCCTGGGGCCAGCGGCATGCTGGGCGCGGACTACACCGCCAACGGCGCGAAAGACGGCGGCATTCTGCTATTCGCAGGTCTGGTTCCGTCCGTACGCTACTACGCCAGGCCACCTGAAGACGTTCTCAAGCAATTGGCGCCCGTATGCCCTATCGCGCGCTCGCCGTACATGGTGGCAGTGAACGCCGATGTGCCAGCCAAGACCATGAAAGAACTAGTCGAACAGGCCAAGGCTCGCCCCCAGGATCTGACCTTTGGCACGCCTGGCAACGCGACTCCCCAACATATCGCTACCGAACTCATGCAAGCCGCCTGCGGCATCGACATGCTGCACGTGCCCTACCGAGGCACCGGGCCGATGATGACGGACTTGCTGGGCGGACAAATCCAGTTGGTCGTTGCCACAGTCGCTGCCGTCGAGCCCTACCTGAAAAGCGGCCGGCTGCGCGTATTGGCCGTTACCAGCGCAGAACGCTTACCTAAATATCCGGACATCCCCACTATCGCGGAAAGCGGTTACCAGGGATTTTCCGCACAAATCCAGTTCGGCACGTATTGCGCCGCGGGGACGCCAACGGACATCATCGCCGCGCTGAATCAGGGCGTGAACCGCGCACTGCAAACGGAAGATGTTCGGCGCAAACTGGGCGAGCAAGGCTTCACGCCGACAGGAGGCCCGCCCGAGGCATTGCAAGCGGCCTTGCTGTCCGAAATTCGCGAGGTCGCGGCCCTGGTGAAATCCGGCAAAGTCAAAGTCGATCTCTAGCGATAAAACCCAGCCCGGCAGACAGAACATCATCCGGCCTGCGCCTGAAGGAGCCGGACACTGAGCGTCGGCCCGATGTCGTCTCGAGATACACAAGAAAAGCACTGACCTGCCGGCGAACCGGGCAAGGGTCGTATAGAATCAACCCTTTTGCCCGACGCCATGTGGTTCAAGAATCTCAAGATCTACCGACTATCCGCACCGTGGACGCTGACCGGCGAACAGCTCGAAGAAAGCTTGGCTCGGCATGCCTACCAATCCGGTAACAACCTCGAAATGCAGAGCGTGGGCTGGATTTCGCCTCGCGAAAACGCCGCGCTTTCACACACCGTCAATCAACAGATTTTGCTCAGCCTGCGTGCCGAGAAAAAGCTGCTGCCGACCACGGTCGTCAACCAGGTCGCTCGTGCCCGCGCTCAGGAAATCGAAGAGCAACAAGGGTACAAGCCTGGCCGCAAGCAAATGAAGGAAATCAAAGAGCGCGTCACTGACGAGCTCTTGCCCAAGGCCTTCAGTGTCTATCGTGACACGCGTGTCTGGATCGACCCGGTCAACCATTGGCTGGTCATCGATGCCGCCGCCTCGGCCAAGGCCGATGAAGTCATCGGCTTGCTGGTCAAGACCATCGATCCGCTGCCACTGGAAAACCTGTACGTCGCGCAATCGCCCGCTGCCGCCATGACCGGCTGGCTGGCCGCCGACGAGGCCCCCGCGAATTTCAGCATCGACCAGGACACCGAACTGCGCGCCTCGGGCGAAAGCCGCGCCGCCATTCGTTACGTCAAGCATTCCATCGACGTCGACGACGTGCGCCGCCACATTCAGTCAGGTAAACAATGCACGCGCCTGGCGTTGACCTGGGCCGACCGCGTGTCCTTCGTGCTGACCGAAGCCCTCGACGTGAAACGTGTTGCGCCACTGGACGTCCTCAAGGAAGGCAACGACACCGTCATGCAAAATGACGATGAAAAGTTCGATTCCGACATGGCATTGATGACGGGCGAACTGGCGAAATTGCTGGCCGATCTCACCGAGGCTTTAGGCGGCGAAAAGCGTATTTAAAAAAAGCCCCACAGACTGGGTTCAATCCAGTCCGTGGGGCATCATTGCTTTTATCGCCGGGCCATCTCAGGATAAACACATTGCCTGAGAACCAAGCCCGGCGGCCATACATGCCCGCCGGTAAAGACCATCAATCCAGCCCGTGGAAAATCGAATCGTCCGGGCCGATATGCGACGGATGTTTCCACGTCACATCGCGCATCGAATGCTGCACCAGACCTTCCACCCCTAGCAGCACCGCGAAAATCGCCATCCGGATCGGAATACCGTTATCCGTCTGACGGAAAATCGCCAGACGCGGATCGTCATTCAGATCGACGCTCAGATCGTTGGCACCGGGCCGGCTATCGCGAGGCAGCGGATGCATGACGATCGTATCGGGTCCGCAATGCGTGTCGATCGTCGCGCGGCTGATCTGAAACTCGGGCGTGTAGCCTTCGCTTTCCTCGTTGGCGAAACGCTCCTTCTGCACACGCGTCGCATAAATTACGTCTGCGCCCGCCAAGCCCTCTGCCAGGCTGCTTTTTTGCTCGATCACATTATCGTTACGGCTAGCCTGTTCGATGATGTAGTCGGGCATTTCCAGCCCTGGTGGGGAAATCAAGGTGAACTTGATGCCCTTGTACAAGGCCAACAGCTTGATCAACGAATGCACTGTACGGCCGTATTTCAGGTCGCCGACCATGGCAATATGGGCGCCATCGAGCAGCTTACCCAGCCGCGAGAACTCGGTCAGAATCGTGTACAGGTCCAACAGTGCCTGGCTGGGATGCTCGCCCGGACCGTCGCCGCCATTGACGACGGGGATATTCGTAGCCTGCGCAAACTCGGCGACCGAGCCTTTATCGGGATGACGAATCACCATGGCATCGACGTAACCGCTCATGACGCGACTGGTGTCGTAAATCGACTCGCCTTTGGCCATCGAGGAAAAGGTAAAGCCGGTGGTATCGCACACCGAACCGCCCAGGCGGCAAAAAGCCGAACCGAAACTCACGCGCGTACGCGTACTGGCCTCAAAAAACAGGTTCCCCAGCACCGCCCCTTCCAGGACGCGAGATACTTTTTGCCGACGGGCGACAGGCTGCATCAGGTCGGCTACGCGGAACAGATCCTCGACCGACTCGCGGGTAAATTGATCCACAGACAGTAATTGGTGTTTGCCATTCACTGCGATCCGCTCTCGCAACGGGCCGGCCTGTGCGCTCTGCGTATACTTTTCCAGCAAGGCGCTGTTTTGTACGATTTCACTGACAAAACGCTCGACCACCTCGGGCATCGCACGGAATTCTTGCGATCCTTCTGGCAGGAGCCATGTGTCTAGGGCACGTCGCTTCACGCCGATACGGGTGGCGAAGACATCGCGAGTCAGATTGAGGCGACGCATGGCGTCGCGTAGAAAGGCTTGCTGGGAAATGGACATGGCGGCCCCTGGGTTGCTAATGTACGCAATGCGTATATTAAACCCAGGATTTCGTGCGCCGCAAGCGATTTTCTATCGCGACTCGAGGAGCGTTATTGGCGGTCCAACGGACGGCATACCGGCGTCGCGCTCTGGATCGAGGCTTTGGCTGCCTCGATCTCCGCCTGATCCCACTGTCCTTGACCCAGCACCATGACGGTGACGTTCGACGCACTGGCGCCGTCCGATTGGGCTCGAATGATTTCCAGGATTTTGGCGGGCTCGGTCTGCTTGAAAATCCGAATCTCATTGGGCGCGCCCTTTTCCCCCAAGGTCTGATGCGTTTGATACACCACACCATAAGGATGGGTGCGTTGCTCATGGCAAACACGCACATACTCGCCCGCGCGGCGATGCGCCGCCTGGACATCTGCCTGTACCGAAAAAGTTTCTGTTGCTCCTGGAGGATCGCCGGACAACAACCCTTTGCTGGCGCAGCCGCTCAATACAACGGCAATGGTCAACCCTGCCAGACCCAAAATGCGCATAGTCATTCCCACTAGATAGTGCTAATGGTGGCATTATGCATCACTAGCCGCACGTCGCGCGGCGTGCCGCTCACGCAAACCGAGTGAGTGAGCGGCGGGCGCCAACCTTAATCAGCCGCGCGCTGAATGCTTTCACCGCCCTTTTCGATATCCTTGCCGGCCCCCGCAATCGTATTGCACCCCGCCGAGATGGCGGACACAGCAAGCAGAACGACGAGCAAAATGCGATTTTTCATGAGTTCTCCTGTGACGACTTATCATCAGGGCCAGACCTACTGACCCTGCAGCCGGACTTCAGATCCCCGGCTCGGTAATCATGCACCGTTTTTTAACAAATCGCCAAACAAATCAATATGCCAACAGTGCACACTGTGTCATACACGCCAAAGCTCTCATAAGGTAGGATGACGGTATGCGACATTCTTCTTCTACGCCCGGCGATGCGGACCAAGGCTGGGGCTGGCAACAGCCCGGTCACGGCCAAGCCGCATTGGCATTATTCATTGATGATCTGCACCATGTATTGCAGGCCCATGCCGCGCGACGGCTAGCCAGTGCAGCCCCCTTGAGCGTCGCACAGGAACAGGTCGACGCCCTGCTCGCCCGCTATGTAGAGAAGCGCAAAGCGCCGGAAATTTTCGAGGGGCAATCGGTCACCTTGAAAGAAGGCACCGACCGGGATGGCGTATCGCACACCGTGCCGATCTTTTCGCCACATCTGAAGCAGGCCTTGGTGGCCATGCTGGGTCAACCGGGCAAGCAGACCCAGTAATTAACAGTACTGCGGCGGCGCCACGTACCGATTCATACGAACCACAGGGCCGCCCACGCACAGGCAGGCCCTATCCATCATAGCGTGCGCTACTGTTTGGCTGCTGCCTGCATCGGGCCCGACCACGGCTCCGTTTCCAACACCAGGCGCGTTTCTTGAAAGCCCCCTAGCCCGCTCTTTAGTAACCCCGTATTCAACGCCTGGCCGATAGCGCGCCGGCACAGCGTTTCAAAATCGTCAGATAGCGATTGGAATGCTCCATCGGGAATACGCAGCCGCAAGCTCGCATCCGCCGAATCCGCCGTAGCGGCGGCATCCCCTATATGAACATGTGCGGGATAACCATGCGGGCACCAAACGCCCACATAGTACTGTCCCTGCGGGCCGATATCTGCGATATAGCCGGGATGATCATACTTGGCTGTACCCATGTAACACGTCTCCTGAGAAGAGAAAGCTGATAATCCGCCTGGGCATGGTATCCCATGCCCGGCGCGGCTGCTACAGTGGGATTTACCCCAAGACAAACCATGCTTCAGCCTCAGAACGTCCTGAGAATCTGCTGCACTTTGCCCTCGAGACTGTGAACGTCGTCTTCCATCGCAGCTCGCTTGTCGCTCAGCCCGCGGATTTCGTTTTCGCTGCTCTCCAGCTGCTTCAGATAACGCGTGCTCAAATCGCTGCTCCCCGGCACCGCGCCGAGATTCTGCCGAATGCGCTCCTGCTCACCCACCAAGCGCTCGCGCGCGTCGTCCAGATCCTGTAGAGCGGCCTGCGCCTCGACCTGTTTTTTGCGTGCCTCGGCCAACTGAACCAGCTTGGCCGCCAAGGCCTTGTCGGGACTGGATGCCGACCACGCCAATAACATGTCGGGTGCCGTATCAACCACCGCATAAGCGTTGCGCTGCAACTGCTCATCCACGGCTTCCAACGTCTTTTCCTGGCCCGCCGCCACAGTGGCCTTTAACCGATGATGGGTAGCGGTTTTGCCATCGCTTTCAGGTGATGAGAAGGTCCACCCAGATCGAACGGGATGCTCAATCACGACAACACGCTCACCGTCCAGGGCACCCGAGACGGTGTACCGCGTCACGATACGGGACTTTTGCGTCAAGCGCAGCAGCCCGTCCACCACCTTGATCTCGACGACTTCATCGACCGGTTTTTGATCCTCGGCAATACTCACCTTTCGGTCTGTGGCAAAGCTGGCCAAACGCGTGTCCTCATTGGGCAACCCTACCAACTGTGCATCACCGACATAACCCGACTGAGCGTCATAAATCGTGAGAATGCCGCCCGGCAGACTGACACCCGTCGTGTTCTTTAGCATCAACGCAGCCACAGGATGCGGTGACGATGCGCCCGCCTGATACACGGACACCATCGTGGCCGGCACCTCAGCATCAACAATAGGCGTGGACAAGGTGTCGCCATTGCCCAGATCGTAAGTACCTGGCAGCGCAAATGTGGCGGAAATATCGCTTTCACTGGCCGCGGCGCTGTCCTCGGCGGAGGCCGTTGCCCCGCCATACTGATCCGCCATGGCAACGGGTGCCGGCGCTGCCTCCAACATTGGCGCGGCAGGTGCGGGCCGAATCGCCCTCATCCTGGCCGCCCCCGTCGAGGCAGCAGCTCCTGCCGCTTGCTCACGATTCGCCAGATTTCCCGTATCCGCCCTGGGCACATTGGTCGAGGCCGTATTCACCGGCAGCTCGTATCGATTCTTCCAATACAACTGGTGCAGACGCTGCCTGAGCGTTACGGGATCCGCAGACGTCAACACGATTTTGACGTGCTTCCAGTCTTCGCCACTGGCATTTTCCAGTACTGTCCAGGCCTGCAATCGGGCTTTGCCATCGTCCTGCGCCACGACCTTATATGCTGTCTTCCATATGGGTGCGGCGATTACGTACGAGACATCGACATTGCTGTTCGATGCGCCTGTCAGATTAATATTTATCACGCGCGACCGGTCGTTCTTGGCCCGCCCGATCGCGTCGGCGGCCTCGGCGAGCTTGTCCCTCAGCGCGGCGTCATCGACACTGATAGAGGCGTCTTGCGACAACTCCAGCGTCGCGACCGCGCCCGAGGATGTCAGCGCAGACAACAGGAAAAACTGGGTGCCATCGGCGCCTTTGCGCGGCTCGACTCCCAGCACCTTGCCCTGCACCGTTTTGCCATTACTCGTCACGGTAACGGCTGCGCCCTGCAAAGCGGTCAATAGCGCAGGCACCGAAGCCAGCGCCTGAGGCGGAAACGGCAGACCCTTGAAACTTTCCTCGAGCGGCCTGGGCCCGACCAACGAAAAGCCCGACACAGAGGCTGCCGAGCTATTGAGCACCAGGCTTTTCAAAATATCATCGACCTGATCGAGCGGCACCTCCAGACGAACAGAGCCGTCGTTCACCGGCGCAGCCCTGACAATCTCGGCCAAGCCCCCCGATGACAGCCTGACTTCGCGTATCGAGCCATTATCTGACGCCCAAACACTCATCGGCGCCAACACCGCGATGCACAAGCTGACGACGGTACGATCGAACATGACTCCTCCTGCGCGCCCTATGCGCTGATTCTCAGGTCGTACTATAGCTATAGCCGAGCGTCATGCGCGCATAAGGGCGGCGCAAAAATTCAACACGGGTGTTCGCAGAGGTGCACTACAAGCATGGCGATGACGGGCCAGCTCTGACAACGACTTGATCCGGTCTTGGAAAGACGGCGTCCACAGCCGAAAAAACAAAACGCCCCCGGCGAAATTCGCACGGGAGCGCTTGAAATTTGGTTGCGGGGGCAGGATTTGAACCTACGACCTTCGGGTTATGAGCCCGACGAGCTGCCAGACTGCTCCACCCCGCGTCTGATGTTTGTAATCATAGCATAATATTCGATGCGCTGCATCAACTGCTTCGCCCATACACGCCAAACCGGGCGTGGCCGTATACATAACAGATGCGTCAGCCCCTCTGCCCTGAGCAGGATCGAGTGAGTGTCTTCGAATACATAAGACTCGCCCTGCCGCAACGGCGACTGGGCGATGTACGGCATGGCGTCACCGTCACGGGGAATGGATTGATGCTGGATGACACCGCCTGTCAGACAGATCAGTACCGTGCCACGAACGCCGTACACAGTCTGTGTAGAGCCAGGGGGCAAGACGATTTCTTCCGTCAAGCTGGATGTGCTGGTGCCGGGTGCGCTGCTGCTGGTCATGATGGCGTTCCTGTCGAGAATAGCTCGGGCCGGACAATGGCCAATCCCGAGTTTGTCTAGATCGGGCGATCTCGAAAAACCGCCCAAAACCGTCCAGTCAGATTACGCGCCCGCCCTTCATCGCAACAGACACACAGGCTTGTTTTCTGTGCCGTAACAGACAGCATTTTGGGGATCTGTTATGGTCGTCTTTCCCGCAAACTGTGTATTACGGTTTGGCCCGATCGGGCTCATGATGTTGAGATGGATGTGCCTATGACCTCCCCTCAAGTTCAGCCGACTCACGATCAGCCTCTGTATCAACGGCTGGCTGATCACTATCGCCGAGCCATTGATAACGGCGTATTGGCGCCCGCAGAGCGCATGCCTTCGGTACGCAATCTGGTCCGCACCCATCGCGTCAGCCTGTCAACGGCGCTGCAAGCCTGCCGGCAACTCGAAGACGATGGCCTGATCGAAGCCCGCCCACGCTCCGGATATTTTGTCCGCGCCAAGCATCGCACGGTCATGCTGCCGGCATCCGAGCCGGATCCCGGGGTACTGCCCGGCCCGGCAAATTATGTGGGGATCCACGATCGTGTCTCGGAATTCATCGCGCAATGCGAGCGGCACACCACCAGCATCAACCTGGCCCTCGCCGCTGCCGCCCCCGAGCAGTATCCGGCCGAGGCGCTCAAGCAGGCCATGATTCGCGCAGTGCGCCAACATCCCTCGATGCTGGTCGATCGCGTACCGCCCCACGGCCATCCAGAATTGCGTACGGTCCTGGCCAGGCGCGCCCTGGAGCTGGGAATGAGCTTGGGGCCGGACGATATCGTGGTCACGCACGGCTGCATCGAGGCCGTCAACCTGGCGCTGCGGGCGGTTGCCCGACCGGGAGATACCGTTGCCGTGGAATCACCGGTGTACTTTGGCCTGCTGCAGATCCTGGAAAGCCTGGGCATGCGTGCGCTCGAGATCCCGACCAGCCCGCAACACGGCCTGTCTGTGGACGCGCTGGAATTAGCACTGCAGACCCACCCTCACCTGCGCGCCGTGGTCGTGGTGCCTAATTTTCAAAATCCGTTGGGCTGCATCATGCCGGATACTGAAAAGGCGCGGCTGGTGACACTGTGCGAACGCCATCAGATTGCTCTCATCGAAGACGATACCTATGGGTTGCTCTGCGATGACAATGAATTGCGGCCGGCTATCAAATCCTGGGATCACACGGGCAACGTGATTTATTGCGCCTCGATGCACAAGACCCTGGCGCCCGGCATGCGATTGGGCTGGATGACGGGTGGCCGCTGGGCCGCGCGCGTGGCCATGCTGAAATTTGCGCAAAGCCGATCGAATGAGCCCCTGGCTCAGGTCGCCGTCGCCGAATACATGGCGTCCAAAGCCTATGATCGACATCTGATCCGTCTGCGCCGCCAATTGAAGAGCCAGCGCGAGCATATTGCCGAAGACGTGGCTCGATATTTCCCGCCCGGCACTCGCCTGAGCATGCCCGAAGGCAGCATGCTGCTATGGGTGGAAATGCCCGGCCAACGATCCAGTACAAAGGTCTTTGAACAAGCCTTGGCGCATGGGATACGCATCGCCCCCGGCACCATGTTTTCCAATTCGGACCGCTATAACCATTTCCTGCGACTGAGCTGCGGCTCGCCGTATACGCCCCAGATGGCTCAGGCCATGCGCACGCTCAGCAATATCGTGGCCGAGACAGACTAGCGTCGATCGCCCCTCCTTTGGCCCGATTCTTGCGCATTGATGTCAGGATTTAACCGCCAGGGGTAAACCCTTGCCCCACAAGGACGTTTTCTTTCTTTGCCCGAGCTATCCCAAGGGTTGTCCACAGAAGCTGTGGGTAAGTCGAGCGGCCTGAACAGTGAAATTATTTGATAGCGGCCAATACACTGTCACGTACGCTTTCAAAACCCGCCACATACTGCGGATTCTCAGAGCGTGCCAACAAGCTGGAATAGTTCTGCTCCAATTGCGCCTCGATCGCCTCGCGCAGACCGGGCGACGATTTGGCCAGGTGCAGCATCGACGACAGGACCGAGTTCAACGCATCAATGCGCCCGCCCTGGTGCGAAATCGTGTGCACAATAACAGCGATTTGTTCTTGAATATCCATGAAAACCTCGTGAAGAATGATGCTTGGCGGGCATGCTAGCATGCCCGCCAATGATAGCTATTGCGCTTGCACAGAGCATCCCTGTGCTTTGTAATAGCACAGATCTTATTCGTGGAATCCTCATGCTGCTTCGCCCGCTCACTTATGCTTTGACGTTTTCGCTGCTCGCTGCCTGCACCAGCATGAGCCAAACCACGCCCACGGGGCCCGATACGTATCGAGTGACGTATAACGCAGGCGCCAAATGGCAGACGTGGGTAGAAGTCAAACACATTGCGCGCGAGCAGGCCGAGGCTCATTGTGCGTCGATGAACAAGCGCATGACGCAACCCAAAGTGACATCCAATCACGCTACGGGATTGATGCCCAAAGAGGCGACCATTGATTTCACGTGCGAGGCGTTACCGGCACCCGCACCGTCAGAACAAAAATCTGGCTCGTAAACAAAGCCACGTAGTGCAATCACCCTGGTTGAGTCTTGCAAGCAAGAATCAAGAGGCTCCCCCTACTGGGGGGGGTTCTGTGCCCTGGCCGGCGATTTCGGCCAATTCCCAGTCGCCGAGATTCGTCGCGTAATCCCGCTCGAGTGGGCGTCTGCCTCCAAACGGCTCCCGCGCCTCGACCTGAATATTGTCTGGACCCGACACGCGATACGTCACATGCCCCCATCGCACACGGGCTGCCCAATGCGCCGCGGCAATCACACTCAGGTGAAAGACATCCACAATCGGCTGCAGACAGCCCAATACGATTTGAACGAGCCGCACAGACCCGGAATCAGGCATGTCCATCTGGCGAGACACTTCGCTGATCCCATATTGCTTGAATACGCCCAGGGTCATCAGCGATGCCAGCACCCACATGGCAGTGCCTTCCATCACGGCAAACCACATGGCAGCCCCCCATCCGGACAAGCGCAGCCCGACAACGCACAACCCCAGCCGCCACAATGCGGGCCGATAGATACGGCACATCTGATACTGCCGGCGAGCGAAATGCCACGCCGATACAAACGATTGCCGGTTGGGCGACGGCACTAACAAGGATTTATGCGTCCCGACGCGCAGTCCCAGTTCAGCAGCACGGCGAGCCAAGGCCAAATCATCGGAAAGCACACGATCCAATAGCGACCGCAGATCCAGGCGCTGCGCGACCAGCGTCGTCATGGCGATGCTGCCTCCCCATGTCACGCAAGCACAGTCCAACTCTATGCGTGGCAACAAGGTAATCGCACGATCAGCGGCCGTGACAAAATGCGCGCCGATGCGGTGTTTGGCGACTTGCTGCCAGCGATGGCCGCTAATGATGTCGTATTGCCCCGAAACGATAGGCCAAACCAAGCCGCCCAACCATTCTGAGTCGGGCACGATATCGCCATCCATCAAGACGAGGACTTTGATCTCGGGATCCAGCTGATCCAGTGCGGCTTGTTGATTGCGGCATTTTTGTGCCTGATGGGTGGCGGGACCCGCGACGACCAGTTTGATCGGGAAGCTTGCGTTGTGAGCTTCGGCCTGAACCCTGGCATAGGCGGGATCCAGCTCGGATTCGACGGTGACAAGCAGACAGGCCGGACGCAGCGTCTGCTTATTGAGTGCCTCGAGCAGCGCTCCGAACGATCGGGCCTCGCCCGTCAGCGGCAGAATGACTGACACTGGCACGCAGCCGGTCGGGCGGTATTCGCGCAGCGAAATCAAACGCAGGATCACGCTCAGCAAAGAGATGACACTGATGCCAATCGCAGCGACATAGAGAGCGTAGACCAGAAACACGGATACCGACCATCAAAGTGAGCCTGCTTTGTCTGCAGCCCTGTCCCCGGGGCTGTGCCGATACACGAGCCAAAGTGAACGATTTCGTGACAGCCCAGAAAATCTCACACCTTGATGTATTTGGACAATACTATCACGGAAAAAGTCTAAATATCACGGGTTGATACCTCCCCATTAAATACAAAAAATGGCCGCCAGTCTTGCCAGACTGGCGGCCATTTCGCGACGAAAAACGATCTGAAGCAGGTAAAGACGAGCGCCCGAAAGACGCTCTCGTCTCCTATCAGAGGTCTAATTTGGCAATTTTTGCGCCTTCGAGTGAAACACCTGCCATCAGCCCACCGTTGTTGAGAACAAAACCAACAATGGGTTGCTGAGCAGTATTGGTATCAATGCTGCCGTTCGCCCCTACATTGGCAACAGCCACCGTCGCATCCGCGCCTACCGTCCACCCATTACTGTTGCGGAATTTTTGCAAGGCTTCATCCGTCATGAACAGCAGAATGACCGCCTTGGACTGCGCACCCGCCTGGAACCCTACCGAACCCGCCGTGGTGCTGTAGTACCCGGAATCCACGCCGCCCACCCGCAGTACGCCCTTGCCATGCTGCGCACCTACGATAAAGCTCGCACTCAACACAGACGGAAACACCAGCACACCCTTGGCACGCTCGACCAGAGCCTTGGCCTGTGGCGACGTCTCGTACAACTTGCTCAGCGTGGCGTCCGTTCCGCTGTTGATTTCCTGCCTCTGTTCAGCGGCGCTGGCTGAAGCTTTGTCCGAGGTCGTGGTGCAGCCGGAAAATACGAGCCCAGCCACTGCAACCGTCATCGCCGCCATCGCAGCGCGACGCATCGTCGGGAATGTATTAAGCATGAGACGCTCCAGTTGTTATTGAGGAGCCTTTCACTCTACTCGCCTGTTGATAGCCAAATTGCGTGAGCCTGCAAGACATCCCTGCCAATCGCAACAAGGCAATTCGTAATCAGGGGAATTGTGGCTCAGGGTAATTAACTGTTACTTACGTGCCTGATACCATACCCCTCATCCCGAAGCCCCCCTGGAGCGGCGCGTGCGCCCGAATAAGCAGCAACAAGCAGCATTACCGTTCTTTGACAGCATGTTGCTTGGTATCGCCCAAATATTGATCTGGGGCGGCTCTTTCTTTTTGCTCGCCGTGCTGGCCGAGCCCATTCATCGTGATACCGGATGGTCCATGACCTGGATCTATGGTTCGCTGACGATCGGCGTCCTGGTATCGGCGCTGCTATCACCGCGGGCCAATATCTATATTGCGCGTCGTCACGGCCGCAAGGTGCTCATTGGATCGAGCTGGATTGTGGCGGCCGGCCTATGTGTAATCGGCCTCGCCCCCAACATCCCCGTATTCGTAATCGGATGGACGCTGATCGGCGTGGGTATGGCGGGAGGCCTATATGACCCATTGTTCACAACACTGGGGATCATGTATGGACAACGGGCTCGAGCCGTCATTAATGCGATCACTCTCATCGCAGGTTTTGCGACGACCATCGTCTGGCCCGTACTGGCCTGGATGGTCGAACCGCTCGGATGGCGCGTGACCTGCTGGGTTTACGCAGGCGTGCTGGCGGCCACGATGGCCCCGCTCTACTTGAAAGCCCTCCCGCAGGACACAGAGGCTGATGCGGCCTCGCCCGTTCAGAAGAAAAACATTCAAGCTGCAGTCCCATCAGGCAATGTCTCACGCGGCACCTATTGGCTGCTCTCGAGCGTGTTTTCAATTGCCGCCATCTTGATGACGGCAGTATCCGTACAGATCATTGCGCTCTTGCAAGGCGCCGGGCATAGCCTTGCCTCGGCCATCGCGCTCAGCGCACTGATCGGGCCCAGCATGGTGGCCATGCGCGTGATCACATTCAGCATCAAAAGCCTGCATCCGATCTGGATGGGGTTGCTCTCTGCGGGCTTTGTCGCAGCGGGATTGCTATTGATTTTGATCAGCCCCCAGATCGCGGCACTCGGCATGGTGTGCTACGGCATAGGAAACGGACTGCGCGCGCTGGTGCGCGGCACCTTGCCGTTGGCACTGCTGCCGTCGACCATGCTGGCCCCCGTGATGGGCAAACTGGCTCGATCCTCGCTCCTGTGCCAGGCGTTCACCCCGTTAGTATGCGGCGTGCTTATCACTCATATAGGCGCGATGGGCACACTGTCTGTTCTGACCGCGCTGGCCATCATGAATCTAGGGTTGACGTTCTGGCTGCAAAAACGCGTCGCGCTAGTGCAGCCCGCCTGATCCGCTTCGCTTTCCGTTTAAACCACGGGTTAATACCTATAAAGCGCACTTTTAGGTCGGTAGCGCTCGCCCTATAATGTCCATATTATAACCATATATTCTATATTATGGACAAAGGAGCGATGTGATGCCCGTTGATAACAAAGAAGCCAACCCGATGATGCCCTATCAATACCCTAACCCGGTAGAGGCATTACCCGAAATTGTGGTGGAGAGTGCTATCCCCAAGGACGAGCGGCTGTGGGTCCCGCAGGCAGAAAACGTGTGGTTCCGCCCACTCTGTCTGAACGCCAGCCAGGGCTACTGGATGAATCTGCTGAAGGTGCGCAAGTCCGGAGTATTGAGCCGGCATCGCCACCCGCAAGCCGTGCATGGCTTCGTCCTCAAAGGCAAATGGAAATATCTGGAGCATGACTGGTGGGCACAAGAAGGCTCCTACGTGTTCGAACCGCCGGGTGAAACCCACACCCTCTATGTCCCCGAAGACTGCGAGGAAATGATCACCTATTTCCAAGTCAACGGCGTGATGTACTACACCGACCCCTGGGGCAAAGGCAACGGATACGAAGACGTATTCACCAAGATCGATATGTGTAAACGACATTTCGAGGCCGTGGGATTAGGGGCGGACTATGTCAAGCAATTCATCCGCTGATCATGGCCGAACCAAGACGCAGGCAAGGAGGGCACCCTCAACGCACCGGCCTACCGGCCTCACAACACAGCAAAAAAGGAACGCGAGATGACGTTCACCAGTAATTTGTACGCAGGTAGAACCGCGCTGGTGACTGGCGCTACGCAAGGCATCGGCGCAGGCGTCGCCAATGCACTGGCACGGCTCGGCGCAAAGGTGATAGCTGTTGGCCTGGGCCGCGGGGACGGATCTCTGGATGACAATGTACAAGTCATCGAAGCCGACGTAACCAAACCGGACCAGGTCAATGCCATATTCGCGCAGATCGAGGCATTGGATATGCTCGTGAACTGCGCGGGGATCATCAAACGCGGCGAAGAGCTGGATCCCGATGTGTTTGATCAGGTCGTAGCCGTCAACCTGAGTGGCACCATGCGCATGTGCGCCGCTGCGCGCGAGCTGCTCAAAACCAGCAACGGCTGCATCGTCAATATGGCGTCGATGCTGAGCTTTTTTGGGGGCGGCCTGGTGCCCGGCTATGCAGCCAGTAAAGGCGGCGTGGCGCAGTTGACGAAATCCTTGGCCATTGCCTATGCCAAGGATGGAATTCGCGTCAATGCGATCGCACCGGGGTGGATCGCCACGGCATTGACGCAGGCGCTGCAGGACGATCCCCAGCGGGCACAGCCCATTCTGGCTCGTACGCCGCTGGGGCGCTGGGGTACGCCGCAGGACGTTGCCAATGGTGTGGCATTCTTGTGCTCGCCTGCGGCATCGTTCATGACGGGTGTGGTGATGCCGGTCGATGGGGGATACCTGGTCGTCTGAGATCAGTAGGCGCGCCGGGCATCGGCACGGGGTTGCGCCAGGAATGCGATGAACTCCGCGGCAGGCAACGGTTTCGAGAAATACCATCCCTGGGCAAACTCGATTCCCTTGCCGGTCAGATACTCAAGTTGAACCTCAGTTTCCACGCCTTCTGCAATACACCGCAGATTCAGCGTTTTAGCCATATCGATGATATGAGGCAAGACGGGGCTCTTTGCTGTCACCTGGCCGATCGTGGCGACGAAGGATCTGTCAATTTTTATCATGTCAATCGGTAGAGCCTCCAGGTAGGTGAGACTCGAGTACCCCGTCCCAAAGTCGTCCAGCGCAACAGAATGACCGGCCGTATGTGCGCGCTGGATAGACTGGCGTGCCGATTCGACATCCATCAAACCGCGTTCTGTTGCCTCGAGCCAAATTTGTTCACTGGGAATGCTGGCCTCAGCCAACAGCCGTCGCAATACGCTCAACACCCGACCTGATGACATGTCCGCGGCGCTGACGTTAATGGAGATATGCAAATCCTTTTCTGCACGCAGCGCCTCCGCCATATCGCGGACCACCGTCTCGATGACCTGATCCGTGATCGAAAAGATGAGCGCGTTCTTTTCCGCCTGGGGAATAAAGATATCTGGCGCAATGTACTCGCCATTCGGCTGCGGCCATCGCGCCAGCGCCTCTGCCCCGACACACGCGCCGGTACGGATGTCGATTATCGGTTGATAATGAACCGTGAACGCATGCTCCTTGACCGCGGTGGCTAGCCTGCCTTCAATCGAGGCGCGCTTTCTGATCACGCCCAGTCCCAAAAAGATAAAGAGGACAGATATCACGAGCGCAATCGGCAGCATGACGAAGAGCAGCTTGCGAAACTCCGTATGAACCACTCGGATAGGGCTCATGGCGATGGCGGTCCATGGTCCTTCTTTGGCGACAGAATAGACATGCGAGTCTTGTGAGCCCGGCGCCGGCTTTCTCTGCAAGAGACGCACCAACTCTCGATCTGGATGGTTTTTTTCGATGACCAAACCGGCTTGATCCAGCGTCACGGCCAGCTGCTCGTCCTCAGTGCTCACGATGTCCGTGAGATTACGAGGGTCTACGAGCACCTCATTGCTGCCGACATAGAGCAGAACACGCGGCTCACTACCCGCCATCTGCGTCGCCAGGCGGGGAATCATATGCAAGCCGTTGTCCATCACATAGGGTATCGCCTCGCTGCGAGGCATGGCGACCTTCGGCGGGCCGTAATCACTGCACTTCAGTAGACCATTCTCGCCGCGATAACCCATCCCCACAATAGACCGATTATTCGCGACCAGGCGTCGCATCTCAGTGATATGTTCCTCCGAACACGGGATGCTGGCATAGCGCTTTATTTCATCAAGAGCTGCCTTGGCCTCGTCGAGCGTCGCCTGCGTACGAGAGAGCATGCTCTCGCTCAAGTAAGTCAATTGACGCTGATAGGAATGGAGAGCCAGGTTCCAGGAGATCAGGACAACGCCAACGATGGGGATACAAAGACTAGCAATAACAAGCAATACCACGAGCGATCTCGAACGAGCCACTCCCATAATAAATAGCCCTTCTCACTGGAGAGAGCCAATGTTATAGCACTACAGGCGCGGCTGAGATAGCAGTATGTTCTACCTACGGCAGGGGCGTCGATCTCAGGCGCGACGTGGCAATTCTTTGCATGGAATTACATCACGCGGTAGAGATGTTTGTGCGAGGAACAGTGACCTATCTAACTTCAACACCGAGATCAACCTTGCAGAACCGATACTTATTATCGGGACAGATGACTTTCTTTGGGCGTCACGATTCCGTAGGATTGAACGAAATGTTTAAAACCTGAGGCGCCGAGAACCCCTACATGCGGGCTCCTGAGCGTCAGCATCGTTCCTGATTGCCGCAAGAAAATACCATGCCCGTATATCTGTCTATAGATGATGCTTCTCTGGCGCATCGCACTAAAGAGTATCTTGGTCAATTTGGCTACTCGTCCGTCCAGATCGAGAGTAGCCACCCAGTGGCATCGACAGCGACGCAGATACCCAGTCTAGGCGTCTATATTGTCGATGTCAGGGACGACGCGCTTTTCATGAGGCTGCCTAAATTCCGCAGCGAGTCCCCTCATCATTTTGTCTTAGCCATCGGTGCCTTCAACGACGAAGCCCATAAGAGCCAGGCGTTACTTGCAGGCGCCGATGCCTGTCTTAACAGTGACTTTGGCGCCATAGAACTCGCAGCAAATCTGCATACGTTTTTCCGTAAGCATCCGGTTGCGCTCTCGGCGCACTCCCCATTCGCCCCATGCCCCAGACCCGAAGCCGCGCGGTCGATCAAGCTAACCCGCAGCAACGCGAGTGCGCCAGACGCAAATACAAGAGAAACCTGGGCGCTTTGTCACGACTCCTGGATCCTGCAAACCCCTGCGGGCAGCAAGCTGGAACTCTCCAAACACGAGCGCCGGATCTTTATTGAGTTATATCTACACCCCGACACGCCCGTCGATTTGTCGTCGATCGAGCAATTCGATCATGACCAGACAGATGGTGAGGAACCTGCAGCTGCCGGTCAGTCCGCCATGCGTACCCTGACTGTCGCAATCAGCCGCTTGAAAAAGAAAGCCATTCTGAATGGAAGCAAACTGCCGCTGATGAACGTACGACAACAGGGGTATATGTTCTTCGGAGAACTCATTCAAAAATAACGATTTAGCGGGTGCGTGCTGCCCCTGTTCATTCCTGAAGCCTTGAAGCGCGTTCCGAGATAGATGGTTATAGTGTCAACTATTACATACAGAAATGTGACCTATTTCTATGGACATGTTGGCAGCAATGCGAATATATATTCGCGTCGTAGAGTGCGGGACGCTTTCTGGCGCTGCGCGCGAACTGAACGTGGGCCAACCTGCTATCAGCGAGCGTTTGGCTCGGCTGGAGGACCATCTTGGCATCCAGCTCCTGACCCGCAGCGCACGGTCGCTGTCTTGCACCGAGGCCGGCAGAAAATTCTATGAACTAAGCATAAACACCATCGAAAGTGTCGATGGGGGTTTGCATGCGATCAAGTCTTTAGACACCAGTCCGTCGGGGACGTTGTGTATCGCTGTGCCGATTTGTTTTGACGACTACATCATGTCGTCTGCCCTGCTGAAAATTCGCAGCATTTTTCCCGAAGTCAGAGTTGAACTGAGGTTCTACGACGTGCAATCGGAATCAATGGGCGACGATGTCGACTTAATGATTCGGGTGGGGCCGACCAAAAATGAAAGGTTGATGGCATTTGACGTCGGGACGATTCACGGCCTGTTATTTTGCTCGAAAGAATACCTTGAGAAAAATAATGGCATACATCAAATCTCCGATCTGGAAAAACATCCCTTTATCAATCAACCCGGATTTTCTTCTGGAGAGAAGCTCTCGCTCGTCAATGACCAGGGCGGTAAAGCAGAAGTCATGATCAACGAAGTGATGGCGATCAACCACTGGGGCGCGATCTTTCAAATGATAAAGGAAGGACAAGGTATCGGCCTATTGCCGAATGTGATGAGCCTGTCTGCCACTGCCGAGAAAACGCTGGTCAGGATTTTCCCTGGCTACCGAACCGAAAAATCGGTGCCGGTATTTATCATGCTGCAAGAACGCCTGAAGAATTCGCTGAAGATCAGGAGCGCACTGGAAGCGATCAAGGATGCAATCCGGGGATGCGATAGCTAGTGCCGCGGGCGCTATCGCTCCAAAGAAACGAATAGGACCTCGAGGGTGACAGTATCATGCTCCCCGAGGCCCTGCAGGCAAGGCACAACACGGCCAATGCGCCAAATAGAGCAAACTGCGCCTCAATCCAGATGCACGCCCACACGATCCACCACCACCTTCCAATGCGCGGAGTCGCTCGAGACAGCCGCGGCAGTTTGTTCCGGAGATGACGGACGCGGCGTAATGCCAATGGCCAGCAGCTTTTTTCCCAGGTCGCCTTTTAACGCTGTCGTGACGACTTGATTGACCTGCTGCACGACCGCCTCCGGCGTCCCCGCCGGGGCGAACAAGCCGTACCAGGTCATCGATTCAAAACCCGGATAAGTTTCGGCAACAGTGGGCACATCTGGCAGTGCCGCCACACGCTCACGCGTCGTCACCGCCAACGCCTTCAGGTTCTGACTCTGTATCATGCCGATCACGGCCGGCACCTGATGGAACATCGCATCGATCTGTCCTCCCATGAGGTCCGTGACAGCGGTACCGGAAGACCGATACGGAACGTGCTGAATATCAACATCCGCGGTCATCTTGAACTGCTCTGCCGCGAGATGCATAGAGGTCCCGTTTCCGCTGGATCCATAATGCAGTTTACCGGGTTGGGACTTCGCCAGTGCTACGAAATCGGCGAGTGTGTTGACTGGCAGATTCTTGTTCACGATCAGCACATTCGGCACGTCGCCCAATATAGAAATCGGAGCAAAGTCCTTTTGCGTATCGAAAGGCAGCTTCCTGTAGATCAATGGATTGATCGCTTGCGTCGCCGAGGTGGCGACATACAACGTGTAGCCATCCGGAGCCGATTTTGCTACGACATCGGCGCCGATGTTACCTCCCGCACCGGGCCGCGGCTCCACATACACCGTCGCTCCAGTCTTCGCATGCAGTTGCTCTGCTATTTCCTGAGCCAGCATCTGGGTCGCTGCTGCGGCCGAAAAGCCATGCACAATGCGGATGGGCTTTTCGGTCGGCCATGATGCAGCCAGGACAGGGGAACTCATGAGAACGCCTAATGCGCCCATGATCAAAGCTTTTTTCATAGTTATCGACTCCTCCAGTACGTTATTTATCAATGGCTAGTGAAAAGCATCCATGCCAGTCAGCTTTCGGCCAATAATCAACTGATTGATCTGAGTGGTCCCATCAGGGATCGTGAGCATGCGTGCGTTTCGGAAATGACGCTCGACGGGAAACTCACGCGTCAAACCAAATGCGCCATGCACCTGTATGGCCTTGGATGTAATACGCTGTGCGGCTTCTGTGGTGAATGACTTGGCAATGGCCGCTTCCATTTCGCAGCGTTTTCCCTGCGACATCATCGACAGCGCGCGGTACACGAGCAAACGAGACGCGTCGAGCTCGCTCACCATCTCGGCCAGCAATCCCTGTACGAGCTGATGTCCCGCGATAGGTTTTCCGAACTGAGTCCGCTCACCAGCGTAAGACACCGCGTTGTCCAAAGATGCTTGCGCGATGCCCAAAGCCAGAGTGGACACGAAACAACGTGAACGATCGAAGCCTTTCATGGTTTCCCGCAATCCCGCTCCTAACGTTCCCAATAGATTCTCGGCGGGGACCACGACATCATCGAACACCATCTGCCCCATGGACCAACCATTCAGGCCCAGCTTTTCTATTTCCCGGGTTTCGAATCCGTGTTCACGACGATCAACCAAAAACATGGAGAATTCTTGCTCCCCGGTACGTGCGACGACGATCGCGATGTCCGCGACAGAGGCATTGGAGGTCCACATTTTCTCGCCAGAAATACGGAAATAGTTGCCGTCTCGCGTTGCACGGGTCCGCATTTCGCGCACGCTCGATCCAATACCCGGCTCACTGATCGCCGAACAGCCGATGATCTCGCCACTCAGCATTCCCGGCAGATAACGGTCACGTAACGCGGCGGAGCCATTCGTGTAGAGCTTCAGCGCAGCCCCTTCGGCCACCCATGCAAGCCCGGCGGCATCCGGCGACACACGGGCCAGCTCCTCGAATAGCAAGCCGCTGGTCAGAAAGTCATAGCCCGTACCACCGCCCTCCTCGGGAACCCAACCCGATCCCACACCATAAGGCGCCATCATCGACAGCAACTGATGCGCGACGTCCGGCGAAAACGCATGATCGCGAAATGGCAAAACCATAGGTGCAATTTCATTTTCAACAAAACGGCGCCAGCCATCGAGCGCCATCCGTTGTTCTTCAGTAGGTTCAAAGTCCACAATGTCTCCAGCCAATGAATGTCAATGAATCGGAATTTCGCGCGGGGAAAATTGCCCATCTCGGTCGAATGAAAGATGCGTCAACCACCGCGTATCGCTTTGAGGAAAATCTGTACGCTGATGTGCACCACGGCTTTCCGTACGTTGCAACGCCGCTGCCAAGACCATGACGGCGCAGCGGGTCATGCGCTCTGTCTCCAGCAACGCTACCGCTCCTGCCAAGGTTCTGGCACGCATGCTTTGCAGCTCGACGTCGAGCTGCTCCAACGTTGTTAAACCTTGATTCAGCCCCGTAGCGCAGCGCCAGATTCCGGCATGAGCGGCTACCGCCTGCTGAATACGGTGCTTCAGTGGGACAGGGTCGCCCTGCTCCTCTCCCCACCAGCGGCTCAATGCACGTAGCGAGATATCAATCGGCGCTTCACTGGCACACTCCAACGCTCGCGCCGCGCGCGCCGCATGCCTTCCCGCTACTGCGCCAAAGACCAGCGTGTCACTGCAACCATTCCCCGCGATACGGCTGGCGCCATGTACGCCGCCGCAAGCTTCACCCGCGGCATAGAGAGCCGTTACGCCAGTCCATCCACAATCGTCGACGAGTATGCCGCCCATCGCGCTATGCGCTGCGGGTGCGACGATCACAGCCTGGTTTGCGGGATCTACGCCTGCCGCACGCAATCGCGAACAATGAGAAACATAGCTTTCCCGTGTATCGGCATCCAACGACGTGGCATCGAACCACACGCCGCCCTCAGGCAACCCCCGACCCTCGTCGATTTCCTGTTGGATATATAGAGCCATACGCGCCTTCTCGATCTGGCGCTCGGCATGTGGCGGGTTATACCGGAGCATGAATCGTTCACCCGCCGCGTTCCGTAGCTGTGCCCCGTCGCCCAGCATTGCGGTTGGCATCTCCATGCCGCGGCATTGTGACGGCCATATCGTTACCACAGGTTCGAACTGCATGAACTCCATATCGATCAGCGTCGCTCCCGCCTCATAGGCCATCGCACAAGCATCGCCGGCGACATCTACGGGATAAGTGCTATCTGCGTAGAGTTGTCCCAGGCCTCCCATGGCGACGACCACGGTGCGCGCACGAACCAGTGTCAGCTGCTCGGTGTGCGGCTTCCATAACAGTGCGCCCTGTACGCCCGCCTCTCCATGCAACAACCCGATGACCTTCTCACCGCCTCGTTCGACTACCCCTAGCGTTCGAGCATGCCGAATCAAGGTATCGATGACCGCACGCCCCGTTCCATCAGGCACGTATACAGAGCGCGCATAGGAGTTTCCGGACAGATGGCGCTGCAATGCACGCTCCCGTTCTGCTTGCATGGCAAATGGCACGCCCAGCGCCTGCAATTCGCGATAAGCATCCGCAGCGCCGTGCGCCAATCGCCTCACCAACCGCCTGTCATTCAGACCATAACCACCACGCACCATATCGTCGAAATAGACGTCTGGACTGTCCCGGTCATCGCAGTGTCCCAATGGGGCATTAAAGCCAATCACATAGGGTGAAGCGCCTCGTCCGCGATAGGCCAGCACCACTTCGACACCCTCATTACGCGCGGCGATTGCAGCACGATATGCGGCCATGCCACCGCCTAGGACCAACACATCCGTTCGCATCTCCGTGACTCGGCTGGCGAGAGATGCCGCCGGGCCCCGTATATCGCTCATGTCAGGTAGATCGGAAAAAGCCGTTTTAGTCATGCAATTTTGTCGTGATGAAAGTGAGCACGACTTATTCTGAGCCGCTTGGTATAGGTATAACAAGCGATGTGTGCTTGTCACATCATGAGCTTTTGGTATAACCTGCGTGCATTATGGGCTGGCAACTTCCTTCTCTCGCTGCGCTGCGGACCTTCGAGGCCGCGGCCCGTCATCTCAGCTTCACCAAAGCGGCAGTCGAACTCAACCTGACGCAAAGCGCGGTGAGCCGACAGATACGCGTCATGGAAGACTATCTCGGTGTTTTGCTCTTTGAGCGCGTCAAACAGCGGCTGGAACTGACCCAGGCTGGCCGTTCCTATGTCGGAGAGATCCGCTCTGCACTCGAGCAAATGCAAACCGCGACGATCAATCTGCTCGCAAACCGCGGCGCCGGCGGTATCCTGACCCTCGCCACACCGCCTGCGTTTTGCGTCAAATGGCTGATTCCTCGGCTGGACCGTTTCAGCGCAGCGCATCCGCAAGTGCTCGTCAGCCTGGCAACCCGAGCAAAACCCTTTGACTTTGAAGCAGAGAAAATAGACGCCGCGATTTACTTTGGACGTCGCGACTGGCCTGGCGTGATGTCAGATCGCCTCGTCGGAGAAGATCTGGTCCTCGTGTGCTCGCCCGACTACCGCAGCTCGCAGCCTCGCCTGAAACGTCCGACGGATCTTGCTGCGCATACACTGCTGCAGCAAATACACCGGCCAAATTGGTGGAGCGATTGGCTGGTCGCCAAGGGCGGCAGTACCGTCAACGCGTGGGCCGGTCCCCGCTTTGAGCACTTCTATATGATCATGCAGGCGGCCGTAGCGGGCCTGGGTGTCGCGCTGCTGCCACGCCTGCTCGTCAAAGAAGACATAGCAGCCCGCAGGCTCGTCATACCATTCGAGTCGCCATTCGAGGGCCAAGACGCATACTGTCTTGTTTATCCGCCGGCCAAACGTTCCGACACGAGATTGGAACTTTTGCGTCACTGGCTGCTCGAAGAAGCCGCCTCCGAGCGGGCTGGCTAGCGTAATCTCATCAGATCGCTCCAACCTCACGCAGCGCCGCGATACGGCCATTGTCCAGACCCAGCCACTCACTCAGCACTTCGCTAGTGTGCTCGCCTAGCGTAGGAGGCGCAGTCCACTGTGCAGCCACATCAAAGGCCGAAAACTTCGCGGCCGACCCCACCTGCGGCAGCTTGCCATAGCCGGGATGCTCGACCTCACAGAGCATCTGTCGATGTCTCACCTGGCGATGGGTGAATACCTGCGAAAGATCATTGACCGGTGCGCACGGCACCTTGGCCGCCTCCAACTGCCCCAACAAACCCTCGACTGAATGTTTCGCGACCTCATCATCCAGTGTGGCGTATAACGCATCCCTGTTCACGACTCGATCGGCTTCGCTCGCGTAGCGCTTGTCGACCAACAGATCCTCTCGTCCCAGCACCCCCAAAAAGGCGGCAAATTGATTCTGATAACCTGCCGCCACGACCAGCCAACCATCATTGGCCTGAAACGCTTTATACGGCACCAATTGTGAGTGCTCCGATCCCCATTTTCCGGGGACTTTGTCAGTCAATTGATATTCCAGCGCCACATTCGCCAGGAAGGCAACCTCGCCTTCCAGCAGGCTGGTTTCGACTTTCTGACCCAGCCCGGTTTCCTTGCGCTGAAGCAACGCGGCAAGCACGGCTGCATAGCAATTCATGCCGGCCACGATATCAAAGGCGGAGGTCCCCAACTTCACTGGCGCACCGTCCCGTTCGCCGGTGATACTCATATACCCCCCCAACGCCTGTATCGTCAGATCAAAAGCCCCTTGCAAATGATCCGGCCCGTCCGCCCCCAGGCCCGATATCGACGCGTAGATCAGCTCAGGCCGCTGCGCGGATAATCGTTCGTAACTCAAGCCCAATCTCGGCATCACGTCAGGCCGGAAATTTTCCAGCACGACGTCCGCATGCATGCATAACTGATAAGCCAGCTCCTTACCTTCGTGCGTTTGCATGTCTACTGTCACCGACCGCTTGTTGCGGTTTGTCGCCAGGAATGTGACGCCTATGCCTGCATGATATGGCGGCCCTTGTACGCGTAACGGATCTCCCGTGCCAGGGATCTCGATTTTGACGACTTCAGCCCCCAGATCAGCGAGCAGCATTGCGCAATAGGGGCCCGCCAGCACCCGCGTGAAATCAACGATGCGTATTCCGGTCAGCGGTTTAAGGGCTGTATTTACAGGGGCTTGCTGCGTCATGACATGTGTCTCCAGGGCTCCCAAACCGACAGTGGTTCAGATACCTGGAAATTATCGGCATGCGTTGCTCAACTGAAAAACGATGCGTACTCACATAGTCATGAGGAATATGCATGACTTTTGCTCCACGCAACGCCCTGGATCGATGTGGATGCGAAACCCCACCCACGCGGAATGGACCTTGTGCGGAAAAGCCTGCATTGCAAAAAAATGCGGGTTTCCGAACCAGCCGGAAACCCGCATATTTACTTGGTAGCCCCCCTCGGAGTCGAACCGAGCACCAACGGATTATGAGTCCGCTGCTCTAACCAGGCATGAGCTAGAGGGCCTTTAAAACTGACTGCTTATTGCCCTTCGAGGAAGCTCTTGAGCTTGTCGGCCCGACTGGGGTGGCGCAGCTTGCGCAGCGCTTTAGCCTCTATTTGTCTAATGCGCTCACGCGTAACGTCGAATTGCTTGCCCACTTCTTCCAAGGTTTGGTCGGTGCTCATTTCGATACCGAAACGCATACGCAAAACTTTGGCTTCACGCGGGGTCAGAGAGTCTAACACTTCTTTGACGACATCGCGCATCGAACCATGCAAGGCAGCATCGGACGGCGCTAACGTAGCCGTGTCCTCGATGAAATCACCCAGGTGCGAATCATCATCGTCACCGATCGGCGTTTCCATGGAGATCGGTTCTTTGGCGATCTTGAGGATCTTGCGGATCTTGTCCTCGGGCATGTCCATCTTTTGTGCCAGCGTCGCGGGATCGGGCTCGCCACCCGTTTCCTGCAGAATCTGACGGCTGATGCGGTTCATCTTGTTGATCGTTTCGATCATGTGAACCGGAATCCGGATGGTACGTGCCTGGTCGGCGATCGAACGCGTAATGGCCTGACGGATCCACCACGTTGCGTACGTGGAGAACTTGTAGCCACGACGGTATTCGAACTTGTCCACGGCCTTCATCAAACCGATGTTGCCCTCCTGGATCAGATCCAGGAACTGCAGGCCACGGTTGGTGTATTTCTTGGCGATCGAGATCACCAGACGCAAGTTGGCCTCGGTCATTTCACGCTTGGCCTTGCGAGCCTTGGCTTCGCCGGTGGCCATGCGCTTGTTGACGTCTTTGAGGTCCTTGAGCGGCAGGACGACGCGCGTTTGCAGGTCGATCAGTTTTTGCTGCAGTTCTTGGACAGCGGGGACTTGGCGCTCGAGCGTCTCGGAATACGGATGGCCTGCGGCGACTTCGGTCAACACCCATTCCAGGTTGGTTTCGTGACCCGGGAATACTTTGATGAAGTGGCTGCGCGGCATGCCTGCGCGATCCACGCAGGTGTGCAGCACGGCGCGTTCGAGTTGGCGAACCTCCTCGACTTGCGCACGCAGCGTATCGGCCAGCTTTTCCACCATTTTGGCGGTAAAGCGGATGCCCATCATCTCGTTCAAGATGGCTTCTTGGGAGTTGACGTAGATGTCGGACTTGTAGCCGTCCTGTTCGTACGACTGACGCATCGTAGCGAACTGCTTGGCAATCTCGTCGAACTTGGCCAAGGCCTTGACGCGCAGGTCTTCGAGCTGCTTGCTCGACATACCGCCGGCGGGGCCGTCATCGTTCTCGTCTTCCTCTGCCGTCACACCGGCGCCGGCGTATTCTTCGCCGTCTTCGGGGTCGACCAGGCCATCGACGACTTCGTCGATCTGCGCTTGTCCGTCGCGCACACGCGAGACGTGGTTGAGGATTTCGTTGATGGTGGTCGGGCAGGCCGAGATCGCCATCACCATGTGTTTCAGACCGTCTTCGATACGCTTGGCAATTTCGATTTCGCCTTCGCGCGTCAGCAGCTCGACCGAACCCATTTCGCGCATGTACATACGCACTGGATCCGTCGTACGGCCAAAATCGGAGTCCACCGTGGTCAACGCGGCTTCGGCTTCGTCCTCGACATCGTCGTCGTTGGACGCAACCGGCGCATTTTCGCTCATGAGCAGCGTTTCGGCATCGGGGGCCTGGTCGTAGACCGCGATCCCCATGTCGCTGAACGTGCTGATAATGCCGTCGATGGCTTCGGCGTCAACCAGATCGTCAGGCAGATGATCGTTGATTTCGCCATAGGTCAGGTAGCCGCGATCCTTGCCCAGCTTGATCAGCTGTTTGAGGCGATTGCGACGGGCTTCGTATTCCTCGGGCGAAACGGGGCCGCGAGCGATGAGGTCTTTGGGATCGGCCTTGCCACGCTTGCCGCCGCGCTTGGGCGGCTTGAGATCGGGCAGGACCTCGCCTTCGCCATCCATCGAATCGTCGAAGCCGTCGTTGTCGTTATTCGCGTTCTTCGCAGGACGCCCAGGACGACGGCCGCTGGATGGGCGTGCACCGCCGCCCACCAGATCAGCCAGCTTGTCCTCGGCTTTTTTCGTGCGCGTTGCCTTGACCGCTTTCTCTCCGGTTGCGGGCTTTGCTGCCTTTTTGGCAGCGGTTTTCGTTGCTGTTTTAGAGACCTTCACTGCCGCTTTGGCAGGCGCTTTTTCCGCTGCCATGCTGACAGCACGCTTGGCCGTCTTGACCGGCGTGTCGGTCGCATCATTTGCAGGGGAGGTTTTGCCTGATGTTCTGGTCATAGTCGCTTCCGTGGTCGTCGCAACCCGTGATTGGGGCTATTGCACCGCAAGAACCGGCCGCACGCGCCAAAGCGCCGCGATCCGGTCGATGCGGGTAAAACAGGCAAGCGCGCTGAAATCGCGTGCGTTACATTGTCTGTAACGCGGGCCGCTCATCGGACCCCACAGATACTCCTCTCTGGCCAATTGGCCCAGGAGCATCTCGTATCGCGAACTCGTTCCGGCCGGGTTTCCGGGCATTGTGATGGGCTGTCTTGCCTGCGACAGGCTGGCAGTCTGAGGGGATCTTTCGCCCCACGCTGCTGCAATAGACACAGCCCCATCTGTTCAACACCGCTGGCCAAACCCTGGCCGGACTTGCGTACTTGCCACCTTTAATTGTAACAACTCCGGCGGCAAAATAAACGTAATCAACACGTCCACCCCTATAGGGCGTCGCAGCTGATCACGACATACCGCTGGAAAACCTTTAATTGTACCGTAATTAACGGATACCACTATGTTTTAAGACCACTAATCGCGCGGACAGTTCCTGGTAACGCTGCAGGGCGTCTGCGCTGCTCAAGCCCGCCTCGGCCAATTTGGCCATTTCTGCACGCGCCGCGTCGAATTCGATGCGCCGCAGCGCGTCGTCCCATTCGGTTTGGGGCTCGGGCAGGTCTTCCTGGGCAAGCAGATCGGCACGCATGCTTTTCAATACCGTGGCCAAGTCGGAATCCGGGTCGGCAGCCTGCAGCAGCGCACCCACGTGGCGCGCACCGCTGGTTTGGGCCAGCATGATCAAGTCTCTGACCAATCCTAGATGGGGTCCCTTGTCCAGGACTTCAAGCTGCTGGTCACCCATCGTATCGACTAATTCAGGGTGAGCCAGCAACAACGCCAGCAGACGTTTGGCCATGGACGGCATGGTGCGGCGCCCTTCGTAACCACCGACGCCATCGTCACGCTTGCCTTTCCAGTCGCCTTTACCGCCCTTCCAGTCGCCCTTTTTGCCGCCCTGCCAGTTACCCTTCTTGCCCTGCCAGTTTCCCTTTGAGCCGCCCTGGTCCCGCCAACCCGTATCTGGAGCCGGCGCATCAAAGGCCATATCAGCAGGCGGCTGGTCATCGTAGCCATAACCGACAGGCTCGTAGTCGAAATCCGGAGGGGGCACATCAAAAGGGTCGTAACCGTCGGTCCCGGCGGACGGGGACGAGGCAGCTGACGAGCCCGCTGAGGATGATGGCGCGGCGGAGGTTGAGCCGGCCGGCTTGCTTGCAGCAGGTTTGCCCGTGCCTGGCGGCACAAATGGGCGTGCGGGCGCCTGAGCGAGGATTTGAGCCATTTCCTCCGGCGTCAATTGCACCTGGCGCGCCATTTCGCGCTCGATTTGCAGGCGCAGGGCGCACTCGGGAATGGCCGCCAACAGGGGCTTGGCCTCGTGCAGGCAACTGGCGCGGCCTTCTGCTTCGCTCAGGTTGTGCCGTGAGGCGAGCTCTTCGAGCAAAAAGCGCGACAACGCGGTCGCCTCACCGAGGCATGTCCGAAACGCCTCTGCGCCCAACTCACGAACGTAGGAATCCGGATCGTGTTCGGTGGGTAAAAACAGAAACCGAATCGATATGTCATCCCGCAAGACAGGCAAACACGCCTGCAAGGCTCGCCAGGCGGCCCGGCGGCCGGCACCATCGCCATCGAAGCTGAAGACGACCTTGTCGCTGGCCCGCAGGAGCTTTTTGACATGATCGGGGGTGGTCGCCGTGCCCAGTGTGGCGACAGCGTGGGCGATGCCTTGCTGAGCCAGGCCTACCACGTCCATGTAGCCTTCGACGACGATTACCTGGCCTTCTTTGCGGATGGCCTGGCGCGCCTCCCAGAGTCCATAGAGCTCCTGGCCCTTGGAAAACACCGGGGTTTCGGGTGAGTTCAGGTATTTGGGCTCGCCCTTGCCGATAATGCGCCCGCCAAAGCCGATCAGGCTGCCGCGCGCATTACGGATGGGGAACATCACACGTTCGCGAAAGCGATCATAGCGGCGACCATCCTCGGACTCGATGACGAGCCCGGCTTCGACCAGCGTCGGATCGTCGTAATGCTCGAAAACCTTGGACAAACCATGACGATCGGTACCTGACCAGCCCAGCCCGAAATGCGCTGCGATCTCGCCGGTCAAACCGCGCTGTTTCAGGTACTGGATAGCGGCAGGCGACGCGCGCAACTGCTGCAGATAATGCGCCTGGGCAGCATCAAGGACCTGGGTATGGCGTGAGGTTTCGGCCTTGCGGCGCGCAGATTCGGCTTGTTGGCGAGGACTGCGGTCTTCTTCGGGGACCGTCATTCCCACCGAGCCGGCGAGCGTGCGCACGGCCTCGGGGAAACTCGAGCCCGTGTGTTCCATCAGGAAGGTGATGGCGGTACCGTGGGCGCCGCAACCGAAACAATGGTAGAACTGTTTGGTCGGGCTGACGGTAAACGACGGGCTTTTTTCGTTATGAAAAGGGCACAGGCCAAGTAAATTGGCCCCACCCTTTCGCAACTGCACATATCGCCCGACGACGTCTGCGACATCGACCCGGGCGAGTAAGTCTTGAATAAATGATTCTGGAATCAATAAATTCGGGAATCAAAAATCAATACATGCGGGGAGGCAGTTGCTGGCTACGAATCCGCTTGTAGTGGCGCTTGACCGCGGCGGCGTGCTTACGCTTGCGCTCAGCCGTGGGTTTCTCGTAGAACTCGCGCGAACGCAGCTCGGTGAGCAAACCGGTCTTTTCGATAGTGCGCTTGAAGCGGCGCAGGGCGGCTTCGAACGGCTCGTTTTCCTTCAGTCGGACAATAGGCATAAAAGTAGTAGGCCTGCTTGGGGTAACAAAAAAGTTGAAAACACAGGGCGCGCTGACTGCAAGCCTGGCATGGTTTGTTGATAGGTCTCTGCCCTATTCAGGCTCGTTTTTTGAGCCCGGCAGCCTCTAGTGACAAAGCCCGCTAAGCAAAAAACTGCAATAAACCACGCCCGTGCACCCTGGCACCCCCCTATGGGGTTTAGCGATAACCCGAGATTCTAACACGGTTTGAGTATTTTGATACTACTCGCACCAAACCTCAATACAACACTCACCCATAGCCACGGGGCGATCCAGCAGGGAAACTGCCCTGCCCGATCGAGCCTCAGGTGGACGTCGACCCCTTGCGGATCCAGGCTTCGAGCTGATGCGGACGCAAACTGTCGTAGTCCTCGAAGGGCTGGTGAATCCAGGGATTGGTGGGCAGTTTGTCCACGTAGTAGTCGGGAATCGCCTTGGAATGCCCCTTCCACCATAATACCGCGCTGCGCAATTCGGTAATCGCCGGGAATTGCTCCTGCAGATGCTCGCGCACCCGGTTGAACGTCAGACCCGTATCCACCATATCGTCCACCAGCAACACGCGCCCTGCCGGCGCGCCACGCGTGATGGTGATGAACTTGGCGATATCCAGCTCGCCTTGCTTGGTGCCGGCAGCCTCGCGGTAGCTGCTGGTTGCCAGGATACCCAGCGGCACATCGAAAATACGCGACATCACGTCGCCCACCCGCACGCCGCCGCGCGCCAGGCATAGAATCAGGTCGAACTCCCAACCAGACTGATACACCTGCAACGTCAGGCGTTCGATCAGACGGTTGTATTTCTCCCAAGTCACCCACACGTGGCTATCATCGTCGACAGGTGTGCTCATGGAAAAGGTCTCCTAGGAATGCAAAAAAGCCGCGATCGACGATAGCCGACGGCGGCTTGGAATCATAACCCGACTGGTGCCTGACCTGAAATCGGATTTGCGCGGCATGCTTCAGAGGCCTGCCGCGCTTTATTGACTGCGTATCAACCCTTGAGGGGGTGACGCAGCACGATGGTTTCGTTACGGTCCGGACCGGTGGACACGAGGTCGATCGGCACACCGCAGACTTCGGAGACGCGCTCCAGGTAGCGGCGCGCTGCCGCCGGCAGCTTGTCGTATTCGGTGATGCCGACGGTGGACTCGGTCCAGCCAGGCAGTTCCTCGAGGACGGCTTCGGCTTGGGCCACTGCATGGGCACCGTAGGGCAGCACGTCACGGAATTCGCCATTGACGCGATAGCCGACGCCCAATTGGATTTTTTCCAGGCCGTCGAGCACGTCGAGCTTGGTGATGCACAGGCCGGTGATGCCATTCAAACGCACCGAACGTTTCAGCGCTGCGCCGTCAAACCAGCCGCAACGGCGGGGACGGCCAGTCACCGAACCGAATTCCTTGCCGATGGTAGCCAGACGCGTGCCGACTTCGTCGACCAGTTCGGTCGGGAACGGGCCAGAACCCACGCGGGTGGTATAGGCCTTGGTGATCCCCAGCACGTAGTCGAGCGATTGCGGGCCCACGCCAGCGCCGGCCGAGGCCGCGCCCGCCAGGCAGTTGCTGCTGGTCACGAACGGATAGGTGCCATGATCCACGTCCAGCAGCGCGCCTTGTGCGCCCTCGAACAGCAGACGCTGACCGGCTTGTTGCAAGGCATACAAATTGCTGGAAACGTCTTTCACCATGGGCGCGATAGCGGGAGCCAAAGCCATGGCTTGATCACGCACCTGCGCGGCCGACACGGCCTCGGCGCCGAGGTATTTGGTCAACACGAAGTTGTGGTAATCCAGCAGCTCGGCGAGTTTTTCGTCGAACAGCGAGGGATTGAAGAGATCCTGCACACGCAGCGCGCGGCGAGCGATCTTATCTTCGTAGGCCGGGCCGATACCACGACCGGTGGTCCCGATCTTGCCGTCGCCTTTGCGGGCTTCGCGCGCCTGGTCCACAGCGATGTGGTACGGCAGGATCAGCGGGCAGATTTCGGAGATCTGCAAGCGCGAGCGCACATCCAGACCGGCAGCTTCGAGCTCTTCGATTTCCTTGAGGAGCGCCTCAGGCGACAGCACTACGCCGTTGCCGATGAAGCAGGTCACACCAGGATGCATGATGCCCGAAGGGATCAGGCGCAAGATGGTTTTCTTGCCATTGATCCACAGCGTATGGCCGGCGTTGTGACCGCCTTGGAAGCGCACCACGCCTGCGACGGATTCCGCCAGCCAATCGACGATTTTGCCTTTGCCTTCGTCACCCCATTGGGTGCCGATAACCACTACGTTCTTGCTCATTGTACGAATCGATATCGAGTTTCTCGGGAAATCCGGAAATCCCCCTGCGGCCCTCTTGCAGACAAGAGGGAGTCAGTTTTACAGCGTTCGAACCACCCAAGCGCCGTCTTGCAACGTCAGCTCACGGTCACAGATGAATTCGTCCTGGCTTTGCTCATGGCCGGGCAATACTTGTACGACAATCTCGCCGGACCGGCGTAGTTGCCGCACTGCCGCCACTAGCGCGGAATCCTGCCCCCAAGGCGCGAGCACAGCACGCGCACGATCTGCGGGAGGCAAGCCACGCGCCAGTTTGCGCAAGTCCAGGCTAAAGCCTGTCGCCGGGCGCGCCCGGCCAAAGGCACGGCTCACATCGTCGTAACGGCCACCACTCACCAATGCATCGTGCCACCCCTCTGCGTACAGCGCAAAGGTGACACCCGAGTGATAGCCATAGCCGCCGATATCAGCCAGATCCACCCCTAAAGCCACATCAGGGATGGCGTCAATGATGTTTTGCAAGGCATCGAGGGCCGTCGCCACGCCCGGCAACAGTGGCAAATCGCGCCGAGCCTGTTCGATAACCTCTGGACCGCCGTACAAACCCGCCAGCCGCTGCAAGGCAACGATGGTGTCGGCCCGAATGCCGCTCGCCTGTTGGGCCAAGTCCGCCAGTCCGGGGATGTCTTTTTCGCGCAGCAGCAGGACGATGTCCTGAGCGCGAGCCGTAGCTGCCGGGTCGGCCTCCAGCAGAGCCCGGACGACGCCGGGATGACAGAGGTCCAGGCGCGGCTGACGGACACCTGCCGTCGCGACGGTATCCAGGACGAGCGAAATGATTTCGAGATCCGCCTCAAAACCGGCATGACCGTAGATTTCGGCGCCGATCTGCAGCAGCTCGCGGCTGGACAGCAAGTCCGCCGGCCGGGCATGCAGGACGCTGCCGCAATAACAGAGCCGGGTCACAGCCGCACGATTGAGCAAATGCGCATCGATGCGCGTCACCTGGGGCGTCATGTCGGCCCGCACCCCCAGGGTACGGCCAGACAGTTGATCGACCAGTTTGCAGGTGCGCAGATCCAGATCGCTGCCGGTACCGGAGAGCAATGAATCGATGTATTCGACCAGGGGCGGCGCGACCAGCTCGAAACCGTAGCTACGGTAAAGATCGAGCAGTTCGCGACGTAGTTCCTCGATGCGCCGAGCCTCGGCCGGAAGTACGTCGGCAAGGCTTTCGGGCAGCAACCAGTTACCCATGAGTATTTACCTGAAGACTCTTGAAGAAATGCGTGAACGACGCCCAAAACAAAAGCGGCTGAGAGGGCGTAAGCCCACTCAGCCGCCTGAGGATTGTTTCTAGCTTACGCGGTATTGTACATGGTTTGAGGGTTTGTGCAGGCGCCTGATGGCAGCCTGCGTGTTTCCCTTTTGCCCTGTTACCGTTACCGCGTATTTTCCGAAAAGCAGCCGGGTCAGTTCGCCGGAGCGGCCTTGCCCGTGGAGCTCTTCATGAACTGGAAGTATTCCGAACTGGGGTCCACCACCAGCAGGTCGCTCGATTTCGAGAACGACTGACGATAGGCCTCTAGACTCTTGTAGAAAGTATAGAAGTCGGGGTCTTTGCCAAACGCGGCAGCGTATAGGCCGCTAGCCTCGGCATCACCCTCACCCATGACTGTCTGGGATTTGGCATAGGCCTCAGCCAGGATGACTTCGCGCTGACGGTCCGCCTCGGCGCGGATTTTTTCGCTTTCGGCAGCACCGATGGAGCGCAGCTCGTTGGCGACGCGAGTCCGCTCAGCCTCCATCCGGCGATAGACGGATTCGGAGATTTCGGGTGCGAACTCGATACGGCGCAGTCGCACGTCGACGACTTGCACACCCAGCGGCTCGGCGCGCTTGGCCACCGTCGTGAGGATCTCGCTCATGATTTTGTCACGCTCGGCCGACACGACTTCTTTGACGGTACGGACGTTGACCGAAGCGTTGAGTGCATCGCGAATCTGAGCCTGCAGGCGTTCTTGCGCGGCACGCTCGTTACCGCCGAACGTCACGTAGTACAGACGCGGATCGGCAATGCGCCATTTCACGTACGAGTCGATGAGCAGGTTTTTCTTCTCAGACGTCTGGATACGCTCGGCATCGTCGGACTCGATCGTCAAGATGCGCTTGTCGAGCGTCACGACGTTCTGGAACGGCGGAGGTGCCTTGAAATAAAGGCCCGGCTCGCTGATGACGGTACGCACCTCACCGAGTGAGAACACCAAAGCGTAATCGCGCTCGCGCACGACAAACACGCAAGAGGACAAGGCGGCCAGCACCAATACGAGGCCGACCAGGATAGGCATTAAACGTTGCATGATCTTGGGCTCCTCCGGATTAGCGCGTCAGACGATCGCGAGACAGCGTGTTGTTGCCGCTGCCAGTGTTGCTACCCGGATTGCCGGACGAACTTGCTGAGCCGGTGCTGCGCGCCGGCGGCTGAGGAACGCTGGGCTGGCTGGCGCCAGGCAAAGCAGTCGGCTGCTGTTGGCTCGACGCGTCGCGAGCCGTTTGCTGGATGATCTTGTCGATGGGCAAATACAGCATGTTGTTGCCGTTTTTGGTATCGACCATGACCTTGCTGGCGCGCGAGAAGATCTGCTGCATGGTTTCCAGATACATGCGTTCACGCATGATCTTGGGCGCCTTTTGGTACTCGGCCAAAATGCTGGTAAAGCGCGAGGCGTCACCACGCGCATCGCCGATGACCTTGGCACGATAACCCTCGGCCTGCTCGAGCATACGAGAAGCCTGACCACCCGCCAGCGGAATCACCTGGTTGGCATAGGCCTGACCTTCGTTGATTTGACGCTCGCGGTCCTGGCCGGCCTTGACCGCATCATCGAACGCTGCCTGCACCTGCTCGGGCGGCTGTACGTTCTGGATGGCCACGGTGCTGATCTGGATACCGGACTGATAACGATCGAGAATCTGCTGCATTAGGTTCTGGACCTCGACAGCCACCTCGGTACGCCCCTCGTACAGGACGAAATCCATGGGCTTTTTGCCCACGATCTCGCGCATCGCGGTTTCGGAGGCCTGACGCACCGAGTCGTCCGGGTCACGCATTTTGAACAGATAATCGGGCGCGCCATCGGCACGCAGGCGATACTGCACCACGAATTGCATGTCGACGATATTTTCGTCAGTGGTCAGCATCAGGGCCTCGGGCAACACTTTGTTGCGCGAACCGCCGCGGAATCCCACCTCAAAAGTACGAAGCTGGGAAATATTGACCGTCTCGGCGCTCTGAATGGGATACGGTAAGCGCCACTGGAACCCGGCGGGCGCCGTGCTCTTGTACTTGCCGAACTGGGTGACAACGGCGACCTGGCCTTCTTGGACGATATAGAAGCCGCTGGCCAACCACAGCAGCACCGCGACCCCCGCGACGATGCTCAGGCCGACCTTGGCTCCCCGTGGAGACGGCGGGGTGATGCCGCCGCGGCCCCCGCCGGGACGATTGCCCCCGCCGCCTTTGCGGCCGAACAAGGACCCGACCCGGTTGTTGAAGTCGCGCCAGACCTCGTCGAGGTCTGGCGGACTGTCTCCGTTGCCCTTTGGCTTTTTGGGCGGCTCGGAGCCATTGTTGTTGCCACGACCCCAGCCTGGGTCATTCAGATTGAATAGTTTGGTAATTCGAGGCATTGTTTCCCACGATCTGACCGATCTCCGCAATTGCCCCGCGCAACGCTTCCAGACCGGCGCGCTCGGTAGCGCTTACGAACACTCGCGCAATCGTACCACGGGCATCGCGCTCGATCCTCGGCTCGAGGCCTGCCCGATCAATCTTGTTGTGCACCAGGATGGTGGGAATGGACCCCGCGCCGATTTCATTCAGGACTTTATTGACCTCGGCGATCTGCTCATCACGCTGCGGACTGGCCGCATCCACGACATGCAGCAAGACGTCGGCGTGGATGGTTTCCTCTAGCGTTGCCCGGAAGGCGGCAATCAGATTCGGCGGCAAATCGCGAATGAATCCGACCGTATCGGACAACACCACCGACCCGGTGCCTTCGATCCAGATGCGGCGGGTGGTGGTATCAAGCGTAGCGAACAATTGGTCAGCGGCGTAGGCCCCTGCTCGCGTCAGGGCATTGAAGAGCGTGGATTTGCCGGCGTTGGTATAGCCCACCAACGAGACGGAAAGTGCCCCGCCCCGCGCCCGGGCGCGGCGCTGCGTCACCCGCTGACGTTCGACGCGGTCAAGCCGCTCTCGCAGCATTTTGACTTTGGCGCCGATCATGCGGCGGTCCATTTCGAGCTGCGACTCGCCTGGCCCGCGCATGCCGATACCGCCGCGCTGACGTTCCAAGTGAGTCCACATCCGCGTCAAGCGCGTGACCAGATGCTGTAACTGCGCCAACTCGACCTGCAGCTTGCCTTCGTGGCTTTTGGCGCGCAGCGCAAAAATATCCAGAATAAGCGCGACTCGGTCGACGACTCGTAAATTGAATTCACGCTCGAGGTTACGTTGTTGTGCCGGAGATAACGGCTGATCGAACAGCACGATGTCCGCTAACAAAGCGCCCGCCGTCGCAACGGCCTCTTGGACCTTGCCGGAGCCGATAAAAAATTTGGCGTCGGGCCGATCGCGCCGCGACGTGACGGTGCCGACGATCTCGGCGCCCGCACCACTCGCGAGCATGGCGAATTCTTCGGCATGCGCGACGAAATCGGGATTACCCAAGTCAACGCTGATGATTAGCGCACGCATACATTACCCCCTACGCTGCGCTTGCAGTTCGATGCACCAAATAGGCGCATTTTTAATGATAGTACCGGGTGACACGCCGGAGGACGCATGCTGGGCGAGAGAAAAACGTTCCCCACCACAGCGAAAATGCCCGCCGACACGATCCGTGCGGCGGGCAAAAAAAGGTACAGCTGGAGCTTGACGATTATTCAGCGGGAACATCCACCTGAAAGTTGACAGCGCGAGCGGGAACGACGGTGGAAATGGCGTGCTTGTACACCATTTGCGTCACGGTGTTGCGCAGCAAGACGACATATTGGTCGAACGACTCAATTTGCCCTTGAAGCTTGATACCGTTTACCAGATAGATCGACACAGGTACGTGTTCTTTGCGCAGCGTGTTTAAAAACGGATCTTGCAGAGTTTGCCCTTTATTGCTCATTGGCCAGGCTCCATTTGTTTGTTTTGAGTGGTGGCAGACGCCGAAATGTGTACTCTACAAGGTTTTCCGGGGCCGTGCCACTTGCCTTGCAGAGCAAATTCTTTCATAAGGTGTCTGACTTATTAATGCCGGGGCAAGTCGCCTCGCCCCGATCCTCACGCCAAAATGGCCTTGAGGGTTTCTATCAGACGCGCGCATTGCGACTCAGTTCCAACGGTAATACGTAAAAACTGATCGATGCGGGTCTGTTTAAAGTGACGCACAATAATACTGCGCTCACGCAATGCCGCCGCCAGGGCGGCGCCATCGTGTCCAGGATGACGGGCAAACACGAAATTAGCCGCCGACGGCAGAACTTCGAATCCCAGCGTCTGTAACTGACTGACCAAGTCCTTGCGCGTGGCAATCACGAATTGGCACGCCTGCTCGAAATAGTCCGTGTCTTCGATTGAGGCCACGGCGCCCGCCTCGGCGAGACGATCGATCGGATAGGAATTGAAGCTGTTTTTGACCCGCTCGAGTGCATCGATCAGCACGCGGCTGCCCATTGCATAACCCACCCGCAGCCCCGCCAGCGAACGGGATTTGGACAAGGTCTGGATAACCAGCAGGTTCTCATAACGAGAAATAAGGCTTGCAGCAGATTCCGCACCGAAATCGACATAAGCCTCGTCGATGACGACGACGATATCGGGGTTGGCCGCAACGATACGCTCGATGTCCGACAGCGGCAGCGCCCGGCCAGTCGGGGCATTCGGATTCGGGAAAATGATCCCGCCCGCCTGCCGCCCTGCCGATGGCAAGTAGTCCTGCACGTCGATGCTGAAATCAGCTTTTAGCGGTACAGCCTGATAGGCGATCTGGTACAGCCCGCAATACACGGGATAAAAGCTGTACGTGATATCTGGAAATAACAGCGGGCCGTCATGTTTAAGCAAGGCCTGAAAGGTGTGCGCCAGGATTTCATCGGACCCATTGCCTACGAAGACCTGGTCGGGCTGCACCTGATGACGAGCCGCAACAGCGCGGCGCAGTCGTTCCGAACCTGGATCTGGATAGAGCTTCAGGCTGTCGTTGCAAGCGGCTTGCATGGCCTGCAGCGCCTTGGGTGACGGCCCTAGCGGATGCTCATTCGTATTGAGCTTGACCAGATCTTGTAACTTGGGCTGCTCGCCCGGCACATACGGACTGAGTTCGCCGACGACAGAACTCCAGAAGCGACTCATGCTCAATTTTCCTGCGTGTAAGGATTGTGCGAGGATTTGAATTCGATGCGCAGCGGTGTGCCTGCGAGTTTGAACGCCTCGCGAAAGCGGGTTTCCAGATAGCGGCGATAGGAATCCGGAATGGCATCGAGTGCGTTGCCGTGGATCACCACCAACGGGGGATTTTGTCCACCTTGGTGGGCATAGCGCATCTTGGGACGGAAAATACCCTTGCGTGGAGGTGGCTGTTGTTCCACGGCGGCCTGCAACTCGCGCGTGAGCTTGGGCGTCGACAGCTTTGCAAACGCCGCGGCATGTGCGCCCACCACGGATTTGAGCAAGGGCTTGATGCCCTGGCCTTTCAGGGCAGAAATGGTGTGCGTCGGCGCAAAGGACAAGAATCGCAGCTTGCGGTTGTACTCGCGCTCAATACGTTCACGCTGATCGATGTCCAGGCCATCCCACTTGTTGATCGCCACGACGACCGCACGGCCCGTTTCCAGCACAAAACCGGCAATGTGCGCGTCTTGCTCTGAAACCTCGGTCTGGGCGTCCAATACCAAGAGCACCACATTGCTGGCCTCAATGGCCTGCAGCGTCTTGATGACAGAGAATTTTTCTACGGCTTCGAAGACCTTGCCACGGCGGCGCAAGCCAGCGGTATCGATCAAGGTGTATTTACGGCCGTCACGCTCGAAGTCGATCTCGATCGCATCGCGTGTCGTACCTGGCATATCGAACGCGATGACGCGGTCTTCACCCATCAACGTGTTGATCAAGGTGGATTTGCCCACGTTTGGCCGGCCGACAATGGCGAGCTTGATGCGATGATCGGGTGGCAATTCCCCATCGGCCGTTTCAGCGGCTTCGGGCTCGGGCTCGACCAGATCCCGCAATGCCAACTCGATCAGATCGACGATTCCGTCACCATGAGCCGCCGAGATGGGATGAGGCGTACCCAGCCCCAGCTCGTGAAACTCGCTGGTAGCGTTGCCTACGCCCATGCCTTCGGCTTTGTTGACTGCCAACACCACGCGCTGTTGCCCGGATTTACGCAGCAATTGGGCAATCTCGTGGTCGTGCGCGTTGACGCCGGCCCGAGCATCGACGAGGAACACCACCACATCGGCCTCGGCAATGGCTTGGCTCGTCTGCCGCGCCATTTCACGCAGAATGCCGGTTTTCGCGACGGGTTCGAAACCACCGGTATCAATGGCGATGAAGGGGATGTCTCCCACCCTGCCCTCACCGTAATGGCGATCGCGCGTCAAGCCGGAGTAATCGGCAACCAGCGCCGCGCGAGAACGCGTCAGGCGGTTGAACAGGGTCGACTTGCCCACATTGGGGCGACCGACCAGAGCGACGACGGGCTTGAAAGACACGATTGAGCCAAAAGAAAAAAATTAGTTGGTGCCAAGCAGCACAAGATTGCCATTGCCGGTTTGCACCAGCACGCCGGCAGACGTGGACTGCACAGGCGAAAGGATGGCGCCACCACCGACCGAGAGTCGTGCCAGCAAGCTGCCATCACTGCTGGACAGGAAATGCACATAACCGTCCAGATCGCCCACTGCCACCGCCCCGCCCAACGCGGCAGGCGCGGTCAGCTTGCGATTTTTCAGCGCGGTCTGCTTCCAGACATTGTTGCCGTTCTCGAGCGCAAAGGCGTTCATGACACTGTTCTGGTCTGGCGCATAGGCAAACTGGCTGTCCAACGTCATGCCGCTGGCGCTGGAGAAGTCCTTGGCCCACATGGGGCGGCCGCCTTGGCTGACGTTAAAGCACACGATACGGCCTTGGTATGCGACCGCGCACAGCAGAGGGCCGGCCAAACGCGGCGATCCGACGACGTCGGTCAGGCGCTCGAGATCGCTGGAGCCGCGCGGCGTGGCCACGGTGCCTTCCCACTGGACGTTGCCGCTGCCGACGTTGATGGCCAGCAATTTGCCGCCCGGCAAGCCGGTGATGACCAGGCCTTCGGCCATGACCATCTGCGCCGTGCTACGCAGCGCCAGAGCGGGGCCTGGGCGTTGCAGGCTCCAGAGGCGCTCGCCTGTTTCGATGTTGTAGGCTTGAATCCGATAATCACCGCTGCGCACGACCACAGCGCCGTATCCGACGACCGGTGCAATATCGACGTCGCTGCTGGCCTGGGCCTTCCATTTGACCTTGCCGGTGTCGTCAAACGCGATAACTTGGCCCAACGGAGAGGCCACGACCGTCGTCGACCCGTCGCTGCCCGGACCGGCGGAGAGCTTGGTATCGGCGTCGGCTTTCCAGAGGACTTTTCCGCTCGACAGCTCGACCTTGGCAACGGAGCCATCAGGGGTCGCAGCATAGACCGTATCACCCACAACGGCGGGCACAAATCCCAGACCCGATCCGCTACCGATAGACGTCGACCACACCGAGCGCACCGACATTCCGGCTGAATACTCAGTCAATGGAGCGGGCTCGTAACGGGCATCATCGCTGGCGCAACCGGCCAAAACCAACAAGCTGGCCACAAGCGCAGCACTACGCGCGGCTCGGTGAAAACGGAAAATAGTCATACGTTCATGCTCCGCTGAGAGCGTCCAGTTTCAGTTGCACGGCTTGACGCAAAGGATCGGCAGCACTCAGCCCATCCAGGGCGGCTTGCCAGGCTTTGCGAGCCTCTTCGGGCTTGCCTTGAGCGGCCAAGATGTCGCCGCGGCGGTCCGCATAGAGCGTCGCAAATGCCGCCGGCGGATTGTTCAACTGAGCCAAGGCGGCATCGTACTGTTTCTGATCCAGCAGCAGACCGGCCAGCCGCTCACGCGCTACCGGTTGCAGCGCCGAATGCTTGGATTGCGATGCCAGCCATTCGAGTTGCTGACGCGCGCCATCGAGGTCTTTTTGTTGGACGAGCGCCTGGGCAGCGACCAGTGCCCCACGGGCGGCATAACCTGTGGCCGCATAATCGTCGCGCAAGGTCGAGATAGCAGCCTTGATCCGTACCGAGGAATCGGTACTGCCCAAGCGGGCGGCGTCTTCGAGGGCTTCGAAGTAGCCCATTGCCTGATTGGCACGATGGCTTTGATAAGCCTTCCAACCCCACCAGCCACCCCATGCGAGCACAGCGATGGTCAGTAAAGTCATGATCAGCGTGCCGTAACGCGACCACCACGCCTTGAGCGCGTCGAGTTGTTCCTGTTCTTCGAGATCGTATGCCATGCTTACCCTAGGATTTCAAAACATCCGCCAAGCGGTCCAGCGAGACTTGCTGCTGAGCCGCCTCGTCGGCAGCATCGGCACGCAGGAATTTGACGCTGGCAGTCTGCGAGGCGACTTCGTCGGTGCCAAGAATAACCGCAACTCGGGCACCACTGGCGTCGGCCCGCTTGAATTGCGACTTGAAGCTGGCCGATCCGGCATGCACGATGACCGAAAATCCTGCATCGCGCAATTGCTCGCCCACCCGCGCCGCCAGGCGTTGGGCCGGCTCGCCCTGATGAACGACATAAATGTCACATTCTGTTGTGGCAGCCGCCGGCGCGCTTTGTTCCCAGAGGTCCAGCAGGCGTTCCATGCCAATCGCAAAGCCGACGGCCGGCGCGGGTTTGCCGCCCAGCAACTCGATCAGCCCGTCATAGCGGCCACCGCCGCAAACCGTACCCTGAGAGCCCAGACGGTCGGTGACCCATTCGAAAACGGTCGAGTTGTAGTAATCGAGGCCACGCACCAGACGAGGATTGAGACGGTACTCAATGCCCGCATCCGCCAGCAGTTGGCACAAACCGTCAAAATGCGCGCGCGATTCCTCGCCCAGGAAATCAAACAAATGGGGCGCGCTGTCGGCCATTGCCTGCATGGCTGGATTTTTGGTATCCAGGACGCGTAGCGGATTGCTATACATGCGGCGCAGGCCATCCTCGTCGAGCACGTCGCGATGTTGTTCCAAGTGCGCGATCAGTGCGGCGCGATGCGCGGCGCGTTCGGCAGGCAGCCCCAGGGAATTGAGCTCCAGGCGCACGTCCGTTAGCCCCAGTTGTTTCCACAGACGTGCCAACATGATGATGAGTTCGGCGTCGACATCCGGACCGGCAAAGCCCAGCGCCTCAACGTCGATCTGATGAAACTGGCGATAACGGCCGCGCTGGGGACGCTCGTGACGAAATACCGGGCCGATGCTATACACCCGTTGCGGCCGGTCGTAGAGCAAATTGTGCTCGATGGTGGCACGCACCACGCCAGCGGTCATCTCGGGACGCATGGTGAGCGATTCACCGTTCAGCGCATCAGTAAAGGTGTACATCTCTTTTTCGACGATGTCCGTGACTTCGCCGATGCCGCGCGTAAACAGACGCGTGTGCTCGAGCACAGGCGTGCGCACATTGCGATAGCCATAGCTGCGCAACCAGCCACGCACGATGTCTTCGAATTGCTCCCACCGGGCGCCATCGGCCGGCAGGACGTCATTCATGCCGCGGATTGCGGCGACTTTCTGAAACGCTTGCGTCATCTTCATCATGCCGCGGCGAATCGCACCATGCGATCCGCCTGACGGCTCAGCCCTTACTTTTAATGAGTGGCCTGCGCGCCGTAACGGCGCGCGACGTAGTCTTCGACAATGGTCTGGAATTCTTCGGCGATGTGGTCACCCTTGAGGGTGACGGTACGTTCGCCATCGATGAACACCGGTGCGGCTGGCACCTCGCCCGTACCGGGCAAACTGATCCCGATATCTGCATGGCGGCTTTCACCGGGGCCATTGACCACACAGCCCATTACCGCGACGTTCATACTCTCAACGCCGGGATAATGGGCGCGCCACACCGGCATCTGGCGACGTAAATAAGACTGAATGCTGTCGGCCAGTTCTTGAAAAAAAGTGCTGCTGGTGCGTCCACACCCTGGGCATGCCACGACCATCGGCGTGAATGCACGCAGATTCATGGTTTGCAGGATTTCCTGCGCTACCACGACCTCGCGCGTACGATCACCGCCGGGTTCGGGGGTCAGCGAAATACGGATGGTGTCGCCGATACCTTGTTGCAGCAAGACGGACAACGCAGCCGTCGAGGCCACGATGCCTTTGCTGCCCATGCCGGCCTCGGTCAGCCCCAGGTGCAACGGATAATCGCAGCGCGCGGACAGATCGCGATACACGGCGATCAAGTCCTGTACGTGGCTGACTTTGCAAGACAGGATGATGGCATCGCCACGCAGGCCGAGCTCTTCGGCGCGCTGGGCATTGCTGATCGCGGACACGACGAGCGCATCGCGCATCACGGCCTGGGCTTCCCAGGGCTGGGCGCGACGGCTGTTTTCGTCCATTTTGCGCGCCATCAATTCGTGATCGAGACTGCCCCAGTTGACCCCGATACGCACGGGTTTATCGTGGCGGCAGGCGACCTCGATCATTTGCGCAAAGTTGTCGTCACGACGCTTGCCACCGCCCATGTTGCCGGGGTTGATCCGGTACTTTGACAGGGCTTGCGCGCAGTCGGGAAACTGGGTCAACAGCTTGTGGCCGTTGTAGTGGAAGTCCCCCACCAGCGGCACCGATACACCCATACGGTCCAGTTGCTCGCGGATGGCGATGACTTCGCGCGCCGCCTCGGGCGTGTTGACCGTGATACGCACCATTTCCGACCCGGCGAGCGCCAGTTCTTTTACCTGAATGGCCGTCGCAATGGCATCCGCGGTATCCGTATTCGTCATGGACTGGACCACGACCGGGGCCTGGCCACCGATGTGGACAACGCGTTCGCCCCATTTCACGGCAACCGAGCGCGTCGGGCGGCGTGAGGCTGCGCCGACTTCGGGAGGCGGGGCATCTTGGCAGGGCACAGACAACTCTTGCATGCGTATATTGAATTACGGTTTTTCACCGGACAGCCAGGATGGCAGCCAATCGGCAGGGAGCCAGCCTTGCCAGAAAGCATAGCCGCCCAGCACTGCCAGCAATACGACGATCACCAGTATCCATCCCCACGGCGTGGAGTTGCGGTGGTCACTGTGCGCGCTGACCGCCACAGGAATCGTACGCGATACCCGATGAACGGAACCAGGCGAGCTCAGTGCCCCGACCTGGCTTTCCACTGAGGAAACGATCGCCGCCGGATCGGTATCGAGCAAGCGCGCATAGCTGCGGACCAAGCCGCGCAGCGAAACGCCCTTGGGCAACTTGTCCCATTGCTCGCCTTCCAGAGCCTGGATCTGACGCGGCGCAAACTTGATGCGGCTCGAAACCTCCTCGAGAGACCAGCCCTTTGCGACGCGCAAGTCCTTCAGGGCCTGGCCAACGGTAGCCGTCGTGCCAGCGTTTGCTGGCTGATCCGGAGTTGCCGATTCCTTGGAAAGCGCCGCCGCGTTGAGCTCCTGCGTCATGCCTGCACCTGTGCAATGGGTATGGTCCGCCCGGCATTACGCTGGGCGACACGTGTACGATCGCGAACCTCGCCCGCCAATTGTCCACAGGCCGCATCGATATCGTCGCCACGCGTCTTGCGTACCGTCGTCACAATGCCGGCATCCATTAGGCGCTGGGCAAAGACCTTGACCCGCGCAGAGGGCGAACGCTTGAGGCCGGAGGCCGGAAACGGATTAAAAGGAATCAGGTTGAGCTTGCAGCGGATCTGCCGAGCCACCTGGATGAGCGCCTTGGCATGTTGATCGGTGTCATTCACACCATCCAGCATGCAGTATTCGAAAGTAATGAAATCACGCGGCGCGCTGGCGAGATAGCGTTCGCACGCAGCCAGCAATTCAGCCAACGGATATTTTTTGTTCAGCGGCACCAGCTCGTCGCGCAACGCATCCGTAGGTGCATGCAACGATACGGCCAACGCCACAGGACAGTCTTTTGCCAACCGGTCCATCATGGGCACAACACCCGACGTGGACACGGTCACGCGACGGCGCGAGAGGCCGTACGCATTGTCATCCAGCATCAAACGCAGCGCAGGCAACAGCTGGTCGTAATTGAGCAGGGGCTCGCCCATGCCCATCATGACGACGTTGCTGATCACACGCGTGTCATCGCTGCGCGCCCCGCCCAGGCGAGCCGTACCGGCGTCGGCCTCGAGGATGCGCTTGGCCCACCACAGCTGGCCGATGATTTCGCTGGCCTGCAGGTTGCGGTTAAAGCCCTGGTGACCAGTAGAGCAGAAACGGCAGTTGACCGCGCAGCCTGCCTGGCTGGACACGCACAGCGTGCCGCGATCGTCTTCGGGGATGAAGACCGTTTCGATGGCGTTACCCTGCCCCACGTCGAACAGCCACTTGCGTGTGCCGTCCGAGGAGCGCTGCTCGGTATTGACCGGCGGCGCCTGGATCAGGCAGTGCTCTGCCAGTTGCCCGCGAAACTCGCGAGCCAGATCGGTCATGGCGTCGAACGAGTCAGCCCCACGCTGATGCACCCAACGCTGCAATTGGCGGGCGCGAAACGGCTTGCCCCCCCACTGCCCGACGAGGTCGGACAGTTTGGCGGCATCGAGGCCCAGGAGATTGACGCGTTCGGCGGTTTCCATGACGTACTCAGGTAATGCTAACCCAGATCAACGGCTGTGGATGTTGATTTCGGGGAAGAAGAAGGCGACTTCGACGGCGGCGGTTTCGGGAGCATCCGAACCGTGCACGGCGTTGGCGTCGATGCTGTCAGCGAAATCGGCGCGGATGGTGCCGGCCTCGGCTTTCTTGGGATCGGTCGCGCCCATCAGGTCGCGGTTTTTCTGGATGGCGTCAGCGCCTTCCAGGACCTGCACGAACACGGGGCCCGAGACCATGAAGTCAACCAGGTCCTTGAAGAAGGGGCGTTCTTTGTGCACGGCATAGAAGCGCTCGGCGTCGGCACGCGACAGTTGTTGCAGGCGTGCGGCGATGACTTTCAGGCCAGCGTTTTCGAAGCGGGCGACGATCTGACCGATGACGTTCTTGGCCACGGCGTCGGGCTTGATGATCGAGAGAGTACGTTGGACGGACATGGAGACTCCAAATTCCTAATAAAAACAGGGACTTCTGTAGGGTTTACAGTAACCCGACATTCTAACACGCCGTCAAGACCGCAATACATCTTAAAATGAACGGTTTGCTTGGCCACCAATCGGCCGGGCCCTCGCCTTTTGCCGGAACCCAGTAATGACCGAAGCCGCTGCCCCGATCCCGTCTGACACCGATACCGCCGACCTGCCCAAAAGCTTTGAGCCCGCAGCGCTCGAAGCCCACTGGTACACCGAATGGGAGCGCCGCGGCTATTTCGCGGCAGGCCAACACGTAAAAACAGGGACGGACTCCCAGCCCTACGTCATCCAGTTCCCTCCGCCCAATGTAACAGGCACGCTGCACATGGGGCACGCGTTCAACCAGACCATCATGGATGGCCTGGTGCGCTATCACCGCATGCGCGGCGACGACACGGTCTTTATTCCCGGCACCGATCACGCCGGCATTGCCACCCAGATCGTGGTGGAACGCCGCCTGGACGCCGAAAAAGTCTCGCGCCACGACCTGGGCCGCGAGAAATTCATCGAGAAAGTCTGGGAATGGAAAGAGCAGTCCGGCAACACCATCACCAGCCAGGTTCGCCGGCTGGGCGCGTCCGCCGACTGGCCCCGTGAATACTTCACCATGGACGACCGCATGTCGCGCGGCGTGGTGGAGACCTTTGTCCGTCTGTACCAGCAGGGCCTGATCTATCGCGGCAAGCGCCTGGTCAACTGGGACCCGAAACTATTGACGGCCGTCTCCGACCTCGAGGTGCAATCCGAGGAAGTCGACGGCCATATGTGGCACATTTTGTATCCGTTTGTCGACGGTCCGCAGACTATTGTGGACAAGGACGGCCAGACCGTCACGCTGCGCGGCTTGACGATCGCTACCACCCGGCCGGAAACCATGCTGGCCGACGGCGCGCTGTGCGTACACCCCGATGATCCCCGCTATCAGCATCTGATTGGCAAGCTGGTCGAGCTGCCGCTGTGCGATAGAAATATCCCGATCATTGCGGACGACTTCGTCGATCCGGAATTCGGCACCGGTTGCGTCAAGATCACCGGCGCTCACGATTTCAACGACTATGCCTGCGCGCAGCGCCACAATCTGCCCCTGATTGTGATTTTCACGCTGGACGCGCACATCAATGAAAACGGCCCGAAACAGTTCCAGGGCCTGGAACGCTACGAGGCCCGCAAAGCCGTCGTGGCTCAGCTCGAAGCCGAACACTACCTGGTCAAGGTCGAGCCGCACAAAATGATGCAGCCCAAGGGCGACCGTACCGGTGTCGTGCTGGAGCCCATGCTGACCGACCAGTGGTTTGTGGCGATGAGCAAGCCCGCCCCCGAAGGCACGTTGAATCCGGGCAAGAGCATCACCGAAGTCGCACTGGATGTCGTGGCCAATGGAGAGATCAAGTTCTACCCAGAAAACTGGACCACCATCTACAACCAATGGCTGAATAACATCCAGGACTGGTGTATTTCACGCCAGCTCTGGTGGGGCCACCAAATCCCGGCCTGGTATGCCGAGGATGGCCAGGTTTTCGTTGCACACTCCGAGGCAGATGCTCAGGAACAAGCCCGCGCCGCTGGCGTGACGGGCCCGTTGACCCGCGACCCGGACGTACTGGATACGTGGTTCTCGTCGGGCCTGGTGCCCTTCACCACCCTGGGCTGGCCCGAGAACACCCCCGACCTGCAACGCTATCTGCCCTCCAGTGTGCTGGTCACGGGCTTTGACATTATTTTCTTCTGGGTCGCGCGCATGGTCATGCTGACCACGCACATGACGGGCCAGATTCCGTTCAAGCACGTGTACGTGCATGGCCTGATCCGTGATGCCGACGGCCAGAAGATGAGCAAATCCAAGGGCAATACGCTCGATCCGGTGGATCTGATCGACGGCATCGACCTGGATGGCCTGGTCGCCAAGCGCACTTATGGATTGATGAATCCGAAGCAAGCCAGCACGATCGAGAAAGCAACGCGCCGCCAGTATCCCGATGGCATTCCGTCATTTGGCACGGACGCGCTGCGCTTCACGATGGCAGCCTACGCCACGCTCGGACGCAACATCAATTTCGATCTCAAGCGCTGCGAGGGCTATCGCAATTTCTGCAACAAACTGTGGAACGCGACGCGCTTTGTGTTGATGAACACTGAGGGGCATGATCTAGGCGGCGATCAAACGGCCGAGCTGTCGTTTGCCGATCGCTGGATTGTCAGCCAATTGCAGGCCCTGGAGGCCGAAGTCGAACGCGGCTTTGCCGACTACCGTTTCGACAACGTCGCCAACGCGCTTTATCGCTATGTCTGGGATGAATACTGCGATTGGTACGTGGAGTTGGCCAAGGTACAGATCCAGAACGGCACGCCTGCTCAGCAACTGGGCACGCGCCGCACCTTGATTCGTGTGCTCGAGGCCGTGCTGCGTTTGGCGCATCCGATCATTCCGTTCATTACTGAAGCCCTGTGGCAGAAAGTGTCGGTAGTGGCAGGCAAACGCGCAGACGGCGCGACCGACAGTGTCAGCGTTCAGCCCTACCCCCGCAGCAATCCGGATGCAGTTGACACGGCAGCCGAGGCAGATGTCGCTGAATTGAAAGCTCAGGTTGAAGCAGTACGCGCCCTGCGTGGCGAAATGAATCTGTCGCCTGCTCAGCGTGTTCCCCTCGTGGCTCAAGGTGATGCCGCGACGCTCACACGCAATGGACCGTACTTGGCCGCGCTGGCCAAGTTGAGTCAGGTCGATGTGGTCGATACGCTGCCTGATGCCGGGGCGCCGGTACAAGTGGTGGGTACGGCTCGCCTGATGCTGCACGTGGAAATCGATGTTGTTGCTGAACGCGCGCGCTTGGACAAGGAAATCGCCCGCCTCGAGGGTGAAATTGCCAAGGCCAATGGCAAGCTGGGTAATGCCAGCTTTGTCGAGCGTGCGCCAGCGGCGGTCGTTGCACAGGAGAAAGGCCGATTGGCGCAGTTCAATGAGACGCTGGCCAAGGTGCGTGAGCAGCGGGTCAAGCTGGGATAAGAGCGGAGCCCATGGCGCTGTCGATGTTCAATGGCGCTATGGGCTGTTCTTGGAATCGGCTTGCGAAGATGTGGCGGCCTCAGGCTAGCTAGTTGTCCATGCTGATGCCTGCGACCTTGACGACGGTTTTCCAACGCGCAATCTCGTTCAACTGGAATGCGCGCAATTTGTCGCCCACGGCATCGCCGGGTTTGGCGCCGATGTCTTGAATCGATTTGATGGTATCGGGCTCATGCAGGATCGCTGAGACATTACGCTGCAGTATTTGCAGAGGGTCTGCGGGCGTTTTGGCGGGGGCAAACAGGGCGTACCACGCTGTTGCAACGTAGTCGGCAACACCGGCTTGCTGCATGGTCATCACTTCGGGAATGACGGCGTTGCGGACGGGATCGCAGACGGCCAGTGCGCGTAATGCGCCGCTTTGGATGTTCGGCAACACTAACGGCAAGTCGGCAAACATGACAGGGACTCGTCCGCTGACAAGATCTACCAATGCGCCCGCGCTGCCTTTGTATGGCACGTGCAGCATTGACGTCTGCGTCGAGTATTTGAACAGTTCGGCGGCGAGATGCTGCGAGGCGCCCACACCGCCAGAGGCATAACTGATCGAGCCTGGACGGCTCTTCAGTAATTGCACCAGTTCCTTGACGCTTTGTACCTTGAGATCAGGATGAACGACCAAGACCAGAGTGACCTCGCCCGCCAGCGCAATGGGAGCGAAGTCTGTCACCGGGTCGTAGGGCATGTCGCGGTAGATCAAGGGATTGGTGGCATGCGTGCCAATGGATCCCATGACCAACGTATAACCGTCGGGCGGCGATTTGGCCACATAGTCTGCAGCGATATTTCCGCTCGCCCCGGTGCGGTTCTCTACGGTCACAGGCTGCTTTAAACGTCCAGACAATTGTGCACCTATCAAGCGCGTCAAGACGTCCGTGGAGCCGCCCGGCGCAAAGGGTACGATCATGCGTATAGGTTTGCTCGGAAAAGCATCCTGGTCGGCGGCACGCGCCAGAGAGGGTCCCAGTACGCACGCAGCGGCGAGGCTGCGCAAGATATCCCTGCGGGTACAGGATGGGGCGCTCATGCCGATGCCTCGATTTGCGCAATATGGCCGGAAGGCGTACCCAATACGGTGGTTCGCTCTAAATGCCGCCGGTATCGAGGGTCATAGTCACCCAGCGCCAGATGCGCTGTACAGCGGTTATCCCAGATCAATAGGTCTTTCGGCTGCCAGTTATGGCGGTACACAAAATGCGGGCGCGTGGCATGACGGATCAGAAAGTCGATCAACGGTCTGCTTTCCTCTGGCGTCATGCCCTCGAAGCATTTGACCTTTTCGCCTATGTATAGCGCCTTGCGGCCCGTTTCGGGATGCACGCGCACGACGGGTTGCGCGACGGGTGGATTCAAACGCTGATTTTCCTTTTCCCAAGACGTGGATAGTCCGGAGTTTTTCCGTTCAGAGTGATGAATGCCGTTCAGCCCCTCGATCATCTGTTTCATCCGCTCTGACAGCGCGTCATAAGCGACATACATGTTCGCAAACAGGGTGTCCCCTCCTACGGGCGGAACCTCGACTGCACGCAAAAGCGACCCAAGCGCTGGGGCCAGTGTGAACGACATGTCGGAATGCCACATCTGCCCTGTGTATCTGGAGTTCGAGGGGCTGCCATCAGGCTTCTGGTCATTCGTCACCATCAACAGCTCTGGGAACGTCGCATTCCGATCCAAGGGCAAGGACTCGTGCTCATCCAGATCGCCGAACCTGCGGCTGAATCCGATGTGCTGTTCACGAGTAATAGACTGGCCTCGAATCAGCAGGACACCATATTGCAGGAACGCCTGGTGCACGCCTTCCCAGTCACTGTCCGAGATAGGGGAACGCAAATCCAGCCCGAGGATTTCGGCGCCCAAGGCGAATGACAGGGGTCTACATTCAATGGCCATGTTTTGTCTCCTTTTGCGGACCATTGAATCACTCGCCGATGATTTTGATAATCGGTAATATTAGAAAAATTATTCAGCTTTTCTAAAAAATATGAATCTACGCCGTATCGAGAGCTTTATTGCCGTGGCCGAGCTGCGCAGCTTTAGCGCTGCGGGCATCAAGCTGCATCGCTCGCCTGCTGCGATCAGCACCCACATACAGCAACTCGAAACCGAGTTGGGTGTGCCGCTCTTTGATCGCACGACGCGCCAAGTCGCCATGACAACGGAGGGGCAGCTGTTTTACACGCGCTGCCAGACGGTAGTTCGCGAGCTGATGGAAGTCTCGCGAGAACTCGGGGAAAGATCGGAACTGCGCGGGGGCCACGTATCGATTGGCACAGTCCCGTCGATCTCAAGCTTGAAACTGCCCTCTGTTCTGGGCGAATTCAAAAGCAAATATCCGAATATCACGCTGGAGCTGCACGAAGGCCCTATCAATCAGATTCACAGAGACCTGAGCGAACGTGTCACTGACTTTGCCGTGGCTCCCCTGCACGAGGACTCATATGATCTGGATCACCAAGCGATCGTCAATGACCCGTTCGTCGCTATCCTGCCTCGCGCCATGACCACCAACCGGAAATACATCACGCTGAAGGCGCTGAATCAGATCGATCTACTGGCACTATCTCATGACACCGCAGTGCGGGCCACTGTAGAGTTGGTCTTTAGAAATGCGGGGCTGCGGTATCGGCCCAAAATCGAACTCACCCATCATCAAACGGTCATCAGCATGGTGGAGGCGGGGCTCGGCGCCGCGATCTTGCCTACGATATGCGTCCCAAAGGAAGAGAACGCTGATTATCAGGTCTTGCCTATACGCCCAGGAGTCCTTACGCGGCAGATCTGCATTGTCACCGTGAACGGCAAGAGACTCAGCCCAGCGGCTCAAGCGTGTGCGAATCAGATCGTTCAGGCATTGAGAGAGTCGGCGTGAGTGATGGGGGGGTTTAGTGCTATTGACGTCGATGCGGGGCAGTGGCCGCGCGGGCGCTTCACGTGGCCGGGCCGATTGCCTCGGCTCGACGACCAACAGAAAACCTGACGTCCGCCCAAGCCCGTGCACGCAAACCAACAAACTAGCCCAAGAGAACCCTACCGAGCAGCCTTCAACGCCGTCAGAAACTTCTCATCAGCACGCGTCAGCCACCCATTAGCCCGCGCCCGCTCAAGCAAATCAGGACGACGCTGCGCAGTCAATCGCAGCGACTGCTCCCGTCGCCACCGCGCAATATTGGCATGATGCCCACTCAGCAACTCAGCAGGCACAGCCTCCCCGTCATACACCTCGGGCCGCGTGTAATGCGGGCTATCCAGCAACCCCGACAACGTGTCATTGAAAGAGTCCTGAAGCGCCGAATCACCGTCATTCAACACACCCGGCACCAGACGCACCGCAGCATCAATCACCGCGAGCGCGGCAATTTCCCCGCCAGACAACACAAAATCGCCGAGCGAGATCTCATCGGTAACGCAGCGATCAATAAAGCGCTGATCAATGCCCTCATAGCGGCCACAGATCATGATGGCCCCCTCGCCATTAGCCAGCGCCTGAGCACCCTGCTGATCATAGCGACGCCCTGTCGGTGACAGCAGCACCACCGGCGCGACCCCTAGACCCTGCTGCGCACGATCCGATTGCGCAGCAGCAACAGCGGCCTCTAACGGGGCCGCCATCATCACCATGCCCGGACCACCCCCATAAGGGCGATCGTCGACCGTGCGATGAACATCGTGGGTATAGTCGCGTGGATTCCAGGCGCGCAACGCCCATAGTCCCTGGGAATGCGCTCTGCCGGTAACGCCCAAGTCGCGCACAGTTCCGAACATGTCCGGAAAGAGCGTGACGACATCAAAGCGCATCAGATTTCCGTGGGCCAGTTGCTGTCGATACGACGCGCGGACAGGTCCACCGCCAGGATATGCGCGGCGACAAAAGGCACCAGCATTTCCATTGGGCGACCCTTGGGATCGAGCCTGGCCTCGGGCTCTGCGCCAGGCGCAGGTGCGCGCTGCAACACCACACGCAAGATCGCGTGGGCGCCGTTATCCATGACGTCCTCGACGATACCGACGCGAGCAGGCTCGCCCTCCGCATCCGAATAGAATGCGCAGCCGATCAAATCGACCCAGTAATACTCGTCGTCGGCAGTCGCCGGAAACTCGCTGCGCGGCACCTGTACGGTGTAGCCGCGCATAGATTCGGCCTGATCACGATCTGCAACGCCGTCAAGCTGCGCCACAACGGCCGTGCCCTGAGGCCGGGCCTGCAGCACTCGATGAGCAGTCGGTACAGACGTGACAACGCCTCGCGCCGTTTCAGGGGCGAGGCGAGTCAGCCACCAGGTCTTTGCCCGGCATAAACCATCAGCCTGTGCGGAATGCGGCTGTACCTTGACCCAACCCTTGACACCATACGCCCCGGTAATGCGGCCCAACTCGACTAAGTCGTCAGGCGCTGCATTGCGAGTAATGGCATCAGACGGCATCAGGCCAACAGCCGAAAGCGACACACAGGTTTCCTGCTAGCCCTTAGGCTGCAGCGGAAACCTTGGCCGAGTAGTCTTTGACCAGACGCTCAACGGCGGGCGACAGTTGTGCACCGCTGTTGGTCCAGTATTGGACGCGATCCAGCGCAATGCGCAGTTGCTCCGAGCCTTCGCTGGCGACGGGGTTGTAAAAACCCACGCGCTCGATGAAGCGGCCATCGCGACGGTTGCGCGAATCGGTAGCTACCAGGTTGTAGAACGGACGCTTCTTGGAGCCACCGCGGGCCATGCGAATCACCACCATAGGTAATCCCTTGAATTAGTTGTGAAAAACGGAAGATTCTAGCATTAAATCGAAGGCCATAGCAAGCCTTACTTAGCGGCGCCGCAAATAATGCAACACCGAATCCTGAGCCTCGTGCTGCGCCACCAAGCCATTGCCGCTCTGTTTGGCAAACGCCTGAAAATCGCGCACGGCCTTGGGGTCGGTCGTCGTGACACGCAACACCTGGCCGCTTTCCATCTGCGCCAAGGCTTTCTTGGCGCGCAAGATGGGCAGCGGACACGTCAGCCCGCTGGCATCGACCTCGTGCTGGAACTCAGGCAGGCTCTCCGTCGGTGCGGGAGCCCCTGCCGCTCCAGCGGCATTCGGCAATTCAGAGGCGCTCATCGATCCATCCTGCCACACTGGCGATCGCGGCCGGCAATGCCTGAGCATCGGTGCCGCCACCCATCGCCATATCCGGACGGCCACCGCCCTTGCCGCCGACCTGGCTGGCCACAAAGCCCACCAGCTCGCCGGCCTTGACGCGCCCTGTCAAATCGGCGGTCACACCGCCCACCACGCTGATTTTCCCATCGGCGCCAGCGCTGGCCAGCAACACGATGGCGGATTTCAGACGGTCCTTGAGGTTGTCGACCATGCCGCGCAAGGCCTTGGGATCCACATCACCCACGTTAGCGGCCAGGACCTTGGCCCCCTTGATGTCGACGGCCTTGGCAGCCAGATCGTTACCCGCGCTTGCGGCCAGCTTGCCGCGCGCCTGCTCTAGGTCTTTTTCCAGCGCGCGGACTTGGTCCTGCACCTGCGCGATACGCTCGGGCAGATCAGCCGGCGTGCTGCGCAACACGCCTGCCGCACGCAGCAGCAAGGCTTGTTGATTCTGCACCCATACCAACGCGTTATCGCCAGTGATCGCCTCGACCCGGCGAACGCCCGCGGCGACGCCGCCCTCGGCCACGATCTTGAACAAACCGATATCGCCCGTACGGGTTACGTGCGTGCCGCCACACAATTCGCGCGAAAAACCAATGTCCAGCACACGCACCGTGTCGCCATATTTTTCGCCAAACAGCGCCATGGCGCCACCCTTGACGGCATCGTCGTAGGCCATCACCTGAGCCTGAGTGGGCTGGTTGGCCAACACTTCGGCGTTGACGATGGCCTCGACCTGAGCAATTTGCTCGGCGGACATCGGCGCGTCATGAGCAAAGTCAAAACGGGTTTTGTCGGGGTCAACCAGCGAGCCGCGCTGTTGCACATGCCCGCCGAGCACCTGGCGCAGCGCCTTGTGCATCAAGTGCGTCGCCGAGTGGTTGCGCACGGTACGGGCGCGGCGCACGGCGTCCACACGAGCCAAGAGCGTATCGCCAACAGCCAAGGCGCCGGACTCCAGCTCGCCATGATGCCCAAAGACACCAGCCTGGATCTTGAGCGTATCCGCCACGGCAAAACGCGCCCCGCCACCCTCGAGCAAGCCGGTATCACCGACCTGACCGCCCGACTCGGCGTAAAACGGCGTGGCGTCCAGCACCACGACGGCCTTTTGGCCGGCCTGGACACGGTCGACCTGCGTACCGTCCACATACAGAGCGGTGACCTTCACGTCGTCCAGCTCGAGTTTTTCGTAGCCCTCGAAGCGCGTCTCGGCGCCCTCGTAGCTCAGGCCCTCGGCCATTTTGAATTTCCCGGCGGCGCGGGCCTGGTCACGCTGGCGCGTCATCGCCGCCTCGAAACCGGCCATATCGACCTCGACATTGCGTTCGCGGCAAATGTCGGCCGTCAGATCCACCGGGAAGCCATACGTGTCGTATAGCGTGAACAGCGTCCTGCCGTCCAACTGCCCGCCAGCGGGTACGCCAGCCAAGGCGCCGTCCAGGATCTTCATGCCGTGTTCGAGGGTTTCGCCAAAGCGCTCTTCTTCTTGCTTGAGCACCTGTGCCACGCGGTCGGCCGCCTGAGCCAGCTCAGGATAGGCTTCGCCCATTTCAGCGACCAGATCCGGCACCAATTTGTAGAAAAACGGCTTGGTCTGGCCCAATTTGTAACCGTGACGCAAGGCGCGGCGCACGATACGGCGCAGCACATAGCCGCGGCCCTCGTTGCTGGGAATGATGCCGTCGACGATCAAGAAGGAACACGCGCGGATGTGATCGGCGATCACCTTGAGCGAGTTCTCTGCGAGGTCACTGACCCCGGTTTCGCGCGCAGCCGCCTGGATCAGGTGACGGAATAAATCGATTTCGTAGTTGGAATGGACGTGCTGCAACACCGCAGCGATACGCTCCAGGCCCATCCCCGTATCAACACACGGCTTGGGCAGCGGATTCATATTGCCAGCCGCGTCGCGCTCGAACTGCATGAACACGAGGTTCCAGATTTCGATATAACGGTCGCCGTCTTCTTCGGGCGAGCCCGGAGGACCACCCCAGATCTCGGGGCCGTGGTCGTAGAAAATCTCGGAACACGGGCCACACGGTCCGGTATCGGCCATCTGCCAGAAGTTGTCCGATGCGTAGCGGGCGCCCTTGTTGTCACCGATGCGGATAATGCGCTCGGTCGGCACGCCGATCTCTTTGGCCCAGATGTCGTAGGCCTCGTCGTCCTCTTGGTAGACGGTGACCCAGAGCTTTTCGGCCGGCAACTTGTATACCGTGGTCAGCAATTCCCAGGCGTATTGGATGGCGTCACGCTTGAAATAGTCGCCAAAGCTGAAATTGCCCAGCATTTCGAAGAACGTATGGTGCCGGGCGGTATAGCCGACATTCTCCAGATCGTTGTGCTTGCCGCCGGCGCGCACGCTGCGCTGCGAGGAGGTCGCGCGCGAATAGGAACGGTTTTCCTTGCCGGTAAAGACGTCCTTGAACTGCACCATCCCGGAGTTGGTAAAGAGCAGCGTGGGGTCATTGCCCGGCACGAGCGACGCCGAAGGCACAATCGTGTGCCCCTTGGACTGGAAAAATTGCAGGAACTTCTGGCGAATCTCTGAGGATTTCATGCGTGCACGAACCGGAAATAAGGCGAATCTTTAATTATAGAGGCTAGTCCGCCCAACGCCATCGAGACCCCAGGATTGCCTCAAGGCGCGCCTGGCTGCTCCCGACGCCCACCGCTACCCGAGCTCCTCTATGAGGAGGAGATCTCCCACTCGGTAAATTCAACGAAAATTCGACGGCAGGCCCTGCATGCTCAATAATCCGTCAAACTGTCACCAACGCTCCTGGCGCATGGAGCGCCTGCCTTTAACAGCGCACGTCACTGCCAGCATCAACCCACATGAAAACCGTTTCGGCCAATGTGCACTACCAGGTACTGATTGTCGAAGACGATCTGACGATCGCGGGAAACCTGTACCAATTCCTCGAACTCAGTGGATTCACTCCGGACGTAGCCTACGACGGCATGACCGCATTGCGCATGCTGCAGAACCAGCATTTTGACGCCGTCGTGCTGGATATCGGCCTGCCTGGCAAGGACGGCTACCAGGTTCTGCACACGCTGCGCAGCGAATGGCGCAAGGCGATTCCCGTGTTGATGCTGACGGCTCGGGATACGCTAGAGGACAAGCTCGCCGGGTTCGGCCATGGTGCGGACGATTATCTGACCAAACCTTTTGCATTGGCCGAGGTCAAGGCTCGGCTGCAGGCACTGATACACCGCGCCAAAGGAAAAGTGGTCGACGCCGTGCAAACGTGCGGCCCGCTGCAATTCGACGGGCGTACCAGAGAGGTGTCCATTTCAGGCCAGGCATTGCACCTCACCCCCAAATCGGTCCTCATTGTCGAAACCCTGATACGTACCCCCGGCCAAGTGGTATCGAGAGAGGAGCTCGAAGCTATTCTCTGGAATGACGTCCCGCCCTCAAGCGACGCCTTGCGCAGCCAGGTGCATTTGCTGAGACGAGCGCTTTCCGACGCCGGTTTTGATGGCATCGAAACAATACATGGCGTGGGATGGCGGATGGCCGAGCCCGGAGCAGGCGCATGAAAAGCGGCACCCTCACCCAGCGCGTCATTTGGGCGCTGACGGGCGTGGTTTCGATTTTTGTCGCCGTCCTGGCGTTGCTGGCTTACCTGGCCTTCGATCAAATGGAAGATGGACTGGTCGAGCAGATCCTCACCTCCGAAGGCAATCGCATTATCCAGCACCTGGAATCCGACGCGAATTATGCGGTTCCGCAAGAGTCGTCTGAACTGACAGGCTCGATTCGCGCATGGCTGCGCCACAATGATATTCCCCAAGGCATGCCGGTGCCGCTGCGCGACTTGGTCCCTGGCTTGCATGAATTGGAGCCTGACGACGAAACGTGGCACGTCATGGTCGAAGACACCGCGCGCGGGCGGCTGTATGTGCTGTATGACGCCACCGCGCACGAGGCCCGTGTGCGTGAGTTCGGCTTGATCGTGCTGGGCGTGGGCGTTCTGTGCATCATTGTCGCCTATGCACTGTCGCGTCGGATTGCAGGTGTTGCCGTGGGCCCGCTGCTGGACTTGACGACTCGCTTGTCAGACTGGGCGCCAGGGTCGCCAGACATCGCCATCACTCGCGATGACGAAGCAGGCCGCCTCATCGAGGCGTTCAATCGCGTCCAGAACCAGGTCGATCATTCGATCGCGCGTGAGCGTGAGTTTGCTGCCAACCTCAGCCACGAAGTCCGCACGCCGCTGGCTGCAATTCGCTCCGACAGCGAAATCATGCTGCTCAATACCGCATTGCCCACGGACCCAAAAGACCGCCTGACGCGCATTGTGGCCAATGTGGATCATATTGCAGCCTCACTGGAAAGCGCACATTCCATGGCCCGGGATCAGCCTCGCCCAGCCGAGCCTGTCGATCTGAATGGTTGCATGGACGACGCATGGCGCGGACTGGAAGCGATCGCAGAGGCTTGCGACCTGGTGTTCCGCAACCACATCCCGCCCGAAACGGTGCGCATGCTCGACAAGTACGCCCTGTTGACCGTGCTGCGTAATTTGGTGCGTAACGCCATAGATCATGCAGCCCCTGCCACGCTGACGGCACTGCTGACGGTCGACGGCGCCATCGAGTTGCGCGATACAGGCAAGGGCATCGAGGCCTCGGAATTGCCTTTTTTGTTCGAACGGTATTACAGCGGGCGACTGGCCGACGCGTCTACACCGGCTACGGATCATGGTGGTTTGCGGCACGGATTGGGCCTGGCCATTGCGAAACGAGTCTGTGATATGCAGGGCTGGGAACTGGATATCAGATCACAACACGGCGGCCCGCAGTCGGGGACGTGCTTCACCCTGAGATTTAGCTGAACATCGTTATCCCACTGTCCCATTTACGTTTTCCGCAATCTATTTAACGAAAATTCGACGGGCTGCCGCGCATACTGGGCTCTCTTGCACTGCCAGGGTACCCATGTATGGCCCTCGAATTTCGTTTAGACGCGCAAGCCCATGCCTTGCCCACGCCGTCCATCACGGCGCCGCTGATCACCACCTCGTCCAGATCCGACAAATTTGACGACGCTCGGATCAGCTGCATCATTCCCTGCCTGAATGAGTGCGACAACCTGCACCTGTTGCTGCCGGCATTGCGCCAGGAGCTGAAGTCGCTGTCCACACAATGGGAAATCATTGTCATAGACGATGGCAGCACCGACGGCACCGAGGACCTGATGACCGAATGGACGGTACATGACGGCATGCGCTATCTGCAGCTATCGCGCAACTTCGGCAAAGAAGCAGCGTTGTCCGCAGGATTCGAAGCGGCGGACGGCGACGTCGTCATTTGCCTGGATGCAGATTTACAGCACCCTACCGCGCTGATCGGCCCCATGCTCGAACGCTGGCGCTCGGGCGCCGACATGGTGTATGCCGTACGCGAACATCGCGATGACGAATCGTGGATCAAACGCACAGGCAGCCATTGGTTTTATCGCCTGCTCAGTGGCACCAACGGTGTACAAGTGCCCGCCCACGCCGGAGATTTTCGGCTAATGGACCGGCGGGTCATCGAGGCGCTGATGGCGCTGCCCGAACGCACGCGCTTTATGAAGGGCTTGTATGCCTGGGTCGGCTTCCGTAGCGAACCCCTGCCCTACACGCCCGATGCTCGCGCCAATGGCGCGAGCCGCTACAACACGTGGCGCTTGGTTCGTCTGGCCTTGACGGGACTGACTGCGTTTACCACCTGGCCATTACGCATGGTCAGTTTGCTGGGGTGTGTTTTTGCGCTGCTGTCGTTTGCCTACGGTGGCTATCTGGTCCTGGACTATCTGATCAACGGCAACCATATCTCAGGCTGGACGACCATCGTCACCGCACTGTTGTTTTTCGCAGGGGTGAATCTGATTTCCCTGGGTGTCGTCGGCGAGTATGTAGCTCGGATCTTTGACGAGGTCAAAGGCCGCCCGCTGTTTGTCGTACGTCAACGTCGCGGACGCGCCCGCCGCGCCAGTTCCGCCCGGGTGCAACCATGAACACCCGCAACAACGCCGGCGCCCATTTCTGGGTGCCGCCCGCGGCGTGGCTGCTTCTGGGCTTGGGCATATGGTTGGCCTGTCTGTCGTGGGCGCGCGTACTCACCCTGCCGGATGAAGGCCGCTATGCTGGTGTGGCTTGGGAGATGCTGCGTAGTGGCTCACATGCCGTGCCGTTGTTGGACGGCATGCCCTATTTTCACAAGCCGCCGCTTTACTACTGGCTGACAGAAATCGGGTTCAAGCTTTTCGGGTTAAACGAATGGGCGGCACGCATGCCGTCGTGGTTGGCCGCCTGGGCAGCGTCATCGGGCCTTTATGCGTTCGTGCGGCGTTACCGCAATGCAACAACGGCGACGATTGCGGTCGTGATTTTGGCCACCACCCCGTTCTTTTATGGTGGCGCGCAGTTTGCCAACACGGACATGTTGGTTGCTGGGTTGATTACGTTGGCCGTCCTGGCAGCGGCAGACAGTGTGCTGCGTGCCGAAGCGCAGCGACCCTTTCGCCTGATGTCATTGGCAGCGGCGGCACTCGCGGGTTTGGCGGTGCTGGCCAAGGGCCTGATCGGGCTGGTATTACCTGGCGCCACGATTTTCTTTTGGCTGATTCTGAGCCGGCGGTGGCATGGTTTTCGAGTGCTGCTGTGGCTGCCCGCGCTACTGATGTTTGCGCTCGTGGCCGTTCCGTGGTTTTGGATGATGCAGGCGCGATTTCCGGGCTTTTTTCACTATTTCTTCGTGTACCAGCATTTCGAACGATTTGCGCAATCGGGATTCAATAACGCGCAACCGTTCTGGTTTTACCTGCCTGTCACTGTCGGCCTGATATTGCCTTGGTCACTTTGGGGTGGCGGTGTGCTGCGCAAAGATTTCTGGCAGATGCCCGACCCTGCCGGACTGCGCAGTTTGATGGCAATCTGGGCTGTCGTGGTACTCGGTTTCTTTTCCATTCCCAGCTCAAAGCTCATTGGCTATGTCGTGCCCGCACTGCCGCCACTGGCCGTCATCGTGGCTGAAGTGATACAACGCGCGATCAGTCAAAGTACGACTGGGCAAGCCCGTCTCTGGGCCTACCGATGCGCCGCGGGTTCTGTCTTGTTGTGTGTCGTGCTGGTTGGCGTATTCGTAGCCAACCCACGCCGCAGCGCAGAACCATTAGGCCGCCAGATCGCCGCGGAAATGCAGACGAGCGACACCTTGGTAACGCTGCACTCATACCCTTTTGATTTAGGCATCTATACGGGCGCGACGCAACCCGCCTGGGTCGTCGACGACTGGAGCAACCCGAAAATCCCGTTGCGCGATAACTGGCGCAAAGAACTGTATGACGCCGGGCTATTTGCGCCGCAGACTGCCGCACATCTGCTGGTATCGCCCGAGACATTTCTGTCTCGTCTATGTACTGCGGCGTCCGGCAGCCGGTTCTGGGTATGGGGCGAACCCGAAGACGCACAACATTATCCCGCTTTGCGAGGACTGGCACCCAGATTTTCTGACCGTCATTACACGGTATGGCGGATCGACATCGATCACGATTTCAATGCTCGGCTTTGCGGCGAAACGCCCACAGCCGGCTCGCCAGGAAAGTAAGCACCGCCAATCCGATCAAGATCAATGCGAGCAACACGTCATAACGCAAGGATGTGGCATGCAGCAACCAGGCATAAGCAGCCTCGTTCAGCAGAAACCCACATGCAGAAATGAGAAAAAATCGCCGTGCGGCCGTCATCCAGTGTGAGGCCAAGTGGCGAAAGGTAAGTCGATAATGACCCGAGAACGATACAACGAATGCTATCAGCCAGCCCACCGCATTGGCGGTGAGTGGCGGCATCTGCAGGCCTTCGACGCAGGCCACAGCGATCGCCCAATGCGTAGCGGCCGCGGCACAGCCGACAACGACAAACCAGGCAATCTGTTTAATCAAGGCACGCATGAAGGCTTGAATGAGAGCAGTCTAGATAACGACGGACGATGCTGGAAACACATCGTTGTGTGTGGCGACGATTTTGGCATGAATTCGAGCGTTGATGCGGGGATGTTTCAACTGGCGCAATTGGGCCGGCTCAGCGCCATCAGTTGCCTCACGCAAGGGCCCACGTTTTCTGCCAATGCACGGCTATTGCGCGACGCGAATGTCGAGGTAGGCCTGCATTTGAACCTCACGGAAGCATTTGGGCATCGGGACCAGCTGGCGGTCATGCCGCTGTCTGCATTGGTTACCCGCGCCTACGCGGGCTACTTGAATGACGAACAGATAGACGCACAGCTGGCCCGCCAGTTTGACGCGTTTGAACGGGTGCTGGGACGCGCACCAGATTATGTTGATGGACACCAGCATGTCCATCAATTGCCCCGCGTGCTGCCACGTTTGCTGCTGCTGTTGCGAAAACGGTATGGCAGCTATCGGCCTTGGTTACGGTATACCGCGCCCGGTATGCAAGCAGGTATTCCCATGCAGGAGTCCGCCAAAGCCCATGTCATCGCTGCCCTGGGCGCCAGCGCCGTCGCGCGCGCCGCACAGCGTGATGGCTGGCGCACCAACCGCCGATTGCTGGGAGTATATGGACTCAACGGCGGCGCGCGCCACTACGCCGGCTTGCTCCATCAATGGCTGAGTAATGCGCGAGATGGCGATCTGTTGATGTGCCATCCAGCGGTTGCCGGCGCGGGGGATAAATTGGCCGGCCAGCGTGCCGCGGAATTCGAGGTACTCGCCCGGCCCGAACTCGGCCAATGGATGCGCCAAAATGGCGTACACATCGATCGGCCGTCGTGGCACTAGGGCTTTTTCTGCACCTGTGCGAGCGCATAACGCAGCCCGTGCACCTGGTCGATGAGATGCAGAATGATATCGATGCCCTCATCGTTGGCGCCGATATTGACTCTCAGATCCTGAATCAGATGCACGCGTGCGAGGTCCATTTCGCAAAACGTGACGCCTGCGGAGGTCTGCTCCGGAATGATCCATTGCTGCTCGAGATACAGCTCCAGCGTCGGAGCAGGCAGCTCGCAAGAAATCAGAAACTCCTGTTTAGTCATTTTCATGATTTACCTTCCTCCCGAGGGTTGAAGTCTTTGCCCCGGGTCCAATTCGATACGAAATTTTCGAGATCCGGATCAGGAGATTTCGGCAATACGATTTTCAGTTTGACAAACTGATCGCCAAATCCGCCGCCACGGCGGGGAGCCCCCTTACCTTTCAGGCGTAGCGTCGTCCCGGTATTGGAGCCTTTGGGCACGGTCATCACGACCTCGCCTGTAGCGGTGGGCACCGTCACGCTGCCGCCCAGCACGGCTTCGGACAGGGACACGGGCAACTCCAGCGAAATATCATCGCCCTTGCGCGTAAAGCGCGCATCGGGCAACACCTCAACCTCGATGAGCGCATCCCCCGGACCGCCCCTGCCCGCACCGGGCTCGCCCTTGCCTTTCAATCGAAGCACTTGCCCACTCACCAGCCCTGGAGGAATCGTCACGTCCAGGACATCGCCGCCAGGCAAGGTCAATCGCTTGCTGGCGCCGGTAATCGACTCGGCGAAATGAATCTCCAGACGGTAGTGCATATCCTGCCCACGGCGATTGCGCTGCGCTTCTTGGCTGCGTCTGAGTATCTCGGCAAAGGCGTCGTCATGCATAAAGTCCGCAAAGCCTGATGCATCTGCATAAGGGTGGGCTTGATCCGATGACGCGAAATCACGGTAGTAGTGATGCTGCGGACGCTCTTGGCCGGTTTCATCGATCTCGCCTGCGTCATAACGCTTGCGCTTTTCGTCGTCGCTCAGCAACGCGTAGGCACTCGCGATCGCCTTGAACTTCTCCTCAGCGGGTTTATCGCCGGGGTTCAGATCAGGGTGGTATTTCTTTGCCAGTCTGCGATATGCATGCTTGATCTCGGAAAGCGATGCCGTCGATGCAACGCCGAGAACTTCGTAGGGATTGGTCAAGGTTCACTCCAGGCGCCATCCATTGACGCTATCACGACGCTTGCCGTCGGACGCTCCAATTTTCTGCCGTGCACCACACTATGCCCGGCAGCCACTACATCATCCATCGTTACCTGGAATAAGTGTACATGCGTCCTGACCGGAAGAATATGGGAACAACTTCACCCTAACCACCGCCCCTCTACCCACGCCCCTGAGACCACCGCATTCCGCGCCTCGTCTCTCAATACATCCACCGTGCATTGGACAGCGCGAGAGATAGGTCGGTTGGTCGGCAATCCCAACACAATCGTGCGCGTAATGTCCGGCTCGGCCAACGGCGCGCCTCTCAGTTGATTTCTGCGCAAGTCGTCTGCGACCGCAATGGGCGGCAGAATCGTCCAACCATGTCCGCCCAATACCAGGCTGCGTTGTACGCTCAGGGCGTTGGTTTCAACCGATACATCCAGCGTGACGTGCGCAACCGCACATGCGTGCTCCATCAAGGTGCGTATGCCGTGCGGCGCGCTGGGCAGCACCAGTCTCTGGCCGACCAGATCCGCCAGCGCGACCGGGCGGTCCGGACGCAATGCGCTGTGCTTCGGCCCGATGACCCAGAGCGGCTCTTCGATCAGTGGCGTGGACTCGATATCAGGCGACCGTTCCACCCCATACAGCAAGGCAGCATCCACCTCGCCCGATGCCAGCCAGCGCTGGAGCGTCCCCGCGTATCCCATGGCGATACGTACGCGGATGCCGGGATAGGCAGCCGCTACGGCAGACGCCAGCGGGCTGGACAACATGTCGATACTGCTGGGCAAAAGCCCTAGCGTCACCAAGCCGCTGATGCCCTGCCCCACGCCGTTGATTTCCACGCGCGCCCGGTCCAGTTCCAACAATGCCCGGCGCGCATAACCGACCAGTACCTGGCCTGCCTCGGTCAGGACCATACCGCGGCGCTCGCGTTCGAACAACGGCGTGCCGATGTCCTCCTCCAGCAAACGGATCTGGCGTGAGACGGCGGGCTGCACCAGATTGAGCACGTCGGCCGCCCGCGTCACGTTGCCGGTTTCGACAACCGTCAGGAAAGCTCGCAGTTGTTTCAAATCCATCTTGCTGTGCCTCGATCAGGAATCGTGATTGGATCATGCCAAATTTCTATTTTATTTATATATCCATCACATTTTATGATTTCTACGTCGTTCAACTCTAGGGATCTCCCCCAATGAACCAAGCATCCATTACGGCTCCCGCCTGGCAGGAAGCCATTTTCAATGTGTTAAAGAAAGGCGGCGTACAGCAGATTGCCTACGTGCCAGATGCCGGCCATTCACACGTCATACGCAGCGCCATCGCCGATCCGGATATCCAGGACATCGTGCTGACGACCGAGGAAGAAGGGGTTGCGCTGGCTAGCGGCGCTTGGCTAGGCGGCCAGCGTGCTGTGTTGCTGATGCAAAGCAGCGGCGTGGGCAACTGCGTCAATATGTTTTCGTTGCTGCAAGCGGCCGACTTTCCGTTTTTCACGCTGGTCACCATGCGCGGCGAATATGCGGAGTTCAACCCCTGGCAAGGGCCGATGGGCAGAGCCACACAGGCCGCTCTGGAACTGATGGGCATACATGTGCTGCGCGTCTCTCGTCCCGAAGAGGCGGAGGAGATTGTCAGCGCGGGATTCGATGCCGCATTCGAAGCTGGCGATAAAGTCGCTGTGCTATTGGGACAGAATCTGATCGGACGAAAAAAGTGGGAGCGCAACTGATGAATCAGACTCAACAAAAGCCGGGTGTCCAACGCCGGGAATTCGTAGCACGACTGCTGGCCGGCGTTCCCGATGCACTGGTTGTAACTGGCCTGGGCTCAGCCTCGTACGATGTTTATGCCGCTGGCGATCGCGACAGCAACTATTATCTGTGGGGCGCCATGGGTGGCGCGGCGCCTTTGGGATTAGGCCTGGCATTGGCACAACCGGACAAGTCAGTTGTCGTGATCACGGGCGATGGCGAGCAGCTCATGGGTATAGGCAGCCTGGCGACAATCGCAGCAAAACAACCACGCAATCTCACCATCGTGGTACTGGACAATGGGCATTTCGGTGAAACCGGCATGCAGCGCAGTCATTCCAGCCTGGGTACGGATCTGGTCGCGGTCGCCAAGGGTTTTGGTATCCAAGGTGCGTCCTCTACCGACAGCCTGGAGGGCTGCGATGAGGTCATCCGCCGCATTCAAGCTCGCGACGAGGTAACGTTCGCACAGGTGTTTATCGAGGCGAATGAGCCTCCACGAATGCTGCCTCCTCGAGATGGGCCGTTTATCAAGAACCGGTTTCGCGGTGCGCTAGGGTTACAACCATTTTGATTGTTGTCCCTGCCCGGCGACGTGGACGGGGAAGACCCGTATCACAACGCCGGGCGAATACATTGCCCTCTCATCCCATATACCTATATACGGAGACAAATCCATGGGAAAGACGCTCGGCAGTATCCTGTTGGTAAGCGCTGGCATGCTGTCACAGCCGGCCATGGCGGCTTGGCCCAACGATAGACCCATCGAACTGGTGGTGGGCTTTGCCCCCGGCGGCGGCACTGATGTCATGGCGCGTAATCTGGCGCGCTTTATGGAAAAGCGCCTGGGAGAGTCGGCCCGGATCGTCGTGGTCAACAAGCCGGGCTCAGGCGGCGAGATCTCTGCCAACTATATTCAGCATGCCAAACCGGATGGATATACCTTGGGCATGGTCAATATACCGGGCTTTATTTTTCAGCCGATGTATCGCAAGACCTCTTATCACCCGGATCAGATCCGACTCATCGCCCGCATCGTCGACGATCCGATCATGCTGGTGGCCAATCGAGATGCGGGCAAGCCTGTCACGCTAAAAGAATTCATCACACAATCCAAGAAAACGCCGTTCTCGATAGGACATTCCGGCGAAGGAACGACAGGGCATCTGGGGATGCTGGAGTTGGGACGGGATGCGGGATTCCAGTTCATGTCCATTCCCTTTAAAGGCAACGGCGAAGCCAAGACTGCGCTGTTAGGCAAACATGTCGATTACGTCATGATGACCACGGGCGAGGTATTGGAGCTCGGACAGCCAGGCGTTCCACTGACAGGTGTGGCGATCTGGGCCGACAAACGCGCTACCAACAATGTCCCTACGCTGGCCGAGCAAGGCTATGATCTGAAAATATCATCCGAGCGCGGGATAGCGGGGCCGCTTGGCTTGCCTGATGACATCGCACAACGCGTACAGGATGCAGTGCAAGCCACAATGAAAGATCCAGGATTTCTGGAGGCAGGCAAGGCCGATGCGCCTGTACTGGCTTTTTTGCCTGGAAAGCAATGGGCTCAACAGCTGCAGCAACTGGGGCAGCGGATGAAGACGCTGGTGGTGTTGATGGGGAAGACGAACTAGGTGTGAGCAGGACGGGGACATGAGTTCTGGTGGACGTCGAAGCGGGGCAGTGACCGTGTTGGCGCTTCACGTGGCCGGTCGGCCGCCTGCGCGGCCGACACCGCTTCGTCAACCTCGTCGCTACGCTCCTTCGGTTTCCCTCGCTCGTCCACGAGGCGCGCCAACACGGTCACTGCCCCGCTTCGACTCGCAGCATCTCTTGTTCCCTCGTCGCTGGCACGAACTGTCTACGTAGGCTTCGTGGGCAATGATTTCTGCAAAGACAAAGATCTTGCAGGGTGGCGATTCATGGCCGCCTACGAGCGCGGCCATGAATCGCGTTCGTGATCGGCATGCGACGGTCTTGGCATCAGGGATGAACGGAAGATCTCTCGAGTGACGGCGTCGTGACACCTGGAGATTCGCTATGCGTCATCGTCACAGGCATCAACTATCACCAAGCAGATCTTCCAACTTGGCACTACGCCACCCCGCCGCATGCCCGGACCGATCGCTATTCGCGCGTGTGCAGGGCACGCGCGAATAGCAGCACCGCAAGATCTTTCTCTTTGCCAACACGGTCACAGAAAAACGCCAAGCAAGAGACTCGTGCCAGCGATGTGATGAGCTTGAATTACTGCGAGTCGAGCCGAGGCAATCGGGCCGGGAGGGCGCCTCAAAGCCGAGTGGAGCGGATGCTGAAGGTAGGCCCGAAGGGGCCGGACGAAGCGAGCGAACACGATGTCCGGCGCCCGCGCGCCGGACCGGCTTTGTGAAGCCCTCACGGCCCGATTGCCTCGGCTCGACGTCCAATAAGCACGCCACCCTCGATCAATGAGTACCGCATAACATAACAAGACCAACGCTACTCAGAGTCATCCAGACATAACCATCACCCAACCGGCGTAACCAAAGGCTTACCCGCGTAGAATTGCTCCGCATTTTCCAAGAACTTACGCACCGACATATCAATCGCCTGTGGCGAAATCCCAGCGATATGCGGGGTCAACACAGCATTATCCAGATCCAGCAGCGGCTGCGGCGGTGTAGGCTCGTTCTCGTAGACGTCCAGCGCCGCCGCCATCAATCTGCCATCGCGTAATGCCTGTGCGACCGCGTCCGTATCGACCAATGTGCCACGAGCAATGTTCACCAGCACGCCCTGCGGGCCGATGGCATTGATGATGGTCTCATTGATGATGTGATACGTTTCCTTGCCCCCGGGCGCAGCAACCACCAGAAAATCGCACCATTCAGCCAGGCTTTTCACGTCCCCGAAGTACTGAAAATCCACGTCCTCGCGTGGCCGGCGGTTGTGGTAGCCGATTTCCATATGGAAACCCAAGGCGCGGCGAGCGACTTTTTTCCCGATCGCCCCCATGCCCAAAATGCCCAGCCGACGATACGACACATGCGGCGGACGCGGAATATCGTCGCGCCACAAGCCATGCCGTACGCCATTATTGAGAAAGGGTAAACGTCGAATAGCCGCCAACAACAGCATCATCGCATGATCGGCGACACAGTCATCGTTGGTACCCGCCGCATTGGCAACAGGGATCCCACGCGCTCTGGCATGTTCAACGGCCACATTTTCATAACCGACACCCACCGTACAGATCAGCTCCAACGCGGGCAGGCGGTCGATTTCGCTGGCCAATAAGCCGTTGGTGCCATTCGTCAACACCACTTTGATTTCATGTCCACGGGCAGCGATCTGCGTCTCACCGTTGGACCGGTCCTTGCCCAAATGCGCATTCGGTGCGTAGATCATGTCGAATCGCTCGCTTACCAAAACACGATGCTCTTCTGACAAAAACACCAGGACCAGCAATACAGGTTTCATGCAACATGTCTCCGTCAACGGGATTTGATTATTGAATACTCGCGCCCGACAGTTTTACCAGCTCGCCCCATTTTTTGATTTCGGTACCCACCAATTGCTGGAAAGCTTCCGGCGTATCACCCGCGGGAGTCGAACCCTGATCACGCAGGATTTTCTTCACATCTGGATCGTTCAGCACCGCGTTGATGGCCAGGTTCATACGCTGAATGATAGGCTTGGGTGTGCCTGCGGGCGCCCATACCCCGTTCCATAATACGATCTCATAGCCGGGCAAGGCTTCAGCCACTGCCGGCACATCAGGTAACCGTGGCGACCGTTCTGCCGTAGTGACCGCCAATGGGCGCAGTTTTCCGCTATCGATGAACGGCAGTATCTCGACCATAGGCGAGAAAACGGCTTGTATCTGGCCTGCCAGCAGATCAGTGTTCGCGGGTGCGCCGCCCTTATAGGGTACATGCGTCATATCCGCACCCACCATCTGGCCGAACAAGGCGCCCGATAACTGCTGCGACGTGCCATTACCTGCGGAACCGTAATTGACGGCGCTCTTGTGCTCTTTCACATAGCTAATGAAATCGGCCAGCGTCTTGGCCGGAAAACTCGTATTGACCATCAGGACGTTCGGGATGAGCGAAACGCGAGACACCGGAGCCAGATCCTTTTGCACATCGAGCGGCATTTTCTTGTAGAGCGTCACGTTGGTCATCAACGTACTGGTATGCATCAGGAAGGTGTATCCATCCGGCGCAGCCTTTGCCACATAATCCGCACCGATATTGCCACCCGCGCCTGCACGGTTCTCGACTACCACAGGCTGTCCCAGCTCTTTCGGCAGCTTCTGGGCTATCAAGCGCGCAGTTGCATCGGTGCTGCCGCCAGGGGCCAGCGGCACCACCAACGTAATTGGGCGCGTGGGCCAATTTTCAGCGTGAACCAAAGGGGCAGCGGCGAGGCACATCACGCCTGCCATGATGGTGGTAACTGTCTTGATCATGCTTGTCTCCTTGCTGGCGTGCGTCGCCCCGACATCGGGATCCGCGCAACACCTATCGATTTATAAAAATATGGCGCCGTCCCAAAGTGGAAATGCGCCATATCGCACGCCCTCATTCCAGTGCTCTGGTGAGGGCGAAGACACTCAACGTTGGCCGTCACCAACCGTCAGATTATCGGCGCGCAAGCCGCCCAGGCGCTCATGTACACGAGTACCGGTGGAAACAACCAATGCGTACAGCAGCTCATCGGGACGCGGGCTGTCAATGGCGCCTACGTCCATGGTGCTGAAGTGGCTGCGCACATAGCAGGCTTCGATATGATGCAGTGGGATCTGCAAGCGAGTGCCTGCCGAAGCGACTACCTTGGCTGCGGGCACAATGGATTTTGCTTTGGGCAACACCGCACGCATCGTCCAGCCGCCGGCCTCATGCCAGATGGCCCCGTGTTCCAGTTCACCATTCACCCCCACGATCGCGCCTTTGCCGTAGGCCTCGACGTTCTGGGGTCCGCCTACGGCTTCCATGAGTTCGGGCACGATCTCCTTGGCCAGCACTTTGGAGTCCTCGACCAGCTGAGACAGATCTTCTACATAGCGGCCCGCATAGGGATTCTTGATGACCACCGCGATCGACGCCATCTTGATAGGCTTGTCACGCACGGGGCCGCCTTCGTGATAGATCGACTCGACGTTCAACAGTTTTTTGCGGATCTGGATTGCCATATGGATTGACTCCTTTGTTTCGTGAATGAAAATAAATGCCGGCACGGCATGCTATGCCGTGCCGATAATGGCTACTGAGGGGTTAGACCGGCATCGGCAAACACCTTGCCCCATTTGTCGATATCAGATGCGATCAATTGCTGGAACCCCTCAGGGGTAGACGTGCGCACAGTCAGCCCATTGGTCGCGAACTGCTGCTGCACCGATGAGGACCGCAAGACGCTCCCCAAGGCGGTGTTGACACGCGCAACCACGTCTGCCGGCGTGCCGGCCGGAGCGGCTACGCCGAACCATACGTTCAAGTCGTAATCTGGCAGCCCAGCCTCTGCAAGGCTAGGCAACTCCGGGGCTAATGGCGAACGCGTCTTGCTGGTGACACCCAGGGCTTTAACGCGCCCTGCCCGCGACTGCTGCAGGCCGTTGACCATGTCGGCAATCGTGAAATCCAATACCCCGCCCATCAGGTCTGTCATGGCCTGGGGCACGCCACGGTAGGCCACGGCCGTGGCGGTAAACCCGCCCATGGACACGACCTGCGCACCGCATAACTGCGCGCTACCCGATCCATAGCCATAGGAGAGTTTGCCCGGATTCGCTTTGGCGTAGTCAATCAGGCCCTTTACGCTATTTACCGGCAAATCGCCGCGCGAGACCAACATGAAAGGCGCTTCGGCAACGAGACCGATGGGTGCGAAATCCTTGCGGGGGTCATAGGGCAAGGACTTGAATGCACTGACGTTGCTGGCCCCAGTACTGACGCCTACCATGAACAAGGTGTACCCATCCGGCTCGGAGCGTATCGCGGAAGCCGTGCCCACTGTGCCGTTGGCGCCAGCGCGATTTTCGACTACAACAGATTGCCCCAACTCGCTATCCAGGCCCTGGGCCAGCGCACGCGCCACCACGTCCGTAATGCTGCCCGGCGTAAAGGGTACGATCAAACGAACAGGCTTTTCTGGATAGGCCGCCCACCCTAGCACGGGCAAGGCGCACACCAAGGCCGCGAACAGACGTCGCTTCATTAACTGTCTCCTCATCTGTCTCAGTGCGCCGCCGTCACTGCGGCTTGGCGCCAAACTCCACGCCCGCCCATTGCTCGATATGCCGAATGGGATAGACGTTGTCGCGCTGGCCGTCGCCCTGTGTGATCGCGAACGCCAGAAATTGCCGCGCCGCCGGATTCACCAACATGGGAACACCGAGTTTCTCGGCTTCGTCGATGCACATCTTGACGTCTTTGTGCAGCAACTCTGTCGTAAAACGCACGGGAAAGCTGCGGTCCAGGACGCATTGCGGAATACGTTCCAGCGTCGCGAACGAGCGTCCGCTGGAGACATTGATCACGTCCAGCAGCGTTTGAGGATCCAGCCCGGCCTTCACGCCATAGACCAGGGCCTCGCAGCTGGCCACCATGCTGGTGGCATAGAGCGTGTTGTTGATGATTTTCGTGGTCTGACCCAGACTGGGATCGGCCCCGAGATAGAACACGTTCTTGCCGATGACGCGCAGCACCGGCTCGATTTCGTCAAATGCCTCTTTAGGGCCGGCCGCCATCACGGCCAACGTGCCCTTTTCCGCAGCCACCGTACCGCCGCTGACAGGCGAGCCGATCATGGCGATACCCTGCTGGCTCAACAAGGCTTCGACAGTCTTGGTAACGGACGGCCCCGTCGTCGACAAGTCGACCAGGATACGTACGTTCTTTACCTTGGCGACTTGGGCGCCAACCTCGGCGACAACAGCGGGCATCGGCAAACACAACAGCACAATGGGCGTCTGCTCCGCCAGTTCCTCGACGCTGCCCGCGCCTTTTGCGCCACGCGCCACGATGCGCTCCTGCGCCGCAGACGAGCGATCATGCACAATCAGCTCATGGCCGGCGGCCAACAGACGATTTGCAAAATGCTGACCAATGTTACCCAGACCTATCAGTCCCAACTTCATTATTGCTGTCTCCACAGGATTCACGATTCGCGCCGGCCAATGGCCTGGCGTCATCAATGGAATCCTAGGGATCGGGAGGGAACTGGGCGAGTGCTGATTCCTCGATGGGGTATAGCTTCAGGTTAATCGTGCTTCAGCAATAGCTCGATAAACTTCGTGGCATGCGTCTTTCCGGTATCGAAGGCCGATCGCACGATACTGGGATTCAGCGGAATATCTTCTGCCAGCGGCAATACCTGAATGTCCGGCCAGTCCATGCTCTCGGCGGTGAACTGATCCACCATCGCGACGCCGGCGCCGGCTCGCACCAGGCTGCAGGCCATGTCGGTGTGATGAATATAGATGGATGCCTGCAGACTGATATTGGCCTTGTTGAATGCCGCCGACACCAGCTGACCAAAGGGGATGCTGGGGTGATGGGCAATCAACGGATATCTCGCCAGATCCGCGATGCTCACGCATTTCAGCTCGGCCAGCACATGGCCGCGCGGCACGACGCACACCATACGGCCGGACAAGAACGGCGTTACATGCAGATTGGGATGCTCGACGGGCAGCACGGAGATGGCCAGGTCCACCTTGTTGCTCAATACGTCTTGCGCCATGCTGTTCAAGAGCGTCAGGCAGTAGTTCACCTGAATATTGGGATACTGCTGAACGAACCGAGTGATCGTCCGCGCCACAATGCCACGGCTGAGCGCGGGACTGCACGCCAGATTCAGCACCCCCGACGGGCCGCTGACCAGCCCACGCGCGAAATCGTCCACGCGCAGCACCTGCTGGTAGCACTGATCCACCTCGCGAAACAGGGCCTCGGCCTCTGAGGTTGGGACCAGTTTGCCTTTGACCCGGTTAAATAGTGTCAGCCCCAGCGTCAACTCCGTATGCGCGACAATGCGGCTCAGCGCAGGCTGCGAGGTAAAGAGCAAGCGAGATGCTCCTTTGATCGAGCCGGTCAGCATGACCGCTCGAAATACTTCCATCTGACGCAAGCTGAATCGCATGCGGGTGTCTCCCCGTCTTGAACTAGATGCAGTTTAGAGCTTACGTGCCAACATCGCACCGCCTACCGCCAGCGGTAACAGCATCAGTGCCACTAATGTCCAGCCGCCGGCTTGTGCCAGCGCGCCAGCTGACATCGGCCCTATCAATTGGCCCGCATAGCTGCCCTGCAACATCAAGCCAATCGTCGGTGCGACCAGCGCAGGGCTGGGAGCCACTCTGGGCGCAATGGCAGTCAACGCGCCTGGGATGCCGCCCATGCAGCCGATCATTGCCACAGCAACAGCAACGGCAACGACGGGCGGCAGGTGCAGCCAAAACAACGCCGGTATGCAGAGGGCTGCAATAATGAAGTTGGCCGACACAATCCGGCGCGAGGCAATGCCGCGCCGCATCAACATGCCTGCACCAATGTTCCCCACCACATTGGACGCCACGATTGCCGCACTCGCAAAGCCTGCTTGTATGGGCGCCAGGCCCAGAAGATCGCGCAGCAACAAGGGCAGAAATCCGGAAAACGCAAAGTAGACAATCGCGTACAGGGCGAAACAGATCGCGATGAACTGCGGGCCACGTGCTATGCCCACATCGCGTATGGCATGCCACGCGCTCCCCGTCTGCGGATTCCGGGAAGGTGTTCCATCGAGATGTGGCGATGCGATGGCAGGCATCGACGGCAAGCCTAACAACATCACGATGGCGCATACGATGGCCAATCCCGCGTTGATGTGCCAAATCGCAGGCCATGACAGCGGCTGACCCAACGATGAGATCAGGGTGGTCGTGAACATCACCAACGCAATCCCACTGGGAACGGCAGTACTCGAAAAGGCCATCGCCAAGTCGCGGTCTTCGAGGGACGCCTGACGCCCGACGATACTCGACGCGCAGATCAAGAGCATGACAACGGCTATGCCCTCGAGAACGCGTGATACCAGCAAGACTGCGACGCTCGACGCGCCACCGCCCAAAAAGCTGGTCACCGCGATGATGACCAATCCGCCCACGAGGACCTTACGCGCGTCAAAGCGTGCAATAAGCACGCCGAGCGGCATCGCCAATATGGCGCCGACAATCGCCAAGGCCGATATCACCAGTCCCGTTTGCCCCAAACTCAGATGCAATGGATCGCCTTGCAACAAGGGCGCAGCGATGATGGCCTTGCCAATCTGGAATGAGGCGATGAGCGCGGCAAGGATCGCCAGGGCGATGTTGCGCCAGGAGGTACTGGTTGGTGGTGTCATGTCAGCCAATCACAGGTTCATGAGCCGGTGCGCGACGCCTGTTCTGGATATCTGAACAGTGTCCCCCTGCAGCGGGTCACTGCAAGTGATGCATCCGGACTCGAGGATGGCTGAAGTCTAGAAATTAAAGCTGACTTTAAGTCAAGTGTTGTTTTGGCTCGCGTGCGGCATCGAGCACTGGGGCTGCATACAGAATGCAGCCCCAGAAGAACCCCTGACTAAACCGCGCTCGAAAATGTGCGGCCTAGCCCAATCCGCCGTTAGCCTCCAACACCGCCAGCGCCGCCATATTGACGATCCGACGGACACTGGCGCTCGAGGTCAGGATATGCACCGGCGCGTTGACGCCCAACAGGAATGGCCCCACGGCGACGTTGCCGCCCGCGACGGTCTTGAGCAGGTTATAGGCGATGTTGCCCGCGTCCACATTCGGGCAGACCAGCAGGTTGGCCGCGCCTTTCAAGGGAGACTCGGGCAACAGGCGCTGGCGCAGCGCCTCGTCCAGCGCGCAATCGCCGTGCATTTCGCCGTCCACCTCGAGGTCCGGCGCCTGTTCATGTATCAACTCCAGCGCCCGGCGCATTTTGGCGCCGGATGCGGAGCTGCCCGAGCCGAAGTTCGAACGCGACAACAGGGCGACCTTGGGCATCACGTCCAGGCGCCGCATGGTCTGAGCGGCCATTGCAGTGTATTCGGCAATCTGCTCGGCGGTGGGGTCATCATTGACGTGCGTGTCGACCAGCGCGATGGTCTGCTCGTTCAGCAACAGGATATTCATCGCGGCGTAGACGTCGTGCCCTGGTTGCAGGCCGATGACTTCGTCGATAAACCGCAGGTGATCGTGATACGCCCCCACGGTGCCGCAGATCATGCCGTCCGCGTCGCCCAGGTGCACCATCATCGCGCCGATCAAGGTCATGCGGCGGCGCATTTCCACACGGGCCATTTCCTTGGTGATGCCACGACGGCACATCTTGTCCCAGTACGTCGTCCAGTACTGGTGAAAACGCTCGTCGAATTCGGGATTGGTCACTTCGACGTCTTGGCCCAGGCGCAGGCGCAATCCGAATTTCTCGATACGCGCCATCAACACGGCCGGACGGCCGACCAGGATGGGTTTGGCCAGACCCTCATCGACCACCACCTGCACCGCCCGCAGGACGCGCTCGTCCTCGCCTTCGGTAAAGACGATGCGGGCCTTGCCGCCTGTACGCACCAGACGTTTGGTGCTGGCGAACAGCGGTTTCATGAAAGCGCCGGAACGGTAGACGAACTGCTGCAGTTGTTCGGCGTACGCCTCTAGGTCCGCCAAAGGCCGTGTCGCCACACCGCTTTCCATCGCGGCAGCGGCTACGGCGGGTGCGATGCGCACGATCAAACGCGGATCAAAAGGTTTGGGGATCAAGTAGTTAGGACCAAACCGCAGGTCGTAGGTCCCGTAAGCGGCCGCCACGACCTCGTTTTGTTCTTCCTCGGCGAGGGCTGCAATCGCACGGACTGCGGCCATCTCCATTTCGCGCGTGATCGTGCTGGCGCCTACGTCCAGCGCGCCACGGAAAATGTACGGAAAGCACAATACGTTGTTGACCTGATTCGGGTAATCCGAGCGTCCGGTAGCCATGACGACGTCGTCGCGGACCGAATGAGCCACCTCGGGCAGGATCTCTGGCGTGGGATTGGCCAGCGCCAGGATCAACGGCCGAGCGGCCATAACTGCGACCATTTCGGGCTTTAGCACGCCGCCGGCGGACAGGCCCAGGAACACGTCGGCCCCGGCGATGACGTCGGCCAATTTACGCGCATCGGTCTTCTGCGCGAAAGTGGCTTTCTGCTCGTCCATGAGCACGGTACGTCCTTCGTACACCACGCCTTCGATATCGGTGACCCAGATGTTTTCACGCGGCAAGCCCAGATCCACCATCAGGTCCAGACAGGCCAGCGCCGCGGCACCAGCACCGGATGCGACGACCTTGACCTGTGTGATGTCCTTGCCGACGACTTTCAACCCGTTAATGAATGCCGCGCTCACGGTGATCGCGGTTCCGTGCTGGTCGTCGTGGAACACGGGGATGCTCATGCGTTCGCGCAGCCGGCGTTCGACGGTGAAACACTCGGGCGCCTTGATGTCCTCGAGGTTGATGCCGCCAAAGGTAGGGCCTAGTGAGGCGATGATATCGACCAGTTTGTCAGGGTCGGTCTCGTCGATTTCGATATCGAATACGTCAATGCCGGCGAATTTTTTGAACAGTACGGCCTTGCCTTCCATGACAGGCTTGGAGGCCAACGGGCCGATATTGCCCAGCCCCAGTACGGCGGTGCCGTTGGTGATCACGCCAACCAGATTGCCACGGGCCGTAAACCGGAAGGCATTGACCGGGTCCGCGGCGATCTCCTCGCAGGCGGCGGCGACGCCGGGGGTGTAGGCCAGCGCGAGATCACCCTGAGTGACCAGCGGCTTGGTCGCAGCGATGGAGATTTTTCCCGGAACGGGAAACTCGTGGTAGTCGAGGGCGGCTTGGCGATCGCTCATGGTGATTTTCCTGATGACGGCGAATTGTGCGAAAGAACAGCCATTCTATGGGGTGAGTTATCATTGAAATATTCTGATTAAAGATATATCCATATCATTTATCTAATATCTCACCCCATTCCGGCATGTCCGAATCCGTTTTTTCCTCCGATGACGTTGTCCGCCGGCTGATTTCCCGGCTCAAAATGCGCCACCTGCAGTTGATCGTGCAGGTTCATCGGCTCGGCTCGCTGACGCGGGTCGCCGAGCAAATGGCGACCAGCCAGCCCGCGGTGACCAATACGTTGTCGGAACTGGAGTCCATGTTTGGCGCTCCGCTGTTCGTGCGGACGGCGCGCGGGATGGCCCCCACCGACATGGGGCGTGTGGTGGCGGCCCGAGCGCAGGCGATCTTGCAGGACCTGGGGCACCTGGTGCGGGATATGGAGGCGTCCAGCGTCGGCCTGGCTGCACGCCTGCACGTGGGCGTGACGCCGTATGTTTCGGGGCGGTTGATCGCCGATGCCGTCTGTGCGGTGCAGACCGGCACTCAACGGTTGGCTGTGCGCATTCACGACGGCACCAGCGAGAGCCTGCTGCGCGCGCTGCGCGATCATGAATTGGATGTGGTCATTGCGCGGGCAAGCCCCCAATTGGACCTGCAAGGACTGGTGTTCGAGCCGCTCTATCATCAACAGGCCAGACTCATCAGCAGCAGACAATTGGCGGCGCAGTTGGGCCGAGTGCCGCTGTCCTGGGCGCAACTGGCTGAACTGGATTGGGTGCTGGGAGAGCCGAACACCGCGCTGCGCGAGCAGGTCGCCAGCCTGTTCATCCAGGCCGGCATTGCGCCACCCGTGCCGATCACTGAGGGTTATTCGGCAAAGCTCATCGGTGAAATCATCGCCTCGTCCGAACGTGCGGTGTCACTATTGCCAGCGGATATTGCGACTGAGCTCGTGCATATCGCGGGCGTGGCGATCGTCCCGTACACCATCGAATGGAACTTGCCGCCGGTGGCGGCGATTGTTCGTAATGATGTAGGCAATAGCGAATCTCATCGACGTTTTCTGGAAGCCGTGCGGCATGCGTCGAGCGGTATGCCGCGCAGGGCTGCACATCCGGAACGGCAGACGGATTTCTGAGCGTCGAGGTCCGTTTTCCTACCGCTCAAATCGCTGTCACGCTGAGGCGCAACCCCATCGCATGGAGCACCTTGTGTACCGTGGTGAGTGTCGGATTCCCCTTGTCGGACAGCGCACGAAACAAGGTTTTCTCACCCACATCCGCCCGGCGTGCCACCTCCGCCATTCCGTGCGCCTTGGCAACCTGCCGTAATGCCACAAGCAAGGCAGCCGGATCGTCCAACTCGATTACTGCCGCCAGATAGGCCGCGGCTTCTACAGGATCACGCATTGCCGCAATGGTCGATCCGTCGTAGCTTGTGTCACGTGCACTCATAGTTCGCCTCGCTCACGCCAATCATTCAGGTCCTTAGCGCAATCAAAATGGTATCATACAAGATACCAACAACGTGAGCTGAAACATACTTCGACTGCCTTTCACGGCGCGCTCCTCGATCCCCTGCCACGACCGGAGTCGTCAACATCGGAGACGTGCGGCATATGCTGCTTTTCTACTCGCGCCACCTGATGCCCGCCGCGCACAATCAATACGGGCCACATACCGTCCACGATGACGTAGGGATCCTGCCGTTCATACGGCAGCGGTTGCAGTCCGGTGGGCGTTTGCGCGAATAACGCCGGAGGCGTACGCCCCGGCGCGAACTGCAGCCAGATACGTCCGGCTCCGCTGAACACCTGCAATGGGGCGACCATGGGATCGCCGGACAACCGCCAGTTGAAATCGTAGTCAGTCACAGGCGCGCCATCGCGTGGCCAGCCGGGTGCATTATTTGGCCCTGTCATGCACCCAGTGAGACACAGTGACAGCACGCCTGCGCATAAACCTCGAACCATGCTTTTCCTGAAATCAAGAAGCGCTCCAAAAGAGAGCGCATTCCCAGCATGGTGACGAGTTGCCGCGATGTTGACTAGACTGACTTATACGAACGGACTTTTTCGTTCACTTTGGCGATAAGGCGCTTGCACAACACCAGCGTTAATCAACGCGATATCGCTCGATAACGTCTTCGCGTAAACGTACCCCTAGCCCAGGCTCCTGAGGGACTTCCATATAACCGTTCTTGATCTTTGGAAATCCATCGGGCAGTTCCCATAACAAGGGGTCTCGCTGCTTGTTGGCAAAGATTTCAACAAAGAGGCCATGAGGATTCGCCGCGATCAAATGGATCGCGACTTGCGGTTCCTCGTGATGCGCCATCTCGACATTCATGAAGCGAGCCATGTCTGCTACACGTTGCCACTCGGTCACGCCGCCACAAAGCGTGCAATCCAGATTGAGGATTGAAACGCCCCCTTTGGTAATCAAATCCCGGCAGGCCCGCCCGCTGATTTCCCCCTGGCCCACGTTAATCGGAATAGAGGTTTTCGTAGCCAGGAGCATCAAGCCGTCTGTCTGGTCGTACCACTTGATCGGCTCTTCCATCCACCGCACGCCCAGATCGGCGCGCTCCATTTCCACGCAGAATTTGACCGCATCCAACGGATCCCACCCCTGGTTGGCATCGACCGTAATCACGAAGTCGGGGCCTCCTGCCTTGCGGGCAGCACGCACGCGGGCGAGGTCTTCGTCCAGGCTGGCCCGTCCGACTTTCATCTTGATGCCGATGCAGCCCGCTGCACGCACCATATCGACTTCTTCGGCAATGGCGTCGAGGGGATCTTTGCCGTCCTTGGGGTAATACCCGCCGATAGAAATCACGGGTACGCGGTCCCGTACACCGCCTAACAGTTTATAAACCGGCACGCCGTAGAGCTTTCCTCTCGCGTCCCACATGGCGTTATCCAGACAACTCAACGCCTGCATCAGAATGCCACGCGGATGCATGTCCAGCTGATGCAAACCTCTGTTGCCCAGGTCTAGGTCAATGTTGAACATCGCATCCCACAGACGCTGAAAATCACGCACGTCCTGGCCGATCAACAGCGGCGCCATGTGCTCACGAATGACCCGCACGATCTCGCGTTGCGTATGAAACTCATCGCCACCGTAGGTCTCGCCGATCAGGCCGTTTTCCAGATGCACACGCGTAATGATGGTAGGTCGAGTGCTGACCTGGTACGTTCCCCCCTTGAATACTTGACTCAAATTCATATCCAACGCGATGGCTTCGACATGGACGATTTTCATTGACTTCCCTTTTATGTGGTTTGCCACTCCGTAGCCAGGATGTCTGGCTACGGGTATTGCCGAACAAGCCCCTCACCTCACTCGACGTGACGGGCCATATTCATGATCGCTATTGCGGTGTGATCCCTGCGTCGCGAATCACACGTTGCCACTTGGCTTGTTCGCTGCGCGTGAAATCACCAAATGGACCCGGCTTGACCTGATCAGCGGCCAACACATCGATACCGTTATTTTTCAGTCCGTCGGTAAATGATTTGTCTGCCAGGGCTTTCAGATAGGCTTCTCGCAATACGTCGATCACAACCGAGGGAGTTCCAGCAGGCGCATAGATGCCATACCAGGTGGACGCCAAGAAGCCCGGCAACTCACGCTCTGTCAATGTCGGAACGCCCGGGAAAAGCGGCATGCGCGACTGCGATGTCAACGCCAATGCCTTGAGACGTCCGCCTTGCACCTGAGGCAACGCAACGTTGGTCTGATCCAACATCACATCGATCTGGCCGCCCATCAGGTCTGTCATGGCGGGGCCTGTCCCCTTGTAGGGAACAAAGGTGAATTTGGCTTTGATGGTGGCTGCCAGGTGTTCTGCAGCCAAATGAGAAGACGACCCCACCCCTGCTGTCCCGAAGGTCAGCTTCTCCGGATTTTTACGCGCGGCCTCGAATAACTCACTAGCCGTCTTGAAGGGCGAATCGCTCCTTACCAACAGCGCCATAGGCGTATCCGGAAAGCGAAATACCGGCACAAAGTCCCGCAACGGATCGTAGTTGAGAGCGTTGAACAAATAAGGCGCTGCCGCCATGGTACCGATATGGCCAACGAATAAGGTATAGCCATCGGGCTTGGTCCGCGCGGCACGCGTTGCGCCTAGCGTGCCGCCCGCCCCTGGAACGTTGTCAACGATGATCGACTGCCCGAGTTCGGTCGCAACACGTTGTGCGACCGTGCGAGCCACCGCATCGGTCGGCCCACCGACAGCGAACGGCACGATCCATGTGACGGCTCGATTTGGATAGTTCGATTCTGCAGCGCTCACAGCGCCTGCCCCCGCCACAGCCACGGCAACGCCCGCAGCCAAGCGCAATATCACCTTTGTCAGGCCAACCATATTGTCTCCCCATTTTTAGATGACATGGCCCGTCAATCGGGCCATACCGGCTACCGTGGTTCGCCATCAACATGGCTCGCCAACACGGCACGGGAGAAATCATAGAGGCCACAGTTAGATCTACAATCAGGCAGATTGTCACTTCATGATGCACGAATCGTGGCCAATCTACCCAACCTCTCTGATTTGCGTTTGTTTGTCGAAGTCGTCCGCCATGGAAGCTTTGTGCGAACGGCGACCGAGCTCGGCATGTCGCCGTCCTATGTCAGTAAACGTATTGGTTTGCTTGAAGACGACCTGGGTGTCCGGCTATTGCATCGCACGTCGCGGCAGATCAGTACGACCCATCAGGGAGAAAAAACGTATGAATGGGCCCGGGGAATTCTGGGCAGTGTGCAACAAATGCGTGATGCACTTGCCGAAGACGACAGCGAGCCGCAAGGCGCATTGCGTGTGAGTTCGAGCTTTCGTCTCGGTCGCAATCACGTGGCGCCAGCCATCTCATTGCTGGCCAAACGCTACCCGCAGCTGGAGATCTCGCTGACCGTATTGGATCGCCCTGTTGATCTGCTGAGCGAAGGGTTCGATATTGATATCAGGATCGGGCAAGTGCCAGAACCGCATCTCGTTGCGCACCGCATTCTGCAAAGCCACCGGATACTATGCGCCGCCCCCGCCTACCTGGAACGGCATGGGACGCCCACACAACTGGCTGATCTGGCGAAACACTCTTGTCTTGTTTTCCGCGAACGTGACCAGCCGTTCGGTACGTGGCGTTTGACTGGCCCTAAAGGGTTGGAATCAGTCAAAGTGACAGGCACGCTGTCGTCCAACAATAACGACATCATCCGGCAATGGGCACTGGATGGACATGGCATTGTGCGGCTAGCAGAATGGGATTGCGCCAAGAGCCTGAATGACAAGACCTTGGTCCACGTACTGCCCGCGTATCGATGGCCGGCCGATATCTGGGCGGTAACGACGGGTCGATTGTCTGAGTCGACCAAGGTCCGCGTTTGCGTGAATTTCCTGAAGGAGCAACTGACCGCCGGGCCTTATGCGCTGTGGCCCACGCCCGGCGCACGCCAGCCTATTCGATCGTGATCCCGCGCTCCTCGATCAGATCTTTCCAGCGCTTGAATTCCTGAGCCTGGAAAGCAGTGAACTCCGCGGGCGTATTGGCGACGATCTCCAGGCCCTGCTCTTCGAGTTTACGGGCGACTTCAGGGTCTTTGAAACTGGCGATCGCGGTCTCGGCGAGTTTGGTTTTGACATCGGCGGGCAAGCCTTTGGGGGCCGATAACCCTTGCCAGGAATAGATCACGACATTCGGCACGCCGGCTTCAGTCAGCGTAGGCACGTCGGGCAGCACGGCGGAGCGCTTTTCGCCGGTCACAGCGATGGCGCGCAATTTACCGGCGCGGATGTACTGCAATACGGAGTTCACGTTCTGGAATGAATAATCGACTTGGGCGCCCATCAAATCATTGATCGCGGGAGCGCCTCCCTTGTAGGCCACGTGCATGCCTTCGGTATGCGTCTGCTGCAGAAAGACTTCGGCAGATAAATGATCCGAGGCGCCGTAACCCGAATTGGCGAAACTGACTTGCCCGGGTTTGGCTTTCAATTCGGCGATGACGTCTTGTACTGTACGTGCCGATTTGGTGGGTGGCGTGACCAGGACGTTGGGCGTCTGTACCGCGACGGTGATGTAATCGAAATCCTTGAGAGCGTCGTAGGGCGTGGATTTGATCAGGTGCGGCGCGATGACGTAGGTGCCCAGCGAGGAAAACATCAGCGTATAACCATCGGGTTTTTCGCGCGCGACCTGTCCGCCGCCGATGGTGCCCGTGGCGCCGGGCCGGTTATACACCACGAACGATTGGTCCAAGCGGCGCTGCAGTTGCTCTGCCATCATCCGGCCGAGCGTATCGGTGGCACCTCCTGCAGGGAACGGCACGACGACTTGCACGGGCTTTTCTTTGGGCCAAGGCGTTTGTGCGGCTGCGGTGAAGGCGGCGCATGACAGCATCATGGTGGCCAATAGTTTTTTCATTGTTTTGTCTCCCTGGTGTAAGCATTTGAGCGGCCGCGCGGACGGCGGCGTCGCTTATTTATCGATATGTGTGGATGTAGTGATGCCGTTATGCGAGACCGATTTACGTCACGACTTCGCCACGCTCTCGCGCACAACAGCGTCTTGTCTGGTTTTGATCGCAGGATTCAAACTCGTCCCCAGCCCTGGCGCGCTGGGCGCCAGCACCATGCCGTTGTCGACGATAGGCAAATGCGTCACGAGATCGCGATACCAGGTGCTCAATGTGGCGCGCACGACTTCCTGGAAAATCGCCGTAGGCGCATGCATGGCCAGGTGCAGGCCGGCGATCAGCGTGACGGGGCCCGTGCAATCGTGAGGCGCCAATGGCCGTGCGTAGGCTTGGGCCAATGCGGCGATTTTGCGTCCTTCGGTCAGGCCGCCACACCAAGCCAGGTCCAGCATCACGATGTCCAAAGCGTCTTTGGCCAGCAAATCACGGAATGGCACGGTACCGGCCAGTGTCTCGCTGCCGCAAATCGGCACGCTGGTCTGACGGCGCAAGTCTGCGAGCGCCTGGGCATCGTCCATCTTGCTGATGGGGTCCTCGGCCCAGAAGACGCCGTAGTCCTCCAGTCCGCGGCAGATACGCAATGCCGCATTGGCGCCCCACAGGCTGTGCAGTTCGCACATGATTTCAATGCGGTCACCCACGGCCTCGCGGACTTTTTTAAAGGGCTCGAGACCTCGCTTCAAATCTTGTGCGCTAATCAAATGCCCACCCGTGGCAGCCGCATAGGCATCGAAGGGCCAGATTTTCATGGCGGAGTAACCCTCGTCCAGCAGGCTTTGTGCCAGAGTTCCCGCGTCGCGCATGAACGCGATCTGGTCATCGTACGGCCCGGCGGACAGCTCAGTACCGTCGGTGCTGCGGCGCGCCACGCCCCCCGTGTTGTAGGCGTAGCCGGCGCAGGTGTTATAGGCACGGATACGATCACGCACGCCCCCGCCCATGGCGATGTAGGTCGGCACGCCTTGGCGCTGGCCCGCCAAGTCCCACAACGCGATATCGACGGCGCTCGCTGCACGAACCTCGGCACTGGCGCTGTGAAATCCCAGGTATGGGTTCATGAGCTGCTGCGAGACAGCTTCGATATGCCGGGCATCGCGACCCAACAGCCAGGGCGCAACGGTCTCGTGCAGAACGGCCTCGACGGCTTGCGCGCCGCGAAATGACTCGCCCAGGCCAATCAAACCCTCGTCGGTTTCGATTTCCACCCAAATCAGATTGGGACGTTCGTTGATGCGAATACTACGTAATGCCGTGATGGTAGCCATGCCGTGAATCTGCTCTTGTCTGTGGAAAGGAAAGGCGAATCGGGTATTGCCGGAATCGGAATCGGAACCGAATCACACCGATCTGTGCGCGAGTTGTCATGCTCGTGGCGAGCAGTTATCTTGTCAATAAAATGACAAAGTAGTATTACTACTTTGGCAATATCGATTTACAGATCATGGACGACGCTAATGGCCATTTCCCCGCTCAGCGATTTCGCCTACAAGCAGGTGCTGGAAATCATCGAAAAGCAGGAGCCAGACAATAGGCTCCCCAGCGAAGACGAACTGGCGCGCAGGCTGGGCGTATCGCGTCCAGTCCTGCGCCAGGCCCTGGCCCGATTACGTTCAGAAGGATGGGTCTATGCCCGGCGCGGCTCGGGAAATTTTGTCGGGAAACCGCCTGCCCTGCAAAGCACGACGTTCGGCCCGCTGCACAGCATTCCGGATGTGCGCAGCTTTTTGGAGTTTCGCTGTCTGATCGAGGGCGAAAGCGCTGCCGAGGCCGCTCGATGCACCGATGCACAGATGCTCGCGGAAATCGAACGGCGTCAGCGCCTGCTGGAATCCGCCTGGACGCGAGGTGAAGTCGGAATCGAAGAAGACATTGCTTTTCATGACGCCATCGCGGCGGCCAGCGGCAATCGTTTTTTCAGCATGACAATGGCTGCGCTGGCTGAACAAACGCGGGTTTCCATCAAACTGATCCGCGAGCTCTCGCCATTGCCGATGGTCAGACGTGCGGTCGATGTCCGCCACGAACATCGCGCGATTGGCGAAGCGATCAGGACGGGCAACGCCGAGGCGGCACGCACGGCGATGGTCGATCACCTGCGCGGCGGGATGGCGCGATTATTTGGTATCGATAATGTGCGAAACCCCGGCGGCCATAATCCGTCCGGGGTTTGAAAACTCGACTCGGCGTGCGACGGAATGCGTCCGTAAAGGCCTAGGGACTTATTGCTGAAATACCGCCTTTGCAGCGAGGCCTGCACACCCTCTCACTCGACGCACGCACCAGCATCAAGGATGCGCGCGTCGTGCCCAACGGCCGCACCTGGATCGATGCGGCCGCCGATTACCCTCAGCGTATCGTCGGCATGGCGAATTCCGCGCCCTTGCCGATGCTCTCAGGCCAGCGCTGCATGATGCTCTTTTGACGGGTGTAAAAGCGTACGCCCTCTTCGCCATACGCGTGCATGTCGCCAAACAAGGAACGTTTCCAACCGCCAAAACCATGCCATGCCGCCGGCACGGGAATCGGCACATTCACGCCCACCATGCCGACCTCGATTTGGCGGCCGAACTCACGCGCGACGTTGCCATCACGCGTAAAGCAGCTGACGCCATTGGCGAACTCGTGGTTGTTGATCAATTGCACCGCCGAGGCGAAATCAGGCACGCGCACGCACGACAGCACCGGGCCGAAGATTTCTTCTTTGTAGATGCGCATGTCAGGGGTGACGTTGTCGAACAGCGTACCGCCCAGCCAGAAGCCATTGTCGCAGCCCTCGCCTGCCTGCGCGCCCTTGAACTCGCGGCCATCGGCCAACAGGGTCGCGCCTTCGTTGATGCCGATGTCGATATAGCCGGCAATGCGTTGACGCGCTTCCGCTGTCACGATGGGGCCCATTTCAGCCTGGGCGTTCGTACCGTTCAATACTTTCAGTTGCTTCAAGCGCTCGGCTACGCGCGGCACGACCTGATCGGCAGCAGAGCCGACCAAGACAGCAACCGAGATCGCCATGCAGCGCTCACCAGCCGAGCCGTAGGCAGCGCCCATCAAGGCATCGACGGCTTGATCCAGATCCGCATCGGGCATGATGACCATGTGGTTCTTGGCGCCACCCAAGGCTTGTACGCGCTTGCCGTTGCGTGCGCCAGATTCGTAGATTTGTTGCGCGACCGGCGTCGAGCCCACAAACGAAATTGCCTTGACGTCGGGGTCTTCGATCAATGCCTGCACGGCATGATGATCGCCCTGCACCACGTTGAAAACGCCATCGGGCAGGCCGGCCTGCTTGAGCAGATCGGCGATGAACAACGATGCGCTGGGATCAATCGGGCTGGGCTTCAGGATGAAGGTATTGCCGGTGGCCAGCGCCATGGGGAACATCCACATGGGCACCATCACCGGGAAATTGAACGGCGTGATGCCTGCCACCACGCCCAGCGGCTGGCGCAAGGTCCAGTTATCCATGCCGGACGACACCTGTTCGGTGAAGTCGGTTTTCAGCAACTGCGGCGCGCCACACGCGAATTCGACAATGTCGATACCGCGGGCGACTTCGCCTTGGGCGTCACTGAATACTTTGCCGTGCTCGGAGGTAATGAGGCGGGCCAGATCGTCCTGGTGGCGATGCAGCAACTCGAGAAAACGGAACAACACCCGTGCACGGCGCAGCGGCGGCGTGGCGGCCCAAGCGGGAAATGCCTTGCGGGCGGAGGCCACGGCAGCCTGGACATCTGTCGGCTCGGCCAATGCGACACGCGCCGACACCTGTCCCAACGCGGGGTTGAAAACGTCGCGGGTTTTAGGGGATTGCGGATCGACACGATGGCCGTCGATCCAGTGACCAATCAGGGGCGTGGAAGCGTTGGAGGATGCGGTAGTCACGAGCGGTATCCAGATTGAGTTGATCGGAAAACAGCCTCAGTCTACGGCTGCGACCGGCTCGCGAGAAGACCGTTTTTGCAACATCAGTGTTTGATAAAATGAACAATCATCAGCCCGGGAATCATCACAATGGCCACTGATCAGATTGCGCCGCTCGTGGCGGATATTTATTTATTGACCGCCCTGGCGGAAACCCGCAGCTTTACCCAGACGGCCAAACGCCTGGGCGTGTCCAAGGCCTCGGTCAGTACTCGCATCAATGCGCTGGAAAAGGCCGTCGGCCTGCCGCTGGTGCGCCGCACGACACGGCACGTCATGTTGACCGAGGCGGGACACAATCTGGTCGAGAATGCGGCGCCGGCGTTCGATCGCATCAGCGCAGGGTTTTTGGCCGTCAAGGATTTGTCGGATGTACCGCGCGGCACGGTGCGCGTGACAGCGCCTGTCGCGTTTGGCCGGCAGCACCTGGCGCCGGTCCTGCCTGCATTTCTACGGCAATATCCTGAGGTGCGCATCGACCTGGAGCTGGTCGACCGCCTGGTGAACCTGGCGCACGAGGGCTTTGACCTGGCGATCCGCCATACCGATCATCCGCCGGAATCCTACATCGCCTGGGAGCTCTGCTCGTCGCGCTCGATGCTGGTCGCCAGCCCGCAATACCTGCAGACTCACGGCCAGCCGCAGCATCCGCGTGACCTGAGCGATCATGCCTGTGTCACCTATCTCGGCAATCGCACCTATGAAACCTGGTCGTTCGTGCGCGAAGGACGGCGCCAATCGGCGCAGCCCATCGTGATACCGATACGCACCAATTTTCGGGCAAATAACAGCGAGGTCCTGCGTCAAGCCGTACTCGAAGGCGCGGGAATCGGTATGCTGCCAGACTTCAGTGCCGTGACGACGCCCCCCAATGGTCTCGTCGAGGTCCTGCCCAACTGGCGGGTGCATGGCTTTTTTGGTGGCAAACTCTATGCCTTGCGCCCCTGGTCCGCGCATGTGCCGCAATCGGTGAAATGCCTGGTGGAGTTTTTACGTGACAAGTATTCGCAAGGATTCTAAGGTGAGCAAAACCACGACGCGCCCCGGACGGCGCAGCGGTGGCGGCGTCACGCTGACCGACGTCGCACGCCAGGCGGGCGTATCCGTCATGACGGCGTCGCGCGCCTTGAATCAACCTCATCTGGTATCCGATGACACGCGCAAACAGGTACTCGAGGCCGTTGCCAACAGCGGCTATGTGCCGAATCTGCATGCGGCCGGACTGCGTTCAAAACGCACGCGAATGATTGCGCTGATGGTGCCATCCATTGCCTCGGGCTCGGCATTTTTGCTGGCCGTGCATGCCATGACGGAAATACTGGTCGAGGCCGGTTATCAGGTGATGTTGAGCGAACGCGGCTATGACCGCTCACGCGATGATGTGGTCCTGGACTCGGTGATTGCCCGCCGGCCAGACGGGATTGTGCTGACAGGACTGATGGAGTCGCCCCGTGCGCGGCAGCATCTCGCCGCATCAGGCATCCCGGTCGTAGAGACCTGGGAAATGACCGATACTCCCATCGATATGCTGGTCGGGTTTTCTCACTATGACGTGGGTGTGGCCATTGCGCGCTATTTCCATGAACAAGGCAGGCGCTGTGTTGCCTCTATCGCAGCAACGGAGGCACGCACGGCGGCGCGATTCCACGGCTTTGCCGATGAGGCCCTGCGCCTGGGTATCGCGGGCCGCCATTTGCAGGAAGGCTCGTCGTTCGTGATTGAACCTCCCAGCCAGCTCGGCCACGGACGCAGCGGCCTGGTTCGAGCGCTAGAGGGCGATCCCGATGTCGATGCTATTTTCTCGGCCACTGACATGGTGGCCTTGGGCACCCTGATGGAAGCGCAATTGCGCGGACTGCGTGTTCCAGAGGATCTCGCCGTTGTGGGGTTTGGCGACTTTGATTTTGCCTGCAACGTCACCCCTGCCCTGACTACCGTGCGGGTGGATCACGAGGATATCGGACGGCGCACGGCCAGCATGCTGATCAATCGTATCGAAGGCATTGCGCCGGACAACCCCATCCAGGATGTCGGCTTCACGCTGGTCCAACGCGAAAGCGGCTAACCGACAATCCTATTCAGGTTTGAGGTTGTTTTCCTTGACGACACGCGTCCATCGAGCCTCTTCGCCCCGGACATAGGCATCCAGCTCTGCAGGCGCACCGGCAGTGACTTTCAGGCCTTCTTCTTCAATCTTGCTCGCAAATTCAGGCGATGCGGCGGCTTTACGGGCCGATGCGTTCAATCGATCAATGACGGGACCCGGTGTCCCCGCGGGGACATACAAGCCGTACCAGCTTTCTACCTGGTAATCCGGTACGGTGGACGCGATCGTCGGTACGCCCTTGAAGGCCGCGGATGGCTCAGCCGTGGTCACCCCGATCGCTTGCAGTTTGCCATTGTCGATAAAGGCAGAAACGGCTGCGGCGGTAGCAAACATCATGTCGACCTGTCCACCCAATAAATCAGTCAGGGCAGGCCCCGCGCCACGATACGGTACGTGCGTGAGCGAGACTTTTCCCAAGTTGGCAAACATCTCGCCTGCCAAGTGTGCAGAGGTCCCAATACCCTGCGAGGCATATGTCAATTTTCCCGGGCTGGCTTTTGCCGCCTGCAGAACATCGCTGACTGAATGATAGGGGCCGTCTGGACGCACCACCAGGACGTTAGGCCCCCGGCCGATGAGCATCACTGGCGCAAAGGCTTTGTTGCTGCCGTAAAGCAGTTTCGGCTGCAAAGAGGGATTGACCGCGTGTGCAAAAGACGCGACCACGACGCTATATCCATCGGGAGCGCTTCGAGCGACATTGTCCGTGCCTATCATCGTGCCTGCGCCGGGCTTGTTCTCTACGACGACAGGCTGCCCGAGATCCTTGGCCATGCCCGTTGCAAGGGTACGCGCAATCAAATCAGTGCCGCCCCCAGGTGAGAATGGCACAACGAGGCGGATGGGTTTGTCGGGATACGCGGCCAGCGCCGTCGTGATGCAAGCGCTGCCAACGACAGCGACACACGCATGCATCAGCACACGCGGCAAAAATGATTTCATTCGGACGTCTCCTTGTTCTCAGTTTCTCTGTAGCGGCCACAGCAACCTCCCCTCTGTGCAGCAGCCCGAAAGCAGACTGTAGTTCCCGAAACCGCGTTTGAGAGCCCATGAATTCCACTGGATGGAATATCCGGATAAAGCCCATCAAGCACATCCGTTGCAGTAAAGCCATCGTGTTTCATCGAACGCGATAGGCCGCGTCGATCGCGTAGGGCCAGCCGCCTGCATTTACCCGAGCGTGTATCAAACACGTTGACGCCGAAAATAGTTAACGTTAACATTCACAACATCAACGATCATCCCTTTATTCCCTTTCTCAGCCTCTAGGTATGTCGACCTGTACTTCATCCGCTATGGCAGTGGCCTCGCCCGCCACTGATACTCCGCGTGCGATCAGCATGCATCCGAACGACAACGTCGCCATTGTGGCCAACCTGGGCGGCCTCGCCGCCGGGGCTCAATTGCCGAATGGTCCGCAGCTGCGCGAGCGCGTCCCGCAAGGCCACAAGGTCGCCCTGACCGATATCGCCGAGGGCGCGGAGGTCCGCCGTTACAACGTGACTATCGGCTATGCGAATCGTGATTTGCCCGCGGGCAGTTGGGTCAATGAAAACGTATTGACGATGCCAGCGGCGCGCGGTCTGGATGATCTGCCGATGGCCACCCACACGCCGGCCGCCCTGCCCCCGCTGGAGGGTTATACGTTTGAGGGATATCGCAACGCCGATGGCACGGTAGGCACGCGCAATTTGCTGGCGATCAGCACCACGGTGCAATGTGTGGCGGGTGTGGTGGAACATGCATTGCAGCGCATTCGCGCTGAACTGTTGCCGCGCTATCCGAATGTGGACGGCGTGGTTGTGCTGGAACACGGTTATGGCTGCGGTGTTGCCATCGATGCACCTGACGCGATAGTTCCGATACGTACGCTGCGCAACATCAGCCGTAATCCGAACTTCGGCGGCGAGGTCATGATCGTGAGCCTGGGCTGCGAAAAATTGCAGCCCGAACGTTTGATGCCGGCCAACAGTATCCCGATTCAGGCTGATGGCTCGATGAGCCAGGGGCTGGACGTCATGCGGCTGCAGGACGATGAACACGTCGGTTTCCAAGCGATGATCGACGCCATTCTGGCTCAGGCCGTGCCTCATCTGGAACGGCTGAATCAACGCCGGCGCGAGACATGTCCGGCATCGGATCTGGTCGTAGGTGTGCAGTGTGGCGGCAGCGATGCATTCTCGGGCGTGACGGCAAATCCCACGGTCGGTTTCTGCGCGGACCTGCTGGTGCGGGCAGGCGCTACCATCATGTTCTCTGAAACGACCGAAGTGCGTGACAGCGTCGAGCAATTGACCAAACGCGCGGAATCGGTCGAGGTCGCCGAATCCATCGTTCATGAAATGGCCTGGTACGACGCGTATCTGCAACGCGGACAAGCAGACCGCAGCGCCAATACATCGCCCGGCAATAAAAAAGGCGGACTTTCAAACATCGTCGAAAAAGCGATGGGCTCGGTGATCAAATCCGGGACGGCCGCCATTAATGGGGTCTTGAGTCCAGGCGAGAGCTTGCGCGATCGCGGCATCAAAAAGGGCCTGGTTTATGCTGCCACGCCAGCGAGCGATTTTATTTGCGGCGCACTGCAATTGGCCGCCGGGATGAACCTGCATATCTTCACGACGGGCCGCGGCACGCCGTACGGCCTGGCAGAGGTACCCGTCGTCAAAGTCGCGACGCGCAGCGATCTGGCGCGCCGTTGGCACGATCTGATGGACGTGAATGCCGGACGTATCGCCGATGGCGAGATGACCATCGAGGAGCTCGGCTGGGAGATGTTCCACCTGCTGCTGGATGTCGCCAGCGGCCGCAAGCAAACCTGGGCGGAACGCTGGAAATTGCACAACGCACTGGTGCTGTTCAATCCGGGTCCGGTGACCTGATAAGGAAACCTGATAAGCAAAAAAGGCCTGGATCCTCAACGGATTCAGGCCTTTTTGCTGTGCGGTTGGATTGCTGCCCCATGCTGCGCCTAGCAACCGAGCAACGGCGCTCCCGACGCGCTGTGACGGCAAAAACGACTGCCGCCACGTGCCTCCGATTAACGTTGCTGCACGATTTTTCGTGCTTGATCCGAGGCGCTGTTCAGCGCAGCCACGGGAGGCGTTTTGCCCTCCAGTGCCTGGCTCAACTCGTTGCTCAAGACGGGCTCGACACGGTCATAGTTGGCCATACGGAAACCCCGGCTAGTTGCGCCCGCATCGCCTCTCATCGAATCTACGAGCGCTTTCGCGCCAGGGACTTTGTCGTAGAACGACACGTCAGCCGCACGCAATGCCGCGTCGGTCAAAGGCAGATAACCGGTTTGCTGATGCCACTCGGCCGCATTGACCGGCTTGGACAGCCAGGCCAGGAACTGTGCTGTTGCTTTTTCCTGGTTTTGCGGACGGCCATCGATCGCCCACAACGCGGAACCGCTGACAAAAGGACGTCCGGCGCTGGGCGTCGCCTGCGGATAGTACGGCAACGGCGCGACCCCGAACGAGAGGTTGCGCGTATGCATGAACGTACCGGCCGAACCGGATCCCGACATCAGCACGCCGCATTTACCTTGGGCGAACAATGCATCGCTTTGGGTGCCTTCAGAGTGCGCAGTGAGCAGGAACGAGCGCTTCCAGCTGACCATCAACGAGATATGACGCATGTACAAGGTATCGAACTTCAGCACGGGCACAGCTTTGCTGGCAGCCAGGCCGTTGTCGTTGGAGGTGTACAACTGCTTGTTGATGGGCGCCAGATTTTCCAGGTGAACCTGCACCTGATTGCTGGAGGCATACGGGCAATCCAGGTTGGCCACGTCACGGAGCTTGAGCAGGTCGCCTTGCAGGTCCGCCCAGGTGCGCGACGGATTGTTGGGATCCAGGCCGGCTTTTTTGTAGTAGCTCAGGTTGTAGAACATAACCGGGACTTCGGCCATCCACGGAAAGGCCAACAAGCGCCCCTTGCTGTCGCGGATAAAACTGGAGGTGGACGGCAGGAACCAGTTCAAGTCCTTGATCGGATACTTGGCCAGTAATTGATGCAAAGGCAAGATCGCCTTGTGCTCGGAGACCATCTCGGGCGAGCGGTTGTCCGCTAATTGCACGAGGTTGGGACCGGCCTTTTTCTTACTAGCCTCGGTGGCCGCAGCTTGCAGGGCTTTGGTATCCGGGAAGTCGCGCAATTCAACGACGACCTCGTCCTGCTCTTTGTTGTACTTCTTGGTGAGCTTTTCAAATTCGGCTTTGTTGGGGCCACTCAGGGTATGCCACACCTGAATCTCGACGCCAGCACCGTGCGCGGCTCCTGCGACCGCCATAGCTACGCTGAATACCAAGGTGCGCCGGTTGGCGCCCAATCCACGGGCCAAGCCCGCCAATTGCAGTGTCTTCATAGGTTTTGTAGACCAAGAAAAGGAAATTCAGGCTCTGGTTTACGTCCGCTGAGCAGATCGGCCAAAGCCCGACCCGAACCGACACCCATGGTCCAACCCAGCGTGCCATGGCCTGTATTCAGATACAGGTTGGAAATGCGGGTTCGGCCGATGAGCGGCACGTTCGAAGGGGTGGCCGGGCGCAAACCCGACCAATAGCTGACGCCCTCGAAATCGAGGGCGCCGGGAAACAATTCACGCGCCAGGCGCGTCAAGGCCTCGCAACGGCCCATATTCAGTGAACGGGAATAGCCGGACAACTCGGCCGTCCCCGCCATGCGCAGGCGATTGCCCAAGCGCGACACCACGACTTTGTGGCTGCTGTCGGTCAGGCTGACAGACGGCGCACGGGCCGGATCCACGACGTCGAACGTCGCCGAATAGCCTTTGGCCGGATACACATTGCACGGCACACCCAAGGGCCGCAGCAGGCGCGGGCTGAAGCTGCCCATCGCGACGACATAGGCGTCCGCCGCAATGCGGGCATAGCGGCCATCGGACTGGATGACTTCCAGGCTTTGTACCTGGCCGCCTTCGGTGATCAGTCGGGTCGCGCTGGTCTCGAAACGGAATTCGACACCTGCGGCTTCACATTTGTGAGCCAGGCTCGTGGCAAACAAGTGCACGTCGCCGCTTTCGTCTTCCGGGGTGTAGTCGCCGCCGACGATCGTCGCCCGGCAGGACGCCAGCGCGGGTTCGATGGCAACCACCTCATCAGCGGTGACGACACGGCGCTCGACACCGAAATCGCGCATCAACCCCGCAGCCTTTTGCGAGGTTTCGAACTCGCGTTGATCCCGATAGAAATTGAGAATGCCGCGCTCCAGGTGGTCGTAGGAAATCCCTAGCTCAGCGCGCATGCCCTGCAAGGTGCTGCGGCTATATTCGGCCAGGCGCACCATGGCACGGATATTGGGGGCCAACCGCCCCGGCAGGCATTCACGCAGAAAGGCCAAGGCCCAGACCCATTGCCGCCAATCGAGTTGGGGACGGAACAGCAGCGGCGCATCGTCCTGAAACATCCATTTCAGCAGTTTCAGTGGTGCTTGGGGGTTGGCCCAGGGCTCGGCGTACGACACCGAGATCTGTCCACCATTGGCCAGGCTGGTTTCCTGCGCTGCGCCGGGGCGACGATCAATCACCACGACGTCATGGCCGGCCTGGTTCAGCCACCAGGCGCTGGAAATGCCAATAATGCCGCTACCCAAAACCACAACTCTCATGCGCGACTTGCTCCTTGCGCCGCTGGCCGCAGGGTCATGCCCCCTGCTGTCGCAGCTTGAATCCGATCAAAGTTTCGTGCCGCAGTGTACAGCGCCAGCGGACCCTCGCCTATGACATAAAAGCAGGGTCGGTATCTATTTACACCCAAAGGTTTCGGTGCGGCTTTTTAGCGACGGCCGTTGCTGGCATGAGCGGCATTGCTGTCTCAGCCTCCGGCGACGGCCAGATCCGCCTGCGAGGTGAACGCATCGGCGTAGAACTCCTCGGCCGGCAAGCCGCATTGAGCCGCAAACTCGCGGCGTGCTGCATCCACCATCGGAGGCGCGCCGCAGGCATACACCTGGTAGCCCGACAGGTCCGGCAGGTCCTGCATGACCGCCTCATGGACAAAGCCCGTGCGGCCCGTCCAGGCATCCTCGGGCAAACCGTCGGATACAACCGGAATGTAACGAAAATCCGGCAAGGTGTCGGCCCAGGACTGCGCCAATTCATTCATGTACAGGTCCTGGGGACGGCGACCGCCCCAGTACAGTGATACAGGACGTTGAATATTGTGATGCGCCATGTGCTCGACAATCGCCTTGACCGGTGCAAAGCCCGTGCCACTGGCCAACAGTACGATCGGCTTGTCGGAGTCTTCACGCAGGAAGAACGAGCCGAACGGCCCCTCCAGGCGCAGGATCTCACGGACTTTCATTTGCGTATCACCCGCGCCAAAGACGTGATCCGTAAACAGGCCTCCCGGCATATGGCGGATGTGCAGTTCCAGCGGACTGCCGGTATGCGGCGCGCTCGCCATGGAGTAACTGCGCCGCTTGCCGTCTTTCAGGATGATTTCGACGTATTGTCCAGCGTAATAGCGGAAAGGGTCGGCAGCAGGCAGTTGCAGACGCAGCACCGTCACATCCGGCGCGACCAGGGTCATTTCTTGTACACGTGCGGGTAGCTTGCGAATCTGGATGTCGCTGGCCAGCCTGACCTCGGTAGACTCAACAACCAGGTCCGATTGCGGGCGAGCCTGGCAAAACAGCGTATAGCCCTGGGACAGCTCCTCAGGAGAGAGGATCTGGGCGGGATACTCGCCGGCATCGACTTGGCCGGAGACGACCTTGCCTTTACAGGTAGAGCATGCGCCATTGCGGCAGCTATAAGGCAGCACGATACCGGCGGCCAAGGCGGCGTCCAGCACGGTCTGGCCGGCCTCGACGGAAAATTGATGCTGGCTGGGTTGAACAGTGACCTGGAAACTCATGTGTACGAATCTTTAGGAAAATGCGTGGCGCCGGCACCGTGACTGGGATAGAGGATCCCCTGCCACCCGGCGGTCAATTTGCTATTCTATAATCTTTGCTGCTCCGGGACGGCCCGGCGCAGCCGCCGGCGACCTGCCGGCCGCTTTCCTATCCGGGGACGGCCCCTGTGCCAGCATCTCGCTGGCTATTGAAAAGGGGCACATCATGGCCTGGATTATTCTTGTACTCGCGGGGCTTTTTGAGGTCGTTTGGGCCGTCGGCCTGAAATACACCGAGGGTTTTACCCGTCTCGTTCCCTCTGTCATCACCCTGATCGGCATGTTGATCAGTTTCTGGCTGCTCTCGCTCGCCATGAAAACGCTGCCACTGGGTACCGCCTATGCCATTTGGGTCGGCATAGGCGCGATCGGCGCATTCGTCGCCGGCCTGGTGCTGTTTCATGAGGCCGCGAGCCCCATGCGAGTGCTCAGCGTGCTCTTGATCGCGGCCGGCTTGATTGGGCTGAAACTGTCCAGTTAAGCGACGAGCTTTCCTGCACGAGGATCGTGGCGTGCCAGGCGCGTCAGCAGATGATCGACCTCGCTGCGCGCTGCAGGCGTCAGCGCGCCACCGGGACGGCGCTGTGCGGCGCTGGACAGGATGCCGCGCCGCATCATGACGTATTTGCGTACCGCCAGGCCGACGCCGGGCTGTTGCTCGTAACGCAGCAGCGGCAAGTGTGCGTCAAAAAGGTCGTGCGCCTCTTCTTTTTGGCCCTCGCCGATCATGCGGACAAAATCGCACAGCATGTCGGGAAAACAATAGCCCGTGTTGGCGCCGTCTGCACCGCGATTCATTTCGTAGTCCAGGAATAGGCCGTTATTGCCGCACAGGATCGAGATGTGACGCATGGCGCCCTCGGCCTCGTAGCGGCGCAGCGTGGAGATTTTCTCCAGCCCGGGCCAGTCCTCGTGCTTCAGCATCACGCATGAGGCCAGATCGTCCACGATACGCTTGATCACGCCAGGCGCCATCTGTACGGAAAAGGTCAGCGGATAGTCTTGCAGCACAAAGGGCACATCGTCGCCGATGGCTTCCACGGCCTGATGGTAGTAATTGACGATCTGGTCGTCGGTACGCAGGGTGTTGGGCGGCGCAATCATGACCCCCGCAGCACCGCGGTCCATGACTGCCCGTGTCAAAGAGCGCATCGAAGCAAAGCCCGGCGCGGACACGCCAACGACGATGGGGATGCCGGCGGATTTGCCGATGACCTGAGAGGCAATTTCCAGCGATTCGCTGAAATCCAGTTTGGGGGCTTCGCCCAGTTGGCCCAACACGGTCAGCCCGGTGGATCCGCAGCCATGATAGAAATCCATCATCCGATCGATAGAAGCATGGTCCACAGTCCCATCGTCAAAAAAAGGCGTGGGAGCGATGGGAAATACCCCGCGGGCATCGGCTGTCAGTTTCATTCGGTCATCCTCGACTATGCACATAGAATTTCCTGGCCATTGTGATACATGACAGCGAGGAATGAAAACCTGAAAATATTCAGGTATATCATTCGTTTTTTGAATGATCTTGTCGCCGCACACCTCAACGTAGCCATGTGGGGCACTAGGCCGCACACTCGCCGCAGCAATGAATCCACGCCGACTGACGCCTTCCATGTCGCTATTGCTGGCCTTTGAGGCCAGCGCCCGTCACTTGAGTTTCACCCGCGCGGCGACGGAATTGGCGTTGACACAAAGCGCGGTCAGCCGACAAGTACAGGCGCTGGAGGACTTGCTCGAGGTCTCGTTGTTTCGGCGCGAAAAGCGCCGTATCGCGTTGACGGAAGCCGGCGAGCTTTATCAACAGGAGGTGGCGGAGGCCCTGCAGCGCATCCGCAGCGCGTCACTGCAAGCGATTTCCTATCGATCCGGCCGAGGCGCCTTTCATCTGGCGGCACTGCCCACTTTCACCGCCAAATGGCTGATGCCGCGCCTGAATCGCTTTTATGCACGTCATCCGGGAATATTGGTGCATCTGCACTCGCGGGTGACGCGTTTCGACCTGGACTTGGCAGGCATCGATGCCGTCATTGCCGTGGGTGACGGAGATTGGCCTGGTCTGGTCCCGCATTTATTGATGACGGAAAAAGTGGTACCGGTCATCAGCCCTGCCCTGGCCGGCCAACCGCCGCGCAGCAATCCGGCGAACCTGGCCGATCATATGCTCCTGCAGGTCGCTGCCCGCCCCGCGATCTGGCGCCGATGGTTCGAAGCGCACGGCTTGCCCATCCGCACGATGCGCATGGGCGCGCAATTCGAACTCACGACTCATTTGATCCAGGCGGTGGCATCCGGCATTGGCGTTGGATTGCTGCCAACGTTTCTGGTTCAGGACGAGCTGGAACAAGGCGTGTTGGCGCCGGCCCTGGACGAGGAATTCAACACGGGGGCGGGCTATTATTTTTTAGCTTCGCCGGACAAACTCGCCACTCCGGCAGTGGCGGCGTTTCGGGATTGGCTGCTGGAGGAAAGCACACAGCCGCAGCGATAGTCGTCCAGTGATTTTTTGTACGCCGCACCGTCAGGGCCGGCCAGCGACAAAAAATTTGGGCTGCAATCCGAAACAGATCGCAGCCCAAATGACCGAGGACGCGTATCCCCTGATGGCTGACGTCGGCTAGAGCACTGGCGACAGCAACACCGGCAGCTTGGGCCGCACATCCAGCGCCCGGCCTTTGCGAGCGCGCTTGCCGATGTACGGCGCGAGCGTCGGGCCAACCAGGATGTCTTCGGTTTGCTTGTTGCGATACACGCCTGTTGCGCGCAACCCGCCTACCCCGACAGGTACAGCTTGTTCGAGTTTGTCTGCTGCGTCCAGGCCCATCAAGATGGTGCCGCGGCCACCACCCGACAGGGACTTGACCTCGTCCAACCCAAACACCAGGCACTTGCCTTTGGCCGACAACAATGCCAGTTGCTGAGCCCCGGCAAACAACGGGACCGGCCGCAACAACGCATCACCGTCTTCGAGCGTGATGAATTGCTTGCCCGCACGCTGACGCGAGGTCATATCGCTGAGCTTGGCTGCGAAACCAAAACCGCGTTGCGTGGCCAGCAGCCAGCGGCTATCTGAGGCCGCCGCGATGCTATGGACGATGCGCGTACCCGGCGACAGATCGATCATCGTGGTGACGGGCTGCCCGTCGCCTCTCGCCGAGGGCAAACCGGAAACTGCGACGGTATATACCCGGCCGTTGTCGCCCACCGCGATCAGCATATCCGTGGTGCGGCACTCAAAGGCGCCATACAGATCATCGCCCTGTTTGAAACCAAACTGCGAGGCATCATGGCCATGCCCCTGACGCGCGCGCAGCCAGCCTTTTTGCGACACAACGACCGTGACGGGCTCGTCCAGCACCTTGGTTTCCAGTACGGCGCGCTCGGCGGTTTCGATCAAGGTGCGGCGATCGTCGCCGTATTGCTTCGCGTCGGCCTCGATTTCCTTGATCAGCAGGCGCTTGAGCGAGGATGGGTTATCCAACAATTCTTGCAGCTTTGCCTGTTCGGCGCGTTTGTCAGTCAGCTCCTGCTCGATTTTGAAGCCCTCCAGACGCGCCAATTGCCGCAAGCGCATTTCGAGGATGTCTTCAGCCTGGCGTTCGGACAACGAGAAACGCTGCATCAACGCCGCCTTGGGCTCGTCGGATTCGCGGATCGTCTGAATGACCTCATCGACGTTCAGGTACACGACCATGCGGCCTTCGAGCACATGGATGCGATCGGTGACCTTGTCCAAGCGATGGCGGGTACGACGCACGACCGTGTCGGTGCGGAACGCCACCCACTCGGTCAAAATGTCGCGCAGTCCCTTTTGACGCGGCCGGCCATCGGTGCCGATGCACACCAGGTTGATCGGCACACTGCTTTCCATGCTGGTCTGCGCGAGCAGCGTATTGACGAACTCATCGCGATCCACGCGCGAGGTCTTGGGTTCGAACACCAGACGTACGGCGGCGTCCTTGCCGGACTCGTCGCGCACGGCGTCCAGCAAGTTCAGCATGACAGCCTTGGACTGCTGCTGGTCGGCCGTCAGGCTCTTTTTGCCGGACTTGACCTTCGGGTTCGTGAGCTCTTCGATTTCCTCGAGGACCTTCTGGCAGGACGTGCCGGGAGGCAGCTCATGCACGACCAGTTGCCACTGACCGCGCGCCATTTCCTCGAATTGCCAGCGCGCGCGCGCCTTGAGCGAGCCACGGCCACCCTGATAGATCTGCGCGATGTCGGCCGCCGGCGTGATGATTTGACCGCCACCGGCGAAATCGGGGCCCGGCACCATCGCGTGCAGCTCGGTGTCGGGCAGGCTCGGCTGCTTGATCAACGCGACACAAGCCTGCGCCACCTCGCGCAGATTGTGCGACGGGATTTCCGTGGCCATCCCCACGGCAATGCCCGAAGCGCCATTGAGCAGCATCACCGGCAAACGTGCCGGCAACATTTGCGGCTCTTGCTGGCTGCCGTCATAGTTCGGCGCGAAATCGACGGTGCCCTCGTCGAGCTCGTCGAGCAGCAGACGCGAAAACGGCGTCAAACGCGCTTCGGTATAACGCATCGCGGCGGCATTGTCGCCGTCGCGCGAACCAAAGTTGCCATGGCCATCGATCAGCGGATAGCGCAGCGAAAAGTCCTGCGCCATGCGCACCATGGCGTCATACGCCGCCTGGTCGCCGTGCGGGTGATATTTACCCAGCACATCGCCCACCACGCGCGCGGATTTGACGGGCTTGGCGCCTGGGCCCAAGCCCATGTCCTGCATGGCGAAAAGGATACGGCGCTGTACCGGCTTTTGCCCATCACCCACATCGGGCAAGGCGCGGCCCCGCACCACGGAAACGGCGTAGTCCAGATAGGCCTGCTCGGCATAGCGGCCCAGCGTGATGGCCTCATCGGCCCCGCCGGCGGCTTCATCAAACAAGCCAGGTTGATTGCTGTCAGTCATGTGTCGTCGAAATTGCTGTCAGGAAAAGCCTCCGCTGCGCTTACGCACTGGCTGCCCTTTGCAGGGCGGACTGTGCAGAGCACAGTCCAGGAGGCGTTCTTACCGGGTCGGCCAAGGCAGTGTTGATCCATGTTGGTCTGGCTGCCTGATCAGGCCAGAATCAAATATCGAGCTCAGCGAGATTACCCTTTTCCTCGATCCAGGCACGGCGTTGCGATGACTCGCCTTTACCCATCAGCATGTCGAACATGCTGGTGGTGTCCTCGGGGGTCAGCGCACCATAGCCCACAGGCAACAGGCGTCGCGTATCGGGATTCATCGTGGTTTCCCACAACTGCTCCGGATTCATTTCACCCAGCCCCTTGAATCGGCTGATGCTCCATGCACCCTCGCGCACGCCTTCTTTGAGGAGCTTGTCTTGTGCTGCCTCGAGCTCGCCCTGATCCAGGCAATAGATCTTGCGCGCGGGGCGCTTGCCTTGAGCGGGAACGTCCAGACGGAACAAAGGCGGCTTGGCTACGTACACGTGCCCCGCCTCGACCAGCTTGGGAAAATGGCGATAGAACAGGGTTAACAGCAGCACCTGAATGTGCGAGCCGTCCACGTCGGCATCTGACAAGATGCAGATGCGGCCATAACGCAGCCCCGACAAATCCGGCGAGTCATTCGGGCCGTGCGGATCCACCCCGATCGCCACGGAAATATCGTGGATCTCGTTATTGGCGAACAGCCGGTCGCGGTCGACTTCCCAGGAATTCAGGACCTTGCCGCGCAGCGGCAGGATGGCCTGGAATTCCTTGTCGCGCCCCATTTTGGCCGAGCCGCCAGCCGAGTCGCCCTCGACCAGGAACACCTCGGTACGAGTAGCATCAGAAGACTCGCAATCGGTCAGCTTGCCCGGCAACACCGCCACGCCCGAGCTCTTGCGCTTTTCGACTTTCTGCGCCGAACGCGCCCGAGCCTGGGCCTGACGGATCGCCAACTCGGCCAATTTTTTGCCGTATTCGACATTGCTGTGCAGCCAGAGGTCGAGCGCGCTTTTTGCAAAGCCGCCAACCAATCGCACCGCGTCGCGGCTGTTCAGGCGTTCTTTGATCTGGCCCTGGAATTGTGGATCGAGGACCTTGGCCGACAGCACGAAGCTGGCGCGCGAGAACACATCCTCCGGCAACAGCTTGACGCCCTTGGGCAGCAGACTGTGCAGCTCGGCAAACCCCTTGACCGCCGAGAACAGGCCCTCGCGCAGACCGGACTCGTGCGTGCCGCCTGCTGGCGTCGGAATCAGGTTGACGTAGGACTCGCGCACCGCATTGCCGTCCTCGGTCCAGGCCACGACCCACTGTGCGCCCTCGCCATCGGCAAAGCTCTCGTGATCGGCCCCGGCATACTGCTGGCCCTCGAAAAACGGCACCATCAGTTCCGAACCGGACAGCGCCTCGGCCAAGTAACCACGCAGACCATCGGTGTATTGCCAGACTTTGGTGTCGCCGGTTTTTTCGTTGATCAGCGTGACTTTCACGCCCGGCAGCAGTACAGCCTTGCTGCGCAGCAGGTGATTCAGCTCGCCCAGCGGGATCTGGGGGCTGTCGAAATATTTGCCGTCGGGCCAGACACGCACGCGGGTGCCGGACTTTTTGCGTCCTGCTTCCGGATACGGCGCCAAGGGCTCGGTCACATCGCCGCCCTGGAAAACCAGACGGTTGGTCGCGCCATCGCGCCAGACGACGACTTCGAGCCGCGTCGCCAGTGCGTTGGTGACGGACACCCCGACGCCATGCAGGCCGCCGGAAAAGGCATAAGCGCCCCCGCCCTGCTTGTCGAATTTGCCCCCGGCGTGCAGCCGGGTAAAGACCAATTCGACCACCGGCGCGTTTTCTTCGGGGTGCAGGCCGACGGGAATACCGCGTCCATCGTCCTCGACCGACACGCTGCCGTCGGCATGCAGGGTGACCTGGATCTGCTTGCCATAGCCGGCGAGCGCCTCATCAGCGGCGTTGTCGATGACCTCCTGCACGACGTGCAGGGGATTTTCGGTGCGGGTGTACATACCCGGACGCTGACGCACCGGCTCCAGTCCCTTCAGGACTCGGATGGAGGCTTCGGTGTAACGTGGTGTAGCCAAGTTATCCCCAAGATCTGTGGAAAAAAACCGACATTTTACGGATAAGTCTAGATTTTGCGCGGCCTTAGGTAGGATGCGCACGTCCTGACCAGTCCGAATTCGGTAGGATAAGTAGTTTGCAGGTCAAAGAATGACAGAATGGCAGTTTGCCAGTTTCTGAATTCCGTCGACCACGACGCAACATGCTACACAAAACTGGCAAACCCTGTTGTTTTCAACAGTGGTATGCTTAATGCCTCACCTACCTTTTAGTAGAACAAAAATGGCAGGGGCGTCTGACGCCCATCATGCCGCGGAACCGAGAATCACCATGAGCGAGCAAATCAAGAACGTCAGCGATGCAAGCTTCGATGCCGATGTGATCAAATCCGGTCAGCCGGTGCTGGTCGATTACTGGGCGGCCTGGTGTGGCCCCTGCAAGATGATCGCCCCTCTCCTGGAGGAAGTCGCCTCCGAGTACGCCGGCCGCCTGACGGTCGCCAAGCTGAACGTCGACGAAAACCAGGACACCGCCGCCAAATACGGCATCCGTGGCATTCCCACGTTGATGCTGTTCAAGGACGGTCAAGCCGCCGCCACGAAAGTCGGCGCCCTGTCGAAATCGCAATTAACTGCTTTCCTGGACGGCGCGTTGTAATACACTACGTGTTGTAAATCCGTGCGCCGGCCTGGTCGGCGCCCCGTCTGAGATTACCGCGCGGGCCCGTCCGTGGCCTGCCGCCAAGACCCTTCTCTACTATCCCCCTTTCACCGCGATGCACCTCAATGAACTGAAGGCGCTGCACGTTTCGCAGTTGCTGGAAATGGCCGCCGGCCTGGAAATCGAAAACGCCAACCGCTTGCGCAAGCAAGAGCTGATGTTCGCCATCATGAAACGGCGGGCCAAACAAGGCGAGCAGATCTTCGGCGACGGCGTACTGGAAGTCCTGCCCGACGGCTTTGGCTTTCTGCGTTCTCCCGAGACCTCCTACCTGGCCAGTACCGACGACATCTACATTTCGCCGTCGCAGATCCGCCGTTTCAACCTGCACACCGGCGACTCCATCGAGGGCGAGGTCCGCACCCCGAAAGACGGCGAGCGCTACTTTGCCCTGGTCAAGGTCGACAAGGTCAACGGCTCGGCTCCCGAAGCGATCAAGCATCGCATCATGTTCGAAAACCTGACGCCGCTGCACCCGAATCAGCCGATGCGTCTGGAACGCGACATCAAGAGCGAAGAAAACCTGACCGGCCGGATCATGGACATCTTTGCCCCGATCGGCAAAGGCCAACGCGGTCTGATCGTCGCCAGCCCCAAGTCGGGCAAGACGGTGATGATGCAGCACATCGCGCACGCCATCACCACGAACTACCCCGAAGCCGTCATGATCGTCCTGCTGGTCGACGAACGGCCCGAGGAAGTCACCGAGATGCAGCGCACAGTGCGCGGCGAAGTCGTCGCCTCGACCTTTGACGAGCCCGCCACCCGCCACGTGCAAGTCGCGGAAATGGTCATCGAAAAGGCCAAGCGCCTGGTCGAAATGAAAAAAGACGTGGTGATCCTGCTGGACTCCATTACCCGTCTGGCACGTGCCTACAACACCGTGGTGCCCGCTTCGGGCAAGGTCCTGACCGGCGGTGTCGATGCCAACGCCCTGCAACGCCCCAAACGTTTCTTCGGCGCTGCCCGCAACCTCGAAGAAGGTGGCTCGCTGACGATCCTGGGTACGGCACTGATCGAAACCGGCAGCCGCATGGACGAAGTCATCTACGAGGAATTCAAGGGCACCGGTAACTCCGAAGTCCACCTCGAGCGCCGTCTGGCCGAAAAACGCGTCTATCCCGCGATCAATCTGAACAAATCCGGCACCCGCCGCGAAGAACTGCTGATCAAGCCCGACCTGCTGCAAAAGGTCTGGGTATTGCGCAAATTCATCCACGACATGGACGAAATCCAATCGATGGAATTCATCCTGGACAAGATGCGCGCCACCAAGACCAACGCCGAGTTCTTCGACATGATGAAGAAATAAACCCGAGGCACCGGGGCTGCTCGTACGTTGATACGCGGCCCTGCCACAGGTCTATATCGGGCGCCTCTCGGGCGCTCGATTTTTTTACCGCCTGGCCGCCCCAAGATAAAAACGCCCCCTTGGGGGGCAGCAAGCCGAAGGCGCAGCGTGGGGGCTTTTTTTATCGCTGTTGGTGTTGTGGGCGTTTGCTGCTCTTGATTGTCTCTCTGAAGGCGTCCCTGCCGCGTGCCTGGGCGTGGCGCCGGGCCTATCGCACGGACTCGGCCCATGACCAGGGGCCTCGGTCCGCTTCGCGGACTAAATCCGTGCTCAACGGCCCGGCACCACGCCCAGGCACGC
>NZ_BAAGVG010000005.1:0-185062 GCF_054780995.1 Bordetella tumbae
AGGCCCGGCGGGGCTTTTACACGCCGACCTCCTGCGCCAAAAGAACTCCACTCTACGCATGCCACAGACTACAACCGTACGGGCATTTTTTAATGCTCGATATAGTCTCGGTTCGATGAGCGGCCAGGTGCAGGCTTTGTCTCGACCGGATCGACCTTGGGGTCGTCCCACGATCCCGTTACGGCATACTCCATCGTCATCGCATGAGCCAGCGGTTGTTTCAGTAACCATTGCGTCACGAACGCCCCAAGACCGATCAAAGGATTCACGGCCAACGCTGTCACGACGGCTGCGCCGCTGGCATCCAGATTGGGAATCACGACCGCTTTCATATTCCACTGCTCGGCCACGATGTCGGTATCCCCGGCCAACACAATCGTCGCCACCGGACCGTTGAGTTTGTAGCCCTCGGTATGCGCGATCCCTCGGCTCAAGGCCATATCGCCCCGGATCGTATCAAAAGGAAAACCGTCCCGCCATGCGTCGGCCGGATTCGCCTCTAGTTTGGCCAGGCGCTGCAATGACTGCAGGGACAGAAGCTCCAGCAAACGGGCGCTGCGCGAATTCACGTTCAAGAAACGCCCCTTGTCCAGGCTGATCTGCACGTTGCCTTCGAGGTTGGCCAGATCGTGCGTCCAGGGCAGATCGCGCCATGTCACCTTGCCTACGATCGAACCGCTGCCGCCGCCCACATAATCCTTGTAGCCGATACGGTCCACAAACGCGCCCAGATCCTTGAATTGGGCTTTGGCATCCACGCTCAGGCCACGCTGCGCCCCTTTGAGGCTCCAATTTCCCGTCGCATCCAACGTAGCCGACTCATTACCGATATGCAGTTTGTCCAGGCGCCATAACTGGCCTCTTTCCAGATTGGTTCCCAAGACCTCGAGCTTGCCGACATTACTGCCGTACAGCGAAAACTGGTCCGCCTGCAGGTCGATCGCCGGGATATCCGACAAGTCATCGTCGGGCGTCGGCCCATCCTTGACGGGCATGCTGGTCGCGACGTCTGAGTCCTCACCCAGGGCCAGGTGTTTGAGCCGCGCGGTGACACGCCCTGCAATGGCGCCGGAGGCTTCCTGCCAGGATAGAGAACCGGCTGCCTGCTTGGAATTCAGCGACACCTGCCACTGCGCGGGCTGAGGACGCGTCGCAGCAAGCGTCAAATTGTCCATCGACCAACCCGCTACGCGCAGATGCTGCGTCGTCAAATTGATCCGATTCAGCATGGGCAATACTTCCGAGCGCGCAGCGGCTTTGTCTGAGTCCGACTTTTTGGTGCCCTCGGCCTCGTCGGCGACCTGTTGCCAGGCATCCAGATCCAGTTCCGGCATTTGCACATCGACCAGCATCCCGGCAGCCGCAGGCAACACCGCCGGCCGGCTCACACCCAATGCGCCGCGTGTGAAGTAACTGCCGCGCGCAGCGCGATCATGTTCCAGCAACAAGGCGACGTTGCCCCCAAGGCTCACCGATAGTTGATCGCGCTTGCCGCTATCGGCCGCGCTCGCCGCGCCCCAACTCGCTTTCAGCGGCAACGAGGCCGTCTTGGTTTTGCCTACCGGTGCGGGCAGGTCTATCGCCATCCCAGTCAGATCCGAATCCAGGGCGAGGTCCAATATTCCGCCCGGCCCATATCCGACATGCCCGCGATACGAAGTCTGGCCAGACAAGCGCTCCATCAGGGGATTACGCACCCATTGCGCCAGTCCCGAGGCAGGCACGGTCCCCTCGACACGCAAAGTATCCTGGCGTTGCTCGAGCCTGCCGCTGATACGTGCCTGTCCACCCAGAAACTCGGTGCGTAGCGCATCGACCCGCAGCCCACGTTCGGAAAACATCAATTCGCCCTGCACGTCCCGCAGCATCGGCATCTGCGGCACAAAACGGAAATCATTGCCCGCAAATACGATCCGTCCATCGACCTTGGAGTCTTCCGCATTCAGCAGCGGCACCTCGAGCTTCAACGGCACTCGCCACGCACCGGTGCCCTCGGCCGTATCGAGTATGCCGTCCAGCAACTGCCCCAATTGATAATGATTTGCCAGCGCTAAATAGGCTGGCACGGCACCGGAGATCTCACCGTCGAGATGCAGCGTCGAGGCGTGCTCCATGTCTGGAATCGAGGCTCGCACCGCCCCGATCGTCAGCGTATGGTCCTCGCCGATGTGCGCAATCGCTCCGCCCGGCGTGTCCAGCGACAGGCTGACTTTGTCCACGGCAAAATTGCCCGAGACGTTTTCCAGCCGCGGCCAGCCCTTGTTGCGGCCGTGCGGCGGCGCATAGTCAACGATCGCTCCGCTGTAGGCGCCCGCAATACGAAACTGGCCATGATCCTCTTTATCCTCAAAGGGGAATTCGTCCAGGTCGCCTTTCACCGTGACCGAAGCATCGCGGATATGTCCCGCGGGCAAGCCACGTGCCAGCCATTCACGCGCATCGGCGTTCACGGTCAGAGGCAAGTACTTGTGAATCGCCGACATACTGCCGCGAGCCAGATTTCCCTGAAAATCCGCCGTGCCCGCGATGGTCTTGCCCTGCCCGGTCCAGCGCCCATTCAGACGGGCATCCAAATCATCATTGGCCAAATCAAGCTGCCTGACGTCAACCACCAAAGGCTGCTGCGACGGATGACGCACAGTCGCGTCCAGACGCAACGTATCGACCTGCAGCAAGGCAGGATCGAACGTCTCGGGCAGATTGGCCTGCAAACCCGCCAACTCGGCACGGACAGTCATGCCAGCGTCCTCTGCCGCGGGCGCCAGTGGCACACCGTCCCATTGTGTGACGCTGCCGGGCGGCCCTTGCAGATGAAATGTGCCGGACTCCAGGCGAAACGCCAGCGCCTGAGACGATGTGGCAGTATGCGGTGCCGCTTGGGATGCAGCAGACCCCGCCGCCGCGTCATTCGTTGGCGTAGGCGTTGCATTAGCATCATCCGTCGCGTGCCAGCTCACCTCGCGCAATGCCGCATCCGCAGTGAGGTCAGTGATCTTGCCCTCATCCAAAGTCAACCACGCACGTGCTGCCCCCCGGCCCGAAACAGCCGGCACCGAAAGCCAAGGCGCCCAGGCCTCGGGCTCAGCATCCTTGATTTCCGCATAAAGCTCACCCGTCCAACGCGGTGCACCCGCCTGCAGAGGATTGCGATAAACATTGCCCCGCAGCATCACCTCACTCGCGAGCGCGGCAGGCGGCTCTGCCGACAAGGCAAAGCGGTGAGTCAGCAGCCCGTTGTAAAGCCGCAGACTGACATTACGCAACGCCACATCAGGGGCCTGACGCAGCTCATCCTGCCAATGCACCGTCGCCCCGACCAAGGCCAGATCACGTTGATTCGCCAACCAGCGCACCAACGGCGAGCGGCCACGCTCATCATCTGCACCAGTATTGAGATCAATCGATTGGCCCGCCACCCACAAATGATCGGCCACATCGCGACGAACCCATAACTCTGGGCCATCCACCCGCAGGCTGAGCAAACGCGGCGACAACACCAGTACGCTGCGCCAACCCAACACCGCCGAGACCGTTGGCAAGGTCAGCACCGGCTCGTTGTCCGAACCGTACACCACCAACGAGGTCAATCGCAGACTCGGATTCAAACCGCGCCAATCCGCTCTCAGCTCGCCAATCTGCACACGCGCGCCCAGTTCCTCGCTGGCATACGCCTCAATGCGAGGACGCCACTGATCGATATTGGGCAGGATCCAATATCGCAAACCGAGCAGAACAGCGGCCGCGGCAATATAAACGGCGAACCCGGTCCAGAATAGACAACGGAAGACTTTGGCAATTAACGACACAGAGCAGTGGGCAGAAAGAACTTCTTGGGGTATCGTCCCCTTATACCTGAAACGCGTCTTTCCGTCTGCACTTCCTCCCATGTCTGCCTCTCTGCTCGCCCCCGCCCTGGCCTGGTCCGGTTATCTGCGCCGCCGTGTCGATACCCATCCCGATCTGGCTGCCTGGCTGGAAGTCGCCAGCCATCATCCCGTCACACCGAACGTGCTGGCCGCTTGGCAAGCGGAACTGGCAGGCGCCGAGGCCTCGGCCGTCCTGCCGGTCCCTCAATGCCGCGAGGTCCTGCGCAAACTGCGCGAGCGCGTGTTCACGACGCTGATGGTGCGCGACCTGGCCGGCCAGGCCACACTGGAAGAAGTCGTAGGCGCCATGACGGCCCTCGCGGACCTGGCAGTGGCGATCACTTACCGCAGCGTCGCAGCAGAACTGGCCGAGACGCACGGCATCCCGCGCGATCCTGCCACCGGTGCCCCTCAGGAAATGCTGATCCTCGGCATGGGCAAGCTTGGCGGTCGCGAGTTGAACGTCTCATCAGATATCGATCTGATCATGCTGTATGGCGAAGAAGGTGAAACCGACGGCCCCCGCCGCATCAGCCATCACGAGTTCTATGGGCGTCTCACGCGCCGCATGATGCCTGTGCTGTCAGAGGCCGACGCCCACGGCCAGGTGTTTCGCACCGACCTGCGCCTGCGCCCCGACGGCGACTCCGGCCCACCTGCGTGGAGCCTGGACGCGCTCGAACACTATCTCGTCGCCCAAGGCCGCGAGTGGGAGCGCTATGCCTGGCTCAAGGCACGCTTGATTCCGGCGCAGGCCTTTCCCGATAGCGACTCCACCGCACAAGCCCGCCAGCTCGAAAGCTTGCGCGTGCCCTTTGTGTATCGCAAATATTTTGACTTCGATGCCCTGGCGTCCTTGCGCGCCCTGCGCGAACGCATCCGCCAGGACTGGCAGCGCCGCGCCCTGGCGCGCAACGGCGTAGACAGCGCCAACAACATCAAACTCGGCGACGGCGGCATCCGTGAAATCGAGTTCGTCGTGCAATTATTCCAGCTCATCCGCGGCGGCCGCATGCCTGCCCTGCAGCGGCGCGGCCTGTTGCAGGCACTGCACGCCGAACGCGATGCCGGCCTGATCAGCACCGACGATGCACAGCGCCTGGAAAACGCCTACCGCTTTCTGCGCCGCGTCGAACATACACTGCAGTATCGTGAAGACGAGCAAACCCATCTCTTGCCTGGCGATGCCGAGCAGCGCGCACGCCTGGCAAGTGCGCTGGGACTGGGCGCCGAGGAATTCGAGCGTACCTTGACGGAACACCGGACCTTTGTAGAACAGACGTTTCGCAACGCTTTCCGGCTGGCCGGCATGGGCGATGCCGACGATCACCCCTCCTCCACCGCAAGATCCGGTCACGCCTCGGATGCTCAGTCGTCCGCCGACGACGAACACGATGCGGAAAGCCGTCTGGCAGAACAAATCAAGCAAGCCTTTGGCAACGACGCCGACGACCTGCTGCGCCGCGCCGAATCGCTGCTGAACAGCCTGCGCGTACGCACCCTGCCCGAAAGCAGCCGGCGCCGCCTGGAAACACTGCTGCCCGCCGCCATCGAGGCAGCCCGGCAGACATCGGCCCCGCAACAAGCCGCCGCGCGCCTGCTCGACCTGATCGAAACCATCGCGCAGCGCAGCGCCTACCTGGCCTTGCTGGCCGAATTCCCGGATACGCTGGCGCGCGTGGCCCGCATGGTCGCTGCCAGCCCCTGGGCAGCTCAATACCTGACGCAGCATCCGTTGCTGCTGGACAGCCTGATCGATTGGCGCACCCTATTCCAGCCGCTGGATTTCGCGCAGATCGCACGCCAGCTCTCTGCCGACCTCGATGCCTGCAAGCTGCCCGATGGTGAGCCGGATATCGAGCGGCAGATGAACCTGATGCGTGACGTCCAGCGCCAGGCGAGTTTCCAACTGCTGGCCCAGGACCTCGAAGGCGAACTCACCGTCGAAGCACTCGGCGACCAGCTATCCGCCCTAGCCGACATGCTGCTGGCCGAAACCATTCACCGCGTCTGGCCGCTGGTCAACAAAAAAGCCGGCGCGGCGCCGCTGTTCGCCATCATTGCCTACGGCAAACTCGGCGGCAAAGAACTGGGCTACGCCTCCGATCTGGACCTGGTATTCCTCTTTGACGATCCCCGCGATGACGCCGCCGAGGTCTACGCCAAACTGGGCCGCCGCATGACCTCGTGGCTCTCCACCATGACCTCGTCGGGCCGCCTGTACGAAACCGACCTGCGCCTGCGCCCCGACGGCGATGCCGGTCTCTTGGCCGTGTCCGTCGAAGCCTTTGAACAATACCAGCTGAAACACGCCTGGGCCTGGGAACACCAGGCCCTGACCCGGGCCCGCTATGCTGCCGGCGACACCAGCATCGGTGCGCACTTCGAGCGCATTCGCGCCGACGTCCTCGTCCAACCCCGCGACGCCGCCGCCTTGCGCAACGAAGTCCTGGCCATGCGCGACAAAATCAGCGCCGGACATCCCAACCAGAGCGGCGATTTCGATTTGAAACACGATCGCGGCGGCATGGTCGACGTCGAGTTTGTCACCCAATACCTGGTGCTCTGCCACGCCGCCACCCATCGAGTACTGGTCAACAACCTGGGCAATATCGCCCTATTGCGCCTGGCCGCAGAGGCCGGGCTGATCCCCGCCGATCTGGCCCAGCTTGCCGGCGACGCTTACCGCACCCTGCGACGCACGCAGCACCAACTACGTTTGCAAGGCGTCGAAAAAGCTCGTGTGCCTCAAGATCGATTGATCGACGAACGCGCGGCGGTCACCGCACTGTGGAACACGGTATTGGGATAACGTAGGCACTCTCCCGAGGAAATACCGGGCCGCATCGAGTTTCGAGGCTCCCCCAGAAGAAGCGGCTCTGCTCCCTCCTGAACCCGACCTTGCGCTGGCCACGCGGTGTGTCTCGGGGACAGACACGTCGGGCGAGTGCTCTATGGGGCACTCGCAAATCATCGTAAAATAAGGGTTTTTACCGCCACCTCCCTGCCTGCCATGTCTGAATTCGTGCGTCCCCAACTCGAACTGCCCACCGGCCGCCGCAAGGTGCTGATGCACTCGTGCTGCGCGCCCTGTTCCGGCGAAGTCATGGAAGCCATGCAGGCATCGGGCATCGATTATTCGATTTTTTTCTACAACCCCAACATCCATCCTGTCAAAGAATACGAGATCCGCAAGCAGGAAAACATCCGCTTTGCCGAGCAACACGGCATCGAGTTCATCGACGCCGACTACGACATGGATAACTGGTTCGACCGGGTCAAGGGGCTGGAAAACTCACCCGAGCGCGGCGAGCGCTGCACAGTCTGTTTCGACATGCGATTCGAGCGCACGGCCCTGTATGCGCACGAACACGGCTTCGATACGATCACCAGCTCACTGGGGATTTCGCGCTGGAAAGACATGAACCAGATCAACGGCTGCGGCGAGCGTGCAGCGGGCCGTTATGACGATCTGGTCTACTGGACATACAACTGGCGCAAGGGTGGCGGATCTCAGCGCATGATCGAGATTTCCAAGCGGGAAAACTTCTATCAGCAGGAATACTGCGGATGCGTATACTCACTGCGCGATACGAACCGGCATCGACGCTCGCAGGGGCGGGATCGAATTCATATCGGCGTAAAGTTTTACGGCAAGGAAGAGATCGTCGATCTGACTACGTTGAAAGATTGAGCACGTAGTTTTTTGCTGGCATACCGAGTCTCTATTTAGACGTCCCTGCAGGAGCCTTGTGGAATTCCAAACACCGCGAGCCGGGGGCTGGCGTGTAAAGGGTACGCCGACCCGTTGAGGCCGCCGAGCCTGGTGTGTCAGGCGGGGGGAAGTCGGCTGGGCATGTTTGAGTGGAGCGCAGCGGAGCGAGTTTGCCCAGCCGCCCCGCCTGACATACCAGGCGAAGGGAAGTCTGGACGCGCAGGCGTCCAGACCGGCCGAATGGGTCGGCGTACCCTTTACACGCCAGCCCCCGGCGGTTCAAGAACCCCACCCGACGCTACCTCCGCAACGACTCCCAAGCCTTCACCAACCGCTTCACCGAAACCGGCATAGGCGTCCGCAATTCCTGCGCAAACAACGCCACCCGCAACTCCTCCAGCAACCACCGAAACTCATCCAACCCGGGATCCGAAGCCCCCTTCAACGCAGCCCTCGCACGTTGATACTGCGTGAGCAAAGGCGCCATATCAGACATCAACCGCGCATCCCGGGCCGGATCAGCCCGCAGCTTATCGATACGCGCCACCGCAGCCTTCAGATAGCGCGCAAAATGCGCCAGATGCGCATACGCCGTATCGCGGATGAACCACTTCGGCACCAGCGCCCCGATCTGCTGCTGCAGATCCGCATAAGCCGCCGCATGCGGTTTAGCCTGAGGCAGCTTGCGCTGCAACGCTGCATACTCAGTCAGAATCGCATGCGACAGCCGAGCGACCTCCTGGGCCAACAACCCCAGCCGCCCCTTGCCATCCTGCCGCCGCGCCTCAAACGCCTGCTCGTCGGCAGGCCACGGATCCGTCAAACAAGCCTGCGCCAACGCACAATCAATGATCTGATCACGCAGATCCTCTTGCGTGCCCAAGTTCATATACAGCATGCTCATCTTGGTGAGATCAGGCAAATTCTTTTCCAGAAACTTCACCTGGTCACGCAACCCGATCCGGAACAACCGCAACAACCCCGAGCGATGATGGCGCCTGGCCTCGTCAGGATCATCGAACACATCCAGATCGCAGTGCGTGCCACGATCCACCAGCGCCGGATAGCCAATGACGGACTGCCCCTTGCGCTTGATCTCCATGATCTCCGGCAACGCGCCAAAAGACCACGAGGTCAGGTTCTCATGCGCCAATGCCTGGGCAACCCCCGCATCGCGCACCGCCAACTGCTGGAACGTCGCTTGTGCCTGTTTGCCGAACTCGGCCTTCAGTTGCGCCAGATTGCGTCCGGCCGCGAGCATACGTCCGTGCTCGTCAACCACTTTGAAATTCATGAACAAGTGGGCAGGCAAGGTCTCCAACTTGAAATCGCCGGTAGCCGGACGAACCTGGACCTGATCCCACATATCAGCGATCAAAGCATCCACCAAGCCCCGTTGCGGATCCGCCATACGGTCGTACCAGCGATCATAGAAACCGGCCGCGTAATCAGGCAAAGGCACACAATGACGCCGCAGCTTTTGCGGCAGCGACTTCAGCAACAGATGTGCCTTTTCTTTCAGCATGCCCGGCACCAGCCATTCACAGCGAGCAGGATCGATCTGATTCAACGCAAACAAAGGCACAGACAACGTCACCCCATCACGCGGCGAACCCGGCTCGAAATGGTAGTCCAGCGGCATGACCACGCCCTGCCACTCCACCTGTTTCGGAAACACGTCAGTCGTCACGCCCGCCGCCTCGTGCCGCATGAGCTCGTCACGCGTGAGCATCAACGCAGCAGCGGCCGCTTTATCCAGGCCGTGCACCCATTTTTCCAGGCTCGCCGTCTGCGAAATCCCCTCAGGTAATTGGCGGTCGTAGAACGCGTAGATCAACTCATCGTCAACCAGAATATCGGGACGACGCGCCTGGTGTTCGAGCTTTTCAATGCCAGCAATCAGTTTGCGATTGTGCGCAACGAATGGCAGGCGCGTATCGATCTCGCCCGGCACCAGGGCCTGACGGATAAATAATTCACGCGCATGCTGCGGATTGACGCGGCCATACTGAATGCGCCGGCCAGCGTAGACGATCAGGCCATACAATGTCGCACGCTCATTGGCGACCACCTGCCCCGCCTTCTTTTCCCAGCGCGGATCGGACCAATTGCGGCGCAGCAGATGCGAGGCCACGCGCTCGAGCCACACAGGCTCAATACGCGCCACGCAGCGGGCATATAACCGCGTGGTCTCGACCAACTCGGCGGCCACGATCCAACGGCCGCCTTTTTTCGCCTGACGCGAACCCGGGTGTATATGAAAGCGAATATCGCGCGCACCGCGGTAATAGCCGCCCTCGTCGCTCTTGAAACCGATATTGCCCAGCAACCCCGACAACAACGCAAGATGCAGCTGCTCATACGTCGCCTCGGTCTGGTTGACTCGCCACCCCTGCTCGCCCACCAGCGCCGACAGCTGCGTATGCACATCGTGCCATTCACGCAAACGGATGGGCGACAGGAAATTCTGGCGCAGCAACGCTACGAGTTTGCGTTGCGAAGCCTTGTGCTGCACTTGTTCGCCATACCAACGCCAGAGCTTCAAAAACGACATGAACTCGGATTTGTCGTCGGCGAACTTGGCGTGCGCGGCCTCCGCCGCCTCGCGTTCTGCCATGGGACGATCACGCGGGTCCTGCACAGACAGCGCCGAGGCGATGATCAGCATTTCCGCCAAGCACTGTTGCTCGCGTGCCGCCAGAATCATGCGGCCAATGCGAGGATCGACGGGCAGCTTGGCCAACTCGTGACCCGTGTGGGTCAACACATATGACGAGCCCGTGCGCGAGGCTTCGTTCGCCTCCTCATCATCCGAAGCCGACGCCGACTCGATCGCGCCCAACTCCTGCAGCAGATGATAACCATCGGCGATGGCACGCCCCGGTGGCGCCTCGACAAACGGAAACTGTTCGATCTCGTCGAGCCTGAGCGACTTCATCCGCAGAATCACGGAAGCCAGCGAAGAACGCAGCACCTCTGGATCGGTGAACGCCGCGCGGCCATTGAAGTCCAGTTCGTCATAGAGACGAATACACACGCCCGGTCCGATACGCCCGCAGCGCCCGGCACGCTGATTGGCCGAGGCGCGGCTGATCGGCTCAATACGCAGTTGCTCGACCTTGTTGCGCCACGAATAGCGCTTGATACGCGCCAGCCCGCTATCGATCACAAAGCGAATGCCCGGCACCGTCAACGAGGTCTCGGCCACGTTGGTCGCCAGCACAATGCGGCGCGCGTTGGTGCGCGGATGGAAAATCTGCTCTTGCTCGGCCTGTGACAAGCGCGCATACAAAGGCAGCACTTCGGTGCCTGCAGGATGATGTTTGCGCAGCGCCTCTGCCGACTCGCGAATCTCACGCTCGCCAGGCAGGAATACCAACACATCGCCAGGACCATGGCGCGCGCATTCGTCCACCGCATCCACAATTGCGTCGATCAGATCGCGTTCTTCGTCACCAGCCAAGCGTTCGCGATTCGACTTGTTGCCGGGCGAATCCTCGCCCTCATCCGTTTCATCGCGGACCGGCCGATAGCGCACCTCGACTGGGTACAACCGGCCCGACACTTCTATCACGGGGGCAAGGCGCAGTCCTGGATGATCGGTGGATACTCCCCTGTCGCCCTTGCCTGCGCGGCTCCGCTCATCTGCACTATTTCCCTGTCCTGGGCGACCCGAGCGATCTTCCCCAGCTTTCTGGCCTTCGCTATCCGGTCCGCGCTTGCTTGCTACCGAATCGCCCGAGGTGCCGCCGATCTCAGACGCAAAATGGCGCGCAAAACGTTCGGCATCAATCGTCGCCGAAGTAATAATGACCTTCAGGTCGGGACGCCGCGGCAGCAGCTGTTTCAGATAGCCCAGCAGAAAATCGATATTCAGGCTGCGTTCGTGCGCCTCATCGATGATCAGCGTGTCATAACGGCGCAGCAACGGATCACGCTGCGACTCGGCCAGCAAGATGCCGTCCGTCATCAGCTTCACCGAAGCATTCGGGCCGGTGCGATCATTGAAGCGCACCTGGTAACCAACAATTTCACCTAGAGCGCTGTTCAGTTCCTCGGCGATGCGTTTGGCGACCGACGTGGCGGCCAGCCGGCGCGGCTGAGTATGGCCGATCATGCGCTGGCGGCCACGGCCCAATTCCAGGCAGATCTTGGGTAACTGCGTCGTCTTGCCCGACCCGGTTTCGCCGCTGACGATCACCACCTGATGGCTGGCGATGGCACGCGCGATCTCCTCTCGCCGCGCGCTGACCGGCAAGTCCTCGGGATAGGTGATGACGGGAATGGGCCGCTCGGGCGGCGGCGCCTTGTCCGCCGCAGACGAACGCGGTGCATCGCGCCGGCCATGCTGACGCTTGCCCGAAGTGGGCGCATCGCGTGGCGGGGCCTGTTCAGGCGCGCCTGGCGAGGGCGCATCGCGTCGCTGGCCTTGCTCACGCTTGCCTGACGCAGGCACATCGCGCGGACCTTGCTCACGCTTGCCTGGCGTCTTGCCGCGCGCGGGCGGAGGGGAAACTTCTGACATGTGCGATTTATCCTTTAAGCCGCCATTATAAAAACTTGTCATGCCTGCGCTGAGAGCGCCCGTTGTCCCGCCGCCATGGAACGAAGCCGGGCTCAATGCCGCCCCATCAGGCCCCTCTGGTGCAGAACTGTTGCATAGATACCCTTTTTGATTCGATTGATTTAGGGCCTGTCCCTGTCACGGTCATATAATTTCGTGCAGCGCCGCCCTACGCGGCACCGGCCACGCCCTTGAGCGTGCCTACGTCCTCAGGAAGCTCATCCGCCCATCATGTCCGATCAGGAACCAGAAACCGTCTCTGCCCAAGAAGCCCCCGAATTCGCCGCTGCCCAGTTTGTCCGATGGTTCCGAGACGTGGCGCCGTATGTGCATGCATTCCGAGGCAAGACCTTTGTGATCGCCTTTGGCGGCGAACTCGTCCAGGCGGGAGCGCTCAATGCGCTGGTACAAGACTTGTCGCTGTTGTCCGCGCTGGGCGTACGCATGATCCTGGTGCACGGATCACGCCCCCAGGTGAACGAGCAACTGCGCCTGAAAGGATTCACCCAGCAGTTCGATCGTGGTATGGCGCCCACCGACCCCGCAGCGCTGGAATGCGCCAAAGAAGCAGCGGGCGAGATTCGCCTGGATATCGAAGCCGCCTTCAGCCAGGGCTTGCCCAACACGCCCATGTCGCATTCGCATATCCGGGTGATTTCGGGCAATTTCGTCACGGCCCGCCCCACGGGCGTGGTCGACGGGGTGGACTACCAGCACACCGGGCAAGTCCGCAAAATCGATGTCGATGCGCTGAAGTTCGCCATTGAACGAGGCTCGATTGTCCTGCTGTCGCCCCTGGGCTTCTCGCCCACTGGCGATGCCTTCAATCTGGCCATGGAGGACCTCGCCACCAGTGTCGCGGTTGCCCTGCGTGCCGAAAAACTGATTTTTCTCTCCAGTTCGCCAGGAGTGCTGTCACCGGATGGATCGGTGGACACCGAGCTCGCACGCGTCGACGCCGATGCCCTGTTGCAGCAAGGCGATCTGGACGAAGACACCGCGTTTTATCTGCGGCACGCCTCGCTGTCAGTCAAACGCGGTGTAGCCCGCGCACACCTGGTGCCCTACGCCCTGGACGGCAGCGTTCTGCTGGAAATCTTTACCCACGATGGCGTGGGCACCATGGTGGTCGAGGATACGCTGGATGACCTGCGTCCCGCGACACTGGACGACGTCGGCGCGATTTTGAGCCTGATCGAGCCCCTGGAGGCCGATGGCACGCTGGTGCCGCGTCCGCGCAGTGTCATCGAACGCGAGGTGGAACACTTCACGGTACTGGAGCACGACGGCGTCATCTATGGCTGCGCGGCGCTGCACCCCTACCCCGAGGAGCACATGGCAGAAATGGCCTGCCTCATCGTGCATCCGGAATGGCAAGGCACCGGCGAAGGCGAAATCCTGCTGCGGCACATGGAGTCGCGTGCCCGGGCCATGGGCGCGCGGCGGCTGTTCGTGCTCACCACTCGCACCTCGCACTGGTTTATCAAGCGCGGCTTTGTCCAGGGCGGCATCGCAGATTTGCCCCGTGGCAAGCAGAACAATTACAACCGTTCGCGTAACAGCCTGATTTTCATCAAAAAATTGTGATTAGCTGACGGGCTGCTCCAGCCCTGAACCGGTCCTGCTGCACGGGCGGCTCATATGAGCCGCCCGGTTCGGCAAGCCCAGCGGGCGCGCTGCTGTGCCCCTTGCGCCCACGCCAATGCCAAGCCCGGTAAAATGACGGATCTCATTCAAACCGGCAGCAAACCATGTCCCGTATCGTCAACTGTGTAAAACTGAAACGCGAAGCCGAAGGGCTCGATTTTCCGCCGTACCCCGGTGAAATGGGCACGCGCATCTGGCAAAGCATTTCCAAGGAGGCTTGGGAAGAGTGGAAACAGGTCCAGACGCGTCTGGTCAACGAAAACCGCCTGAACCTCGCGGACGCTCGCGCCCGCAAATACCTGCAACAGCAAATGGAACGCTTTTTGTTCGAAGACGGCAGCGTCGAAGCCCAGGGCTTCGTGCCGCCCTCGGAATGATCGCGACCCAATGATCATCATGCCCGGGCCCTGACGGGCCCGGGCGGCGCGGCTCACGCCTCGCCGTTCGATTCCGTGGTCTCGGCCTCTACCTCGCCGCGCGCCTGACGTTCGGCGTTTTTAGCGCCGGTATGGCGGACATCCGCCCCCCTGACCAGATAAATCACGCGCTCGGCCATGTTTTTGGCGTGATCGCCAATGCGTTCCAGCGCCCGTGCGATGAACACCATATCGATGGCGCGCGAAATCGTGCGCGGGTCTTCCATCATGTAGGTGATCAGATTGCGCAGCGCGCCCTTCCATTCGCGATCGACTTCTTTGTCATTGCGAACGACCTGGGCAGCCAACACAGGATCCAGACGGGCAAACGAGTCCAGCACGTCGTGCAGCATACGGCCCACGCTGGCAGCCATATGGCGTATCTCGATGACCGGCATAAAGCGTTGATCGGCCTCATACATGCGTCGAACGGTATTGGCGATTTTTTCAGCCTCGTCGCCGCAACGCTCCATGTCCGTCAGCATCTTGGACACGGCCAGCAACGTGCGCAAATCAATCGCCGTCGGCTGATGGCGCGCCAGAATCAGGCCGATACGCTCATCGATCTCGACCTCAAAGCGGTTGACCTGCTTTTCGCGCTCGCGCACCTTTTCGACCAAATCCATGTCGCCCGTAGGGACCGCGTCGACCGATTCCTGGATCATGGCCTCGACCACGCCGCCCATCTGCAAAAACTGCGAACGGACGCTTTCCAGATCGGCGTCGAATTGCTTGTTAGTGTGCTCCGTCATCCGGACTCCCTGCGTAGGTTTGATCATGGCGTTACCCTTTAATGCGCAATGCGTGATGGGCCTGCCGACCCGCAAGGTTATGACTTAATTATGACAAGATTATTAATCCGGCTGCGCCGCTGGGCAAGCGGCAAAACCTCAGGATCGCTCAAGCCGCCGAATGCCGTTCTGCGTGGCTAACAACGCAATATGCGCCCCCACGCGTGCGAACAGCCCGCAAGTCACCACACCCGCCAGATTGTTCACGATGAGTTCCAGATTCGGCGCATCATCAATCTGCAAACCCGACACATCCAGGATGATGTTTCCGTTATCCGTCGTAACCCCTTCGCGCAGCTGGGGCTGACCGCCCAGCGCAATCAGCGAACGTGCCACCGACTCGCGCGCCATCGGAATCACCTCGACCGGCAAGGGGAAACGCCCCAGGCGCTCGACCAGTTTGGATTCGTCGGCAATGCAGATGAACTGCTCGGCTACCGACGCCACGATTTTCTCGCGCGTGTGAGCCGCGCCGCCGCCTTTGATCATGTGCAAGCGGCCGTCGATCTCGTCAGCCCCATCCACATAGACGGGCATGGTGGTCACGTCGTTCAGGTCCAGCACCTTGAGCCCATGCCCCGCCAGGCGGGCGGCACTGCGCTCGGAGCTGGCCACGGTACCGCCCAACCGCCCTCGAAACCTGGCCAGGCCGTCGATGAAAAGATCGGCGGTCGATCCCGTTCCCACGCCGATGATGACGTCAGGGCCGACCAGAGGTTCAATCAGAGCCAGCGCCGCATCGGCGGCCTGTTGCTTAAGTTCTTGCTGAGTAAGCATAGTGCGCTAGCGCGCCGGAGCACGCGAAAAGTCAATAAAAGCCGATATCCCACATCTGATCGCATATCCGACCTGGGATGCCAGCGCAGCAATTTAGCAGATACCCGGCCAGGCCCGCGCCAAAATCGCGTCTACATCCAGCCCGGCGGGCAATTCGCCGACGATTCCACCTGGCTGCACGAGCCGGCTGGCCACAAACGCATCTGCCACCGCCGCTGGCGCCGTTTGAATCAGCAGCGCCGCCTGCCACAATCGCGCCAGCCCCGCCGCCACATGCCGCGCCTGAGCAGGATCAATGGCCTGTACGGCATCCACTGCCGCCCGCGCCGATCCCGTCGCAGCCTGGGGCAACTGATCCGACACCTGCATCAGCCACACGTCCAAAGCGTGATCATAAGCCGGCCATGCGCCGCGCGCGAGATCCAGTTCCGCCCGCAACATCGCCAGCCCCTCGACATCACGCTGCAACGCGCGCAACACGTCCAACGCCATGATGTTCCCCGATCCTTCCCAGATCGAATTCACCGGCGATTCGCGATATAGCCGTGCCAAAGGGCCATCCTCGATATAGCCATTGCCGCCCCAGATCTCCATGCATTCCGCGATCGCATTGATGGCACGCTTGCATACCCAGAGCTTGGCAGCGGGGGTCCCCACGCGCACCAAGGCTCGCGCGTTGGCTCCCACCGTCTCGTCGCCACGCTGATCGACCGCGCGCGCCAGACGCATCGCCCAGACCATTGCCGCCTCGCTTTCGAGGGCCAGATCCGCCAACACCTGACGCATCAAGGGCTGTGCCGCCAGAGGTTGGCCAAACACCTGCCGGTATTGCGCATGATGCGCCGCCTGCACCACAGCCTGGCGCAACAGCGCCGCGCTGCCCAGTACACAATCCAGACGGGTGGTCGCAGCCATCTGCAACAACAACGGCAGCCCGCGTCCAGGCTCGCCCATCAGCATGCCCCAGGCCTGTTCGAACTCCACCTCGCCGCTCGCATTGCTGCGATTGCCCAGCTTGTCTTTCAAACGACGGATACGCACTTCATTGCGCGGCCCATCGGGAATCCAGCGCGGAACAAAAAAACACCCTGGCCCCGCATCCGTATCTGCCAACACCAGATGCGCATCCGCGTGCGGCACAGAAAGAAACCATTTATGCCCCGTCAATCGATATACCTGGCCGCGCCCCTCCGCGCCCTGCGCCACAGCCTGGGTCGTAATGGCGCGTAGATCGGATCCGCCTTGTTTTTCGGTCAACCCCATTCCGATCAACGCGCCACGCTTGGCCGAGATAGGCGCGTCGGCGGGATCATACTCATGGGAGAACAATGCAGGCAGCCATTGCTGGGCAAAATCGATCGCTCCAGCCGGCTCGTTTTGCAGCAAGGGCACGGCCGCAAACGTCATCGTCGTCGGACATAACGTACCTGCCTCGACCTGCCCCTGCATCAAGTAAGCTGCAGCACGCGCGACCTGACGACCTAATCGCGCCGATGCCTGTGCGTGCGCGGATTGCGTGGCGGGCGCCTGCCAGGCATGGCTATGCAAGCCCCGCGCCACAATGCCCGACAACAACTCATGCCAAGCCACATTGAATTCCACCTGATCAACACGATGACCATTGCGGTCGTATCCCACCCAACGCGGCGAGTAGCGATTCGCCTGCTCCCCCGCCTCTAATGTGTGGGCACGTCCCAGCCACGCACCGTGCTCGCGCAACGCGGCATCCCACGCGGCCGCCCCCTCTCGCTGCACCGCCTGCCGCAACACGATATCCGTGTCGTACAAGGAATAATCCTGCAGCGGCGCTACCTGATTCCCGACAATATGCGTCTGAAACGTCGACATACGGGCCTCCTCGATGTGGCGCGATCGTGGCGATCACTTCCCTTTTTATACTCCCAATGTTGTCAGGTCCAACGCGCTTTGCCATGAAGACTCAATCTCTGTCACAGCATCTTGCAAACGGCGCGCAACTTCATGCTGCCGATCACCCGATAGACGAGACGAAATCGCGGCCACACTGATCGCCGCCACGGGAACCCCAGCCGACGAACGAATAGGAACGCCGACTGCACTCATCCCGCTCACGAGCATGCCGTCGTTCAATGCGTAACCGCGCGCTTGCGCATCGGCTACCAATTTCTGCAGCGTCGCGTCACTGAAGTGATACCGCGCGCGCGCCTCTGATGTCCGGTCAATAATGTTCAGCATGGTCTGTTCATCTTGAAAAGCCAGCAGCGCCAGACTGCCTGCTCCCACCCCCAATGGCCGGCGTGCCCCCACAGAGAGGGTCAGGGTCTTGACCGGAAAATCACCTTCGTAGCGCGCAACGCAAATCGACTCCAGCCCTGAGCGCAAGCTCAGATACACCGTGTCTTCGGTGTCATCGGCAATCCGCTGCAAGCGTGCCGCGGCCAAGCGGCCCAGGCCATACCGATCGGCGGCCGCCAACGCCAGTGTCAATGGCCGAAAGCCCAACTGATAGCTGCCGTCCTCTTCCACATACTCCACCCACCCGAACTCTTGCAGCCCGGTCATCAGACGATGAGCAGTCGTCTTGCCCAGCTTGGTCAAGCTGACAATCTCTGCCAAGCGCAATCCCTGCGGCGCGCGCGCAAGCGCATCGAGCGCCAGGCTCATGCGGCGCAAATTCTGATGTTCCCCTCCGCGCTCCGCGCCCCCGAGTTCCGCTTGTGTGGCTGATTCCTTCATCTGTGAGGTGTCCCTGTTGGCTTGCCTGTTGTGTGTTCCATATTGAAATTATCCACCAGCCTCTCTATACTTTCATTTAACAGACCATTTATTCCGTTAAACGGAACATAAATGAATATACTGATTTTCGACAGCATCACGCAAGTCCCTCCGCACACTCACGACACCGTGGCGTACTGCGCCTCACACGGGGGCAGCTATTGCGGCTCGCTCGCCTTATCAATGGGATTGCGGGGCGTCATCCTATGTGACGCAGGGGTCGGCCTGGAACAGGCCGGCGTTGCCGCATTGCCCATTCTCGAAGCGGCCGGAATCCCTGCAGCCACCATCGGCCATCTGTCGGCCCGTATCGGAAATGGCCAAGACGGTCATCAACGCGGGCGTATTTCCCACGCCAACGCCATCGCGGCACGCCTGGGCGTCGTGATAGGAGACACATGCCGTCACGCGCTGGAAACCCTGGCCTGCCGGGCTTCCCCGGGGCCGCTCGAGACGGACATCGCCCACGCTGACGCCGAACACCGCAGTGTCGTGCGCTTATCCAACGGCGGCGAGGTCACGCTGGTCGACTCCAACTCGCTCATCACCGCGACAGATGCAGGAAAGATCGTCATCTGCGGATCGCATGGAGGCTTGCTTGGCGATGATCCAGGCTCTGCCGTGCGCGTTGATGTCCGCGCCATCGTGTTCAACGATGCAGCCGTCGGGATAGATCAGGCTGGTACGTCGAGGCTGCCTGCCTTGGATGAACGAGGCATTGCCGCAGCCTGCGTCAGCGCCTGGACCGCCCGTATCGGCGACGCGCAGTCCAGTTATCGCACGGGCGTGATATCGGCGCTGAATCGCACTGCCATTGAGGCAGGCGCCTCGTTAGGCATGACCGCTCAGACATTCGCACTACAGCTATCTCACGATTAAACCTAACAACGGAGACACAGATGACGACACAAAAACACCACTTGAGTGGTGGCGCAGCGGTAGCAGAGATGCTGAAACGATATGAAGTCGGCCCTTTATTCGGAATGGGTGGATTTCAATTGCTGCCCTTTTACGAAGCCTGCCGGGCGCTCGGACTGCGGCACACCTTGATCAACGATGAACGCTGCGGCGTATTTGCCGCAGACGCCTACGCTCGCGTCACGAATCGCGTCGGCATCGTGGACGCAACGCTAGGGCCAGGGGCGACCAATCTCGTCACAGGCCTGGCCGAGTCGCTCAATGCCGGCATCCCCATCGTCGCGATCGTCGCCGATGCGCATCGCGATCATGCCTGGAAAAACATGACTCAGGAGGCCCGGCAACTGGAAGTCCTGCGTCCCGTGTGCAAAGAAGTCATCCGAGTCGAAGCCATCCAACGCATCCCCGAGCACGTGCGGCGCGCCTTTGCGGTAGCGACCTCGGGCCGTCCCGGTCCGGTAGTGATCGCCATTCCTGAAGACATCTCTCACGGCGAGCATACGTTCGACGACGCTGATCTGTTCACCGATCCCGCGACCGCGACCTTTCAGTCACGCCGCACCCGCCCCGCAGGCGACGATCTCGCGCGAGCCGTTGCGCTGATCGGCAATGCCAGGCGCCCGCTCATTCTGGCGGGCGGCGGCGTCCATATCTCTCAAGCACACGAAGCCCTGCTCGCGCTGGCCCGCAGCGAAGGCATTCCCGTCGCGCACACGATGAGCGGCAAAGGCGCCATTGCCTGCACAGACCCACTGTCGGCAGGCGTGTTTGGACGATACGACCGCATCGCCAATGAGCTGATCGCCTCGTCCGACTGCCTCATCGTCGTGGGCTGCAAATTAGGCGAGGTGGCGACCAAGCGATTCACCATCATTCCCCCTGCCACGCCGCTCATCCATATCGATGTCGTAGCAGAGGAAATCGGCCGCACCACCAAGGCCGATGTCGCCTTGGTAGGCGATGCACGCCTCGCTCTCGAAGACATTGCCAGCGCGCTCGGCAATGGGGATTCACGCCGGGCACAACGCGCCGAGTACCTGGCTGAGGTCCCGGTAAAACTGGCCCAATGGAACGAGACGGCCAAGGATCGCACCACCTCCAAAGAAACTCCTGTCAACATCGGCCGCATCCTGGGCGAACTCAACCGGATCCTGCCCAAAGACGCTGTCCTGGTGGCCGATGGAGGCTTTGCCGCACATTGGGGAGCCCTGCTGTTCGACACCAAACAAGCTGGCCGGCACTTTGTCGCTGACCGGGGATTCGCCTCCATCGGCTACGGCGTACCTGGTGGCATGGGCGCCAAGATCGGCGTCGGCGCAGAACGTGTCGTCGTCGCACTGACCGGCGACGGCGGGTTCAACATGACCATGGGCGAAATGGAAACCGCCAAACGCCTGGGCGCCAATTTCGTTTTATGCGTCTTTAACAACGCTGCCTCGGGCTACGTCAAGGCGCTGCAGCACTCAGTCTACGGCGCAGGCAACTACCAGTCGTCAGACCTGCATGAAATGAACTACGCGGATATTGCCAATCACATGGGATGCCTGGGTATCCGCGTCGAAGACCCCGAGCAATTGGTCAGCGCATTCGAAAGAGGATTCGCGAATCGCGAGAGCCCCACCGTCATCGACATCGTCGTGACACGCGATCCCGCCCGCATGCTGCCCGCAGTCGATAACCGCACACTAAAAGTCCAAAAAGGCGACCGCCCCGTGTAATCAATCACGCAGGCTTCACAGGAGGAGACATAATGAAACTGTTGCAACCCACCCGCAGAAAGGTGCTGATAACGGGACTGGCGATGGCTTTGTCAACGCTGGGCGGCAGCGCTCTGGCACAAGCCGCCTACCCGACAGGCCCGATACGACTGGTGATCCCGTTCGCCCCCGGCGGCACCACAGACGTGGTCGGACGAATCTTTGCCGAAGGCCTATCCAAAGAGCTGAAACAGCCTATCGTCGTGGTCAATCGTGGCGGCGCCGGCGGCTCGATCGGTGCGCTGGAACTGGCACGCGCAACGCCCGATGGCTACACCATTGGCCTGATGAATGTCAGTACGCATGGCACGAACGGTGCAGTGAAAAAACTGGACTACGACATCACCAAGGATTTCACGCCGATCGCAAAGCTCTCGAGCTTTCCCGGCGTGATTGTGGTCAACCCCAAATTCGAAGGCAACACGTACCCGAAGTTCATGCAGATCCTCCAGGCCAATCCCGGACGCTACAGTTATGGCAGCTCAGGGGCGGGCGGCGCCACGAACCTGGCCATGGAGCAGTTCAAAATGATGACGGGCCTGAACATCACACACATTCCGTACCGCGGGTCAGGCCCTGCATTGAGCGATGTGGTTGCCGGGCAAGTGCCGATTTTGCTCGACGCCCTGCCCTCGGCCATGTCCTTCATAAAATCCAAGCAGCTCACTCCTATCGGTCTGGCGGCAGCAACGCGCAGTCCCCAATTACCCGACTTGCCCACCTTTAACGAACTGGGCGTCAAGGACTACGCACCTGACTTCTGGAACGGCATCATGGCACCTGCGGGCCTGCCTAAAGACATCCAGGCCACGCTCTATGACGCCATGCAGCGCACACTCAAACGGCCCGAGATAAAAAGCCGGCTAGAGGACCTGGGCGCCACCGTATCGACAGGCACCTCCGAAGACATGGCCACTCAGATTCGCGACGATGCCGAGGTCTGGGAACGCGTCGCCGAGTTCGCCAACATCAAGGAGCAATGACATCATGCTCAGCCTCCCCATGGGTTACCCGATCCTGATGAAAGAGCGACCCATGCCCGGAGGCGTTGCTCTGGCGCGCCGGCAGCTTCGTGCTCTAGCGACGAACGAAGTCCTGGTGCGCATCAGCCGCGCGGCCATCTGCGGCACGGATTTGCACATCATCGGATGGAATGCCTGGGCCGCGAAAAGCTACAAACCTCCGTTCGCGCTCGGGCACGAATTCAGCGGCATTGTCATCGATCGAGGCAATGAGGTACACGACATGAAACCGGGGGACAAAGTCGCCGCCGAGACGCATCTGCCCTGTGGCCACTGCAGTCAATGTGCCGCGGACCGCGGCCACACCTGCCTGAATCTACGGGTATTCAGCCGCCTCGATTGCGGTGCATTTGCCGAATATGCGATCGTTCCGTCGGAATTACTGCGTGTTCTGCCGGCCGATCTTCACCACAAATATGCCTGTCTCATGGAGCCTCTAGGCATCGGTGTGCGAGCCGTTCGAGAATCACAGGCACGATCAGGACAGTTGCTCGTCGTCGGGTGCGGACCTATCGGCCTGTTGGCCATCGCCGCCGCCAAAGCCACCGGTACCACACACATCATCGCGACCGATCTCTCTCATCAGCGTTTACAGCTCGCGCAGTCCGTCGGCGCAGACACGCTCATCGATTCCAGCGCAGACGACGCCAATGAACGGCTGATGAGATTAAACCCCAGTGATGGTGGCGTCGATGCAGCGATCGACACCAGCGGAAACCAGGCAGGGATAGCCTCTGCGTTGGCCGCTATCCGGCCCGGAGGCACCCTGCTGCTGGCCGGCCTGCCGAACGGCAACATCGGCCTGGATCTTTCACGTCATGTCATCCTGCGAGAAATCGCCGTGCGAGGTATCTACGGACGACACCTGCGCACTACGTGGCAAGACACCATTGATCTGCTGCCTGCACTGATTCCGGCGCTCGATCGCATCGTCACGCATGAGTTTCCGTTGCACGAATACGAAGCCGCCTTTGACATAGCAACATCAGGCCAGGCAGGAAAGGTGCAGTTCGTCATCAACCACGATTGACGACTTACCCCTCATCACCCAGCACCCGCTGCGCATCCTCGTCGGGCAAGGCCTCGACAGTCTTCAGGTTGCGCAGCATCGCCCGGGTACGCACCTCCGTCTGCCCCAATTTGCTGCTGGCCGTATCCAAGGTCTTTTTCACACTGGCCAAGGACTCGCCGAACTTCGCGAACTCGGTTTTCACTGCACGCAGTACCTGCCAAACTTCGGAGGAGCGCTGTTCGATCGCCAGCGTGCGAAATCCCATCTGCAGGCTATTGAGCATCGCGGCCAGGTTGCTCGGTCCCGCCACGTTCACACGCAAACTCTGCAATTTATCCAACAAGCCGGGGCGGCGCAGAACCTCGGCATAGAGGCCTTCTGTCGGTAAAAACATGATCGCAAAATCAGTCGTATGCGGTGGCGCCACATATTTGGCAGCGATCTGGCGCGCCTGCAATTCCACGGCTCGCGCCAGGGCCGCCCCCGCTGCACGTTCGCCTTCGGAATCCACGGCGTCGTAAGCATCCATCAAGCGCTCGTATTCTTCCTTGGGGAATTTGGCATCGATCGGCAGCCACACCGGCTCATCCCCTGCAGCGCGCCCTGGCAACCGAATGGCGAACTCTACCACCGCGTCGCTGCCCGGCACCGTTTTGACGTTGCTGGCGTATTGATCGGGCGTCATGACGTCCTGAATCAAACGGGCCAGCTGCACCTCGCCCCAGGTGCCGCGCGATTTCACATTGGTCAGCACGCGCTTCAGATCGCCGACGCCGGCAGCCAACGACTGCATTTCCCCCAATCCCTTGTGCACCGCATCCAGTCGATCCGACACGAGTTTGAACGACTCGCCGAGCCGCTGCTCCAGCGTGGCATGCAGTTTTTCATCGACGGTCCGCCGCATTTCATCCAGCCGCGCGCCGTTGTCTGCCTGTAAAGCCTGCAAGCGCTGATCCACCGTCTGACGCACATCCTGCATACGCCGGTCATTCAAGGCCACCAGGCCCTCCAGCCTTTCGCTGAATTGGGCCGAAAACCGTGCCAGGGAGTCGGCATATTCGGCGCGCGCAGCCTGCGCGTCGCGCGACAACGCGGCGCGCAATGATTCCTGGCCTTGCGCCAGCTCCGTACGCAAGCCACGGGTCGATTCGGCAAACTCTGTACGCAGCCCCCGTTGGCTTTCGTCCAGATCCGCGCGTAACGCGCGCTCCAGGCGATCCAAGCCGTCCATCAGGGTATCGATGTGCGAGTCTTCAGGCGATCGTAACCAGAGGCGCACTAGAATCAATAGACTCACTAAGGCGGCCAGAGTGGCCGCCACGGTCATCCAAGGCAAGGCTTGCGCCCACGGAAAAGCATCGATCAAGGGCAATCTCCTGAAAGCGCTATTGTAGGCTGGGAACAACACTATCCCAGGCTATAGATCCGAGGCATATGCCTCCCCTACACCACGCCCCCTCCTCTGTGCGGCATCGCTCTTGCCCGAGGCTGACCATCGGCACCAGTGCAACCTCAGGTTGCGAAAATTCCGCTTAACTTCGACAATTCTGAAACATAAAGAATATTCGCCAACATCGTTGTGCAACAAAATTTTTCTACCCTGGATGCCTTGAACGGCGCCAGACAGTCCGATCTCCTGCCTGCCCCCGTCGCCGCAGACACCTCCTGTATACGCTCGAACAGCTTTACTGCCGTGTTCGGCCCTCTGGACCTGTCTCACGCACAGGTACTGGCCAGAGGCGCGGACCGCTACGTCTTTCAGCATCCGCATGAACCCGCGTTGCTGATCAAGGTCATCAACATGGACGCCTACGCGGCCTATCTGGAACGCAAGCCGCTCAAGCGCTTTTACAAGCAGTTCCAACGTGAAAGCGCCTATCGCGTCTATCTGAACGAGCTCTCTGAATACGTCACCACCACGACAGTCCCGTCGGGCGTGTGGAACGTCCCCATGTCGCGCGTGGTCGGCCTGGCGCAAACCACACTGGGGCTCGGTCAACTGGTGGAAAAAATCACCGACGACAATGGCCAGCTGGCCCCCACGCTAGCCACCATCATTGCCCGCGAGGGGATCTCTCCCACCTTGAGCGATCAATTGGACGCCTTTTTCGATGACCTGATTGATGCGCATATCGTCATCAGCGACCTCTCTGCCAAAAACATTGCGCTGGGCAACAATGCCGACGGCAAAAAAGGGATGTATCTGATCGATGGATTCGGCGTGCTGCCGTTGATCCCGTTGTATGCCTGGAGCAAACGGTTGAACAAAATGCGCATGCGCCGCAAATACACCGAATGGCGGGCTCGCATTCAACGCCAATACGACGAAGCCCAGACCGCGACTCAGGGCACGATCACGCCGTAGCGATCCATCCAGTCATAGTCGCGATGCGGCGCCTGCCCGCGACGCAATGGATTACGCGTGCAAAACGCCGCATAAACCGGGTCAACATAGCGATAACGCAAATGCTCGTCCCGGCCCGCGGGAATACCCAGGCGAGCCGTGCTGATCAAACGATCGGGCGATTGACCGATGTCTTCCACAAAAAAGGTCTTGGGATCGAAACGCTGTGCGTCCCATTCGGGGACTTTCAGGCCCAGCGCACGGCATAGCAACGTTTGCCCTGCGCACAGACGGCCCGGTGGCCGAGGCTGTCCCTTGGCATCTGGATTCAGTGCCTGCATACGCGCCAACGACTCAGGTCCAGACACGACATCGGACCACGGATACGCCGACTTGATCAGCACGGCATTGCCCGGCCCGCCTGCGCTGAAATTCAACGAATCGCCGCCGCGTGCGTAATACATGTACACCGTGCCGCCATCCATGAACAAAGCGCGGCGCTTGTGCGTGTAGCCCAGCGAGGCATGACTGCCCTTTTCCGTCAGGTAATACGCCTCGGTTTCGATGATACGCGCCGACAGCCACAAACCGTCCAGACGGCGCCTGATGACCTTGCCCAGCAATTCGCGCGCCAGCTGGCTGGGGTCGCGATCAAAAAAATGGTCGGGCAGCGCCGGCCCGGGACCTTTTGCCATCGTCAGGCAAAGCGCTCGCCGTAGCGCTTTTCCGAGAACCCGACCGTGACTTCGCCATCGGCAGTCACCGTCACAGGACGGCGCACCAAGGCCGGATACTCGGCAATGAGCTTCGTCCACTCGGCATCGGTTTGCGCGGCCTTGCGTTCATCAGACAGGGCGCGCCAGGTCATGGAGGTACGGTTGACCAGTTTTTCCCAACCACCGACCTTGCCTGCCCAGGCCTTCAGTGTGGCGGCGGGCACGGGATGATCACGGTAATCGATGAACTCGTGCGCCACACCATGCGCCGACAACCAATCGCGCGCCTTGACGCAAGTGCTGCATTTGTTCAAGCCGTATAGCGTTGTCTGATGCTTCATTTTGAATCTGATTCCTTACGCTGTTGCAGACGGTTGAGCACGATCACGCAGATGCCCACCGCCAGGATAAACAGGGTGGCCAGCGCGTTCACTTCGGGCTTGAGTCCCAACCGTACGCGCGAAAACACTTCCATAGGCAGGGTCGTCGAACCAGGCCCCGACAGAAACGACGCCAGCACGACGTCATCCAACGAGAGGGTAAACGACAACAACCAGGCCGATATCAAGGCCGGCGCAATCAAAGGCAGCGTAATCCGGAAAAACACCGTCAACGGCGTCGCCCCCAGATCCAGCGCGGCCTCCTCAAGCGAGCGGTCCAGATCGCGGATCCGAGCCTGGATCACCACCGCCACATACGCCACGCAGAGCGTGACATGGCCTACCCAGATGGTAAAGGTGCCATTTTCCGCCGGCCAGCCCAGCAGTCCCCGCATTTCCACAAACATCAACAGCAGCGAAATGCCCAGCACGACCTCGGGAATCACCAGCGGCGCGCTGAGCATCCCTAAATACAGGGTAAAGCCGCGAAACCGTCCCATGCGTCCCAGCACATAGCCCGCCCAGGTACCGATGATCACCGCCGCTGTCGCCGTCAATGCCGCGATCTTGAACGACAGCCACGCCGCACGCAGCAACGCGCTGTCGCTGAACAACGCGTGATACCAACGGAACGAAAAACCGCTCCATGACGTGACCAACGGCGAGTCGTTGAACGAAAACACCATCAAGCTGAGAATGGGCACATACAAAAAGAAGTAACCCAGTCCCAACGCCAAACCGCGCGCCGTTTTATTGGGCCCCTTCATGCTTGCCCCCGCGTCGCCATGTCTTGTTGACGTACCTGGCTGTACTGGAATAACGCGAGCGGCACCAGCAACAGCAGCACCATGACGCAAGTCACCGCCGACGCCATCGGCCAGTCTGCATTATTGAAGAACTCGTTCCACATCACGCGCCCCATCATCAGGGTATCGGCGCCACCCAGCATTTCTGGAATGACGTATTCCCCTACCGACGGAATGAACACCAACATGGCGCCGGCTATCACCCCCGGACGCGACAGCGGCACCGTGATGCGCCAGAAGGCCTGCCACGGGCGCGCGCCCAGATCGTAGGCGGCCTCCAGCAAACGCAAATCCATCTTCACCAGATTGGCATACAAAGGCAAGATAAAGAACGGCAAATACGCGTAGACCAAGCCGATGTAGACCGCCAGATCCGTGCGATAAATTTCCAGCGGACTGGAAATCAGCCCGATGCTCATCAAGAACTTATTCAGCAAGCCATCATTACGCAGAATGCCGACCCAGGCATAGACGCGCAGCAACAGCGACGTCCAGAACGGCAGAATCACGCCCAACAGCAGGAGATTGCGTATCGAGGGCGACGATCGCGCGATGTAGTACGCCATCGGATAGCCGATCAGTACACAGCACACCGTCGTGATGGCCGCCATCTTCAGCGAACTCAGATATGTGTCCAAATACAGGCTGTCGGTGAATAGCCGGATATAGCCCGCCAGATGCAGACTGAACTGCACCGCCTCGTCTTTGAACTCCGTCAGCGCCGTATACGGGGGGATGCCAAACTGCAGCTCGGCAAAGCTGATTTTGAGCACCAAAAAAAACGGCACCAGCAGAAACAGCGCCAGCCAGAGATACGGCGGCACGATCGCCAGCGTACGCCCCGACGGGATCAAGTCGCGTAGTGCAGGCAGCTTCATGACGCCAGCACCGTCGCGCTGTCGGCGCTCCAACTGACGTAGATCTCCTCGTCAATGCCCGGCGCGTCGATCAGGGCCAATTGCAGACTGGGCACGCTCGCCTCGACGACTTTGCCGGAGTCCAGACGTATCTGATACAGCGCGTAGCTGCCCATCCAGGCCATATGGCTGACCATGCCATGCGCCCAGTTATAGTCGCCCTCGGGTTGAGCACGCGAGACCACCAGCCGCTCCGGCCGGATAGACACGTGAACCTCCATACCCAGCGGTTCGCTCACCCCATGGCTGACATAAAGCGGACGCGTCAGCTCCGCGCACTCGATCGCGACATGATCGGGCTCATCCACCACAATCGTGCCGGTCAACAAGTTGGTCGAACCGATAAAGCCCGCCACAAAGCGCGAATTCGGAAACGCGTAAACATCCTGCGGCGTGCCGCATTGCACGATTTGACCCTCGGTCATGACCGCCAGACGATGTGCCATGGTCATGGCTTCTTCCTGATCGTGCGTCACCATGATGCAAGTCACGCCGACCTGCTCCAAAATCTTGACCAGCTCGATCTGCGTCTTTTGGCGGATCTGCTTATCCAGCGCAGACATAGGCTCGTCCAGCAACAACAGCTTCGGCCGCTTGACCAGGCTGCGCGCCAGCGCGACACGTTGCTGTTGCCCGCCTGACAATTGATGCGGCTTGCGGCGCGAATAGCCCGCCATCTGCACCAGATTCAGCGCCTCGAACACGCGATCATGAATTTCCGCGCGGTCCACGCCCTCTTGTTTCAGACCAAAAGCCACATTGGCTTCGACCGTCATATGAGGAAACAGCGCATACGACTGGAACATCATGTTCACCGGCCGCCGATACGGCGGCACACTGGTGATGTCCTCGCCATCCAGCATGATCTGGCCCGAGGTGGCCTCCTCAAAGCCCGCCAACATGCGCAACAACGTCGACTTGCCGCAGCCGGAGCTGCCCAGCAAGGCAAAAATCTCATTGCGCTTGACCGCCAGATTGACCGAACGCACGGCGACCACGTCGCCAAAAATCTTGACCAATTCGGAGACCTTGACGAACTCGTCAGGGTCTGCCGAATGTTGCGCCGCGTAACGGCTTTCACTCATGATCACTATCGTCCGGACTTGAGTTCCGCCCACATGCGAGTCTGCAGGCGCTGGATATTCATGGGCTGGGCCTTGATCACATACAGTGTCTTGGCAACATCTGGCGGCGGATAAATCATCGGATTTTCGGCCACATCCTTGACCACGAATTCCCGCGCGGCCTTGTTGGCGTTGGGATAGAACATGGTGTTGGTGATGGCCGCATGCACCTTAGGCGTCTCAATATAGTTGATGAAGGCATGGGCCTCATCCACATGAGGAGCGTCTTTCGGAATAGCCATCACATCGAACCACGCGGGCGCGCCGCCCTTGGGGATGAAATAGTTGATTTCGTAAGGTTTCTTGGCGTCTTGCGCACGCTTGCGAGAGATCATCACGTCTCCCGAAAAACCGTACACCATGCACAGATCGCCCACCGCGAGCTCGTCAATATAGCCCGACGAACTGAATTGGCGGATATAGGGGCGGATTTGTTTCAACAGATCCAGCGCGGCCTTGTAATCGTCGGCGTTTTCGCTGTTGGGGTCTTTGCCCAAATATTTGAGCACGGCAGGAAACACCTGCGCCGCCTCATCCAGCATGGAAATACCGCATTCTTTCAGCTTGGCGGCGTTTTCGGGCTTGAACAACATGTCCCAGCTTGCCAGATCGGCGTTCTCGCCCATGATCTGCTTGACCTTGGTAACGTTGTAGCCGAGGCCGTTGGTGCCGTACCCCCAGGGAATCACATGCTCATTACCCGGATCGATCGTAGCGACCAGCGCCATGATGTCGGGATCCAGATTCGACCAGTTGGGGATCTTGGACTTGTCCAGCTTTTGATACAAGCCGCCCTGGATCTGACGCGAGGCGTAATGCGTCGACGGCACGACCACGTCGTAGCCCGATTTCCCGGTCAGCAGCTTGGCCTGCAGCGTGTCATTGTTGTCATAGACGTCGTAGCGGACCTTGATACCCGTCTCGCGCTCGAACCCCGGAATCGTGTCCGGGGCCGTGTATTCCGCCCAGTTGTAAACGTTGACGACCTTGTCCTGCGCCCATGCACCGGACGCAGCAGCCGCAGCCAACGCTACCCCTAGCGTCCACTGCATTCCCGCCTTTATCTTCATCGCGAGCCCCTTTTGCTGCATTCTGCGAATGCGAAATTGCTAAAGGGCAAAATGATAAAGCCTTTTTACCGGTGGTTGACTATGGGATCGGGGGGATTGTCGGCGAATTAGGGGGGAGATTGGTCCAGGCAGGTGGAGAGAGTCTCTATCCGGGCATGAGAAGATGGTTCCAGACAGGCGCAGGGGATCTCTATTTAGACGTTCCTGCCGGGGGCCAGAAAGCCGCACCGGGCCTATCGCACGGACTCGCCCCATGACCAGGGGGCTCGGTCCGCTGCGCGGACTAAATCCGCGCTCAACGGCCCGGTGCGGCTTTCTGGCCCCCGGCAGGAACTCACAACAGTGGCTGACCGCTGACGCTAGCCGACCATCGCCGGTGCCCACTCAAATGTCACCGACACACGACGACCGCCCCTGCAGGAGCATTGTGGAATTCCAAACACCGGAGCCGGGGTTTGCCGTGTAAAGGGGATGCCGACCCGTTGAGGCCGCCGAGCCTGGTGTGTCAGGCGGGGGGAAGTCGGCTGGGCATGTTTGAGTGGAGCGCAGCGGAGCGAGTTTGCCCAGCCGCCCCGCCTGACACACCAGGCGAAGGGAAGTCTGGACGCGCAGGCGTCCAGACCGGCCGAATGGGTCGGCATCCCCTTTACACGGCAGACCCCGGCGGTTTTAGAACACCAAGACCCCAAATCTAACCAGCACTATCCCCCATGCACTCACGATAAGCCCGATCCACCCGCTCCCACAAAGCAACCCCACGCTCACCGCCCACCTTCTCCAGCGACCGCCGCAACCGCAGCAGATTAGCCCGTCGCCGCTGCGCAGACACCCCTCCTGCCGTACCGCGATCGAAATCGATCAGCCAGGCCTGCCCCCGAGCATCCAGCAGAATATTGAAAGCGTTCAGATCCGCATGCCACACCCCCAACCGGTGCATAGCAGCGATCGCTGTAGCCACAGCATCCCACACAGGCTCATCCAACAAATGCGCCAACGGACGAACATCCGGAATCCGTTCAACAATGATCGCAGCCCGATACGTCAACCCATGGCGCCAATAGGCCGCAGCCAGCGGCGCCGGCACACTGAGCCCGCGCTCACGCATCATCGCCAGCAACCGATATTCCCGAAAACTGCGCGTGCGAGCCTCACCCTGCCAGAAATAGGCATCCCGGCTCACCTTGGCAACCAGTCCGCCTCTGCGGTACCCACGCAAGACCCCTTGCCAGCTGTCGCCCTCGACAAACCAGGCCGCCTGACGCCCACCCGCGTCCACCGGACGGGCACGACCGCCATAAAACGCCGGATCAAGCAGACGGGGATCGGGTACCCCTAAACGAACATCGCACAGCATGGCCCCCTCAGGCCGATCCTGCCAGGCCAGTCTCTGAATCGCCGATGCGTCCTGATCACGCTCAGCCGTCACGGTTACGCATCCAATCGGCAACGCCGTAAAAGGCCTCTAACAAACGATCGACCAACTCAGGAGACATTCCCTCGTCCTGCATCGCCCGGCCCATGCAGGCCAGCCACTGGTCACGCTCAACGCGGCCGATGGAAAACGGCAAGTGGCGGGCTCGCAAACGCGGATGCCCGTAGCGCTCTATGTAATAGTTAGGGCCGCCAAAATAACCACAGAGGAACAAAAAGAGCTTGTCGCGGGCGGAGTCCAGGCTGGGGCCATGCACGCCTCGCAGCACCGCGAAATCGGCCTCCATTTCCATCAAATCGTAAAAACGATCGACCAGCGAACGAATGGCAGGTTCGCCGCCCAGGGTCTCGAACAACGTGACCGAAGTTTCCAGCGACTCGGTCTTGGGTTGCACACGGGTAACAGTCATTGCATTTCTCGTAAAACCGGCGCGACAGCTTATCGCACCGGCGACAAATCAGATCAGGGCGTTGGACCTTGCACCGCGCCAGGCGACTACATCGCCACCCAGCGACTCAGGCCTCTCGCAACGTCAGCAAAGGCGGCGTACGCAATACCCCGCGCAACGCCAGCGCAGCGCCGCCCCAAGCGGCCAGCATACCGACACCCACACCGACCAGCCACGGCCAGACGCTCAACGTAATCCGAAAATCGAAAACATAGGTCGATAACGCCCAAGCAATCGTGCTGGCGCCTGCCGCGGCCAACAACCCCGCCAGCCCGCCAACCGCCAATACCTCCAATCGCTGAGCCCGCGCCAACTGATTACGCGTCGCCCCTAGCGCCCGCAACACGGCAGCCTCGCGGATGCGCTCGTCCCGCGTCGCCGTCAACGCCGCCGCCAGGACCAACACGCCCGCCATCAACGTAAAGATGAACAACAATTGCACAGCGGTGATGACCTGATCCAGCACCGACTGCAGTTGATTCAGAATCGAGCCCACGTCGAAAACTGTCAAATTGGGAAACTGCCGCAACAGTTCACGCGGCAACGCGGCCTGGTCGGCCGGCAGATGAAACGACGTAATCCAACTCTGCGGCAAACCCTCCAACGCAGCAGGCGACAGCACCGCAAAAAAGTTTACCTGCATCGAGTCCCAATCGACCGTGCGCGTCCCCGATACAGTGACATCGACCTGCTGGCCCGCGATATCAAAGGTCAGGACATCGCCAACAGATAAACCCAGCGTCTGCGCCAACCCCGATTCCAACGATACCTCGCGCGCCGCAGGATTGAGCCAACGGCCCTGCTCGATGCGATTGGCGGCAGGCAGTTGATCGCCATATGACAGGTTGAATTCGCGATCGACGAGTCGTTTGGCCCGAGGCTCCTCATAGTCGGCCGGGCCGACAGGGCTGCCATCAACGGCAACCAGACGGCCGCGAATCATGGGCCATAGCGTGGCCTTCTGTATGCCATGCGCGGTCAGGAAATCCTGCACCGGCTGGCGTTGATCAGGCTGAATATTGATCAGAAAGCGGTTCGGCGCATCGGGCGGCAACGTGCGCTGCCACCCCGCAACCAGGTCCGTGCGTGTCATGGCCAGCAACAAGAGCGCCATCAGCCCGATAGCCAACGCACAAACCTGGGTGATCGTCGCGGCACGGCGGCGCACCACTCCTGCCAATGCAAAACGCAGTGCCGGCATCCCTGCGGCCAGACCGCGCAACCGCGCCAGCCCCAGCACACACAACCAAGCGACCAACGCAAACGCTCCGAACGCCCCCAGAAAGCCGCCTGCGACCACCCCGCCTAAGCGCGCATTGCCTGCAAACCACCAGATCAACAGGGCAAAGCCCACGGCCCCAAAGACATACCCAATAACACTGCGAGCCCGCAGCGTATCGGCGTCGCGGCGCAACACCCGGGCGGGTGGCACATGACGCAACTGTGCCAGCGATGGCAAAGCGAATCCCAGCAATAGCAAAACGCCGGTGACCAGGCCCTGCAAGGCAGGCACGCCCGAGGGCGCAGGCAACTGAGTATCAATGAGACTGCCCAGGGCCAGCACCAGCCCTTGATGGACTGCGAACCCGATCAGACATCCCACCGCCGACGCGGCCAGCCCGACCAGGGTGAACTCCAGCACCAGCATCTGGCTGACTTGCCGCTGCACCGCCCCCAGGCAACGCATCACCGCGATCCCGTCACGATGCCGCATCATGAACCGCCCGGCAGCCAGGGCCACCGCCACCGCCGAAATCAACACGGCCAGCAGCGCCACCAGCGACAAAAAGCGCTGCGCACGATCCAAGGTGCGCTGCACCTCGGGACGGCCCGATTCCAGCGTGGCCAGCTTCTGCCCTCGCTGCAAATGCTCGCCCAGCCACGTGGAGTACGCCGCCACCGCGTCAGGCTCGCCGGCCGCCAGCAAGGCATAATCAATGCGGCTGCCCAGCGTCACCAGCCCAGTCGCAGCCAAATCGTCGGACCGCATCATCACGCGCGGCGCCACGTTCACAAACTGCATTCCCCGGTCGGGTTCATAAGTAATAACGCGCGCCACGCGAAACCGGCTGTCGCCCAGGCCGATCGTATCCCCGACATTGAGGCCCAGCAGCGCCAGCAACTGCGGGTCGGCCCACACCGTACCCGGCGCGGGGATATCGCGCGTCGCCGCCCCCTCGGTGTACGGATCATCAGCGACCCGCAAACTGCCGCGCAGCGGGTAGCCCGGCTCGACCGCCTTGAGCGATACCAGTTGCGCCCCATCGCCGGCACTGGCCATTGATGGAAACTGCAGGGTGCGGGACACCTCCAGCCCGCGGTCGCGCGCGGCCGCGATGAAATCGGCAGAGATGGGCTCGTCGGCATCGAGCAGCAGATCTGCCCCCAGCATCTGGCTGGCGTCGCGCTCCAACGCCCGGCCAACCCGGTCCGCCAGGAACCCCACACTGGTCACAGCAGCCACGGCCACCACCAAGGCCAGCACCAGCAACCGCAACTCGCCCGCGCGCGCATCGCGCATCATCATGCGAGCCCCTTGTGCCAGCGTGGCCAGAAAACGGCCTCTGCGTCCGCCGCGAGGCGGTGGCGCAGCGCTGCCTGGCGCCGGGTTTGTCTCGCGACGGTCCGACGGCGACGCCGCAGACGGTTGCGTATCGCGCGCAGGCCCCGACGGCTGCACAGAAGTAGGAGAATCAGGGAAATCCATCATTCCGCAATGGTAACCAATCGCCGTTTCAATGGCCGATTGTCAGGTGAATGCCGCTATCATGCCCGCTGGGCGTAACATGCGACCGACAACATTAGAATTCGTTCCCCCAACTAGGAGAAGACACCATGCGCAAGACTTGGCTTGCCGCCACGATTTTTGCCGCCTGCGCGGTAACCGCCGCGCTACCCGCCGCCGCTCAGAATACGCTGAAAATGGCTTATGCCCTCTCGACCTCGTCCCACTATGGGGCAGGCGCCGATGCCTTTGCCAAATCCATCGAAGCCTCGACCGGCGGCAAATACAAGGTCCAGCAATTCGCCAATAGCGCCCTGGGCGGCGAACGCGAAGTCATCGAGGGCCTGCAGATCGGCACCATCGACCTCGCCATTGTCTCGACGGGCGCGACCCTGAACTTTGTGCCGGAAACCGGCGTGTTCGACATTCCGTTCCTGTTGCGTGACCTGCAACACGCCCGTAATGTCCTGGACAGCCAGATTGGCCAGGACATGCTCGCCAAATTCCCCGACCGCGGCATCGTCGCCCTGGCTTGGGGCGAGCAGGGTTTCCGCCACCTGACCAACAACGTCCGCCCCGTGAAAACGCCGGCCGACGCCAAGGGCCTGAAAATCCGCACCACGGAAAACCCCATTCACATCACGGCTTTCCGCGCGATTGGCATTCTGCCCACGCCGATGGCGTGGCCCGAGGTCGCCACCGCCTTGCAACAAGGCACCATCGATGGACAGGAAAACCCGCTGTCGGTGATCACCTCGGCCAAGCTCTCGCAAGTCCAGAAATACCTGTCACTGACCGGCCACGTCTACGGCCCCGCCCTGGTGCTGATGTCGCCCAACGTCTATGACAGCCTGTCGGACGAGGACAAAGCCAAATTCAAAGAGGCAGGCAAGCTTTCCGCCCAGGCCATGCGCGACTACGTCGACAACATCGAGAAAACCGGCGTCGAACAACTGCGCAAGGAAGGCATGCAAGTCACCACGGACGTCGATCGCACTGCATTCGCCGCCGCGGTCGAACCCGCTTATCCCGAGTACTACAAAAAGTTCGACAAAAAGCTGATCGACGCGATCCGCGATACGAAGTAAGCCGACTGTCTCGGCCCGGCCGGGTTGCCTGCATGGTTTCCCGGCCTCACTTATTTGATATTCACTCTCTCACGTCCGCATTTGGAATTCACCATGCGTATGCTCAGTCTCGCCGAACGCGGCTTGTTCAAGACCGTATCGGTCATCGCGCAGATTTTGCTCGTCGCCTCGGCGGCGGCAGCCTTTTATCAAGTCATTGCACGCTTCATCCTGCAATCACCGGCAGACTGGAGCGAGGTGCTGACCCGCGCCCTGCTGATCTGGACCGTGCTGCTGGGCATCGCCCTGGCCTTTCGTCAAGGCGCGATGATCAGCGTCGAACTGCTGCACAACTTGCTCAAGGGCCGCAAGCAACGTTTGCTGGAACATCTCATCGCGATCATCTGCGTCGCATTCCTGGTATTCATCGCCTGGATCGGCGGCCAGATGACGTATCGCGTGCGTTTTCAAAACGTCCCCAGTCTGAACATCCCGATATCCTGGATTTACCTGGCTATTCCCGTCGGCGCATCGCTCGCCGCAATCGCGGTATTGGCGCGATGGATACTCGGCGCCGATGAGCCCGCCCCGGTGCGCAACGACGCCCAAGGCTGATTTCTCCTCATTCCTTTAGACGCATCGCATCCAGGCTTTCTGTCATGTCCCAACTAATGATTCTCACGATGCTGATCTTCTTCGGGCTCTCGGTGCCCGTAGCAGTCGCCATCGGACTGGCCAGCATCACCGGCGTATCGATCGCTGGGCTACCGTGGCTCGTGATCGCGCAACAACTCTATGCGGCGCTGGACAAATATCCCCTCGTCGCGGTTCCGTTCTTTATCCTGGCCGGCAATCTCATGGAGGCCGGCGGCATCTCGGAACGCATGGTCGAGTTCGCCAAAAGCGTGGTCGGCGGCATTCAAGGCGGTCTGGCCTGCACCTGCGTGCTGACCTGCATGATCTTTGCCGCCGTAGCGGGCTCCAGTGTCGCGACGACCTTTGCCGTAGGCGCGATCCTGATCCCGGCGATGATTCGTCACGGCTACCCTGCTCCCTTTGCCGCCTCGCTGCAGGCCAGCGCCGCCGAGCTCGGCGTCATCATTCCGCCGTCGATCCCGATGATTCTGTTTGCCGTATCCACCGATACCTCGACCGGCGAGCTGTTCATTGCAGGCGTGGTACCCGGCCTGCTTATCGGCGGCGCCTTGATGCTGTATGTCTGGCTCTACGCCAAACGCAACAATCTGGGCAAACGTGACGGCGAAGGCCGGCTGCCGCTATGGCCGGCATTCAAACGCGCCTGGCTGGCTCTCTTGATGCCGGTCATTATCCTGGGCGGCATCTACGGCGGTATCTTTACCCCCACCGAGGCCTCTGTAGTCGCAGTGATGTACGCCGTCATCGTCGGCAAGTTCGTCTACGGCAAGCTCAGCTTTCGCGCATTATCCGAGACCCTGCACCGCTCAGTCGTGTCGACCTCGGTGATCATGTTCATCATCGCCAACGCGGGGGTCTTCAGCTTCCTGCTCAACCGTGCCGGCGTGCCCGATGCATTGGGTGCTTGGCTAGCACAGCTCTTTCATGACAAGACCGCTTTCCTGCTCGGCGTGAATGCCGCCCTGTTCGTGATCGGGATGTTCATCGAGACGTCGGCCTCGGTCGTCGTGCTGGCCCCGTTACTGCTGCCCGTGGCTATGCAGTTCGGCATCGAACCCGTGCATTTCGGCGTCATCATGGTGGTCAACCTGGCGCTCGGCATGATTACCCCGCCCTTTGGTGTGAATCTGTTTGCCGCCTGCGCAGTGGCCAAGCTACCGCTGGAACGCATCGTCAAGCCCCTGATCCCGTTCGTACTCGTTGTGATCGCCTGCTTGATGGTGATCACCTATTGGCCAGGCTTGTCGCTGGGGCTGCGTGATTTGGTCTACGCAAAGTAAATGTAGTACCGTTTCAGGCGCTATGAACGTCCCTTTCCCCATCCGCCAGGAATGCCCGCCCGGGGCCTGTATCTGCGATCGCGAGCGATTGCTCGCCACGCCGGATGGGGACATCCGCATTCTGAGGCTCACCCGCGAAGAAGAAAAAAAACTGGTCGCACGCCTAGAAAACCTGAGCAGCCTGGAAGACCTGCGGCACATGCAGCAACGCATGCACGCATTGTTGGGCCTGTCTCTGACAGTGGCCCCGGGCCCGAACGAAGTCCGCACCGTACGAGGCCTGCAAATCGATATCGCCGACCAGCCCGGACTGTGCAACAAGACCCGGCAGACGCTGCCCGCTGCCATACGCCGCGGGCTGGATCGAAATCCCGCCATCGTATATGAGTTGCTGAACTCCTACGATTTGCTGGGCAGCACCTGACCAGAGCCGCCCGCCGGTCAACGTCCAGACCGCTTCAACGAAAATTCGACGCTCGGCCAAGCATACTGGCGACGCCCTGAAATTTTCGCCGAACACTGAACTTGACCACGACTGGCCTATATCCACTCCCTGCGCTCGAAAACTGGAATATCAGGCTCTTCGAGTCTGTGCGTGCAGCGCCCGACGCCTCTCACCTCTGCGTCTATCTGGGCAAGCTCATGACAGAGTTGCCCATCTATCTTGCCATTGCCGTGCTAGTGGTAGTGATCGTGCGCGAGCGTGACTGGCAGCCTGCCATCGCGATCGCCATCGCCCTGGCCTGTACCCGCCTGGTCGAATCCATCATCAAGCTATACGCCTATCACCCTCGTCCTTTTGCGGCGGGATTCGGGCCGGCCTTGGTTGAGCACGCCGCCAACAACTCCATGCCGAGCTCGCACGCCACATTCATCTGGACCATTGCAGCATCGATGGCGCTATACCGCCGCTGGAAAACAGCCGGTGTGCTGGCCGCTTTCGGCGCAATTGTCGCCTGGGCGCGCGTCTACACCGGACTGCATTGGCCGATGGACATGGCAGGATCCGCCGTGGTCTCTACGCTGTGTGCCTTAGTCGGAATGCTGGCACAACGGTCGATCCGCCGTCGTCGTTCTATATAGAACCGTCTATGCTCCGTTAAATCATAGACGGCTCCGAAAAACGCGGCCCCGATTTTCGCCACGTATCTTCCACGCTCTTCGCGCTCATAACCACAACTCGTCCGGCTCAATCCACGCGGATATTCACCGACTGCACCACGCCTGCCCATTTATCCAACTCGCTGCGAATGAAGGCACGCAACTCCTGCGGTGTACTCTGGGTCGGCACAGCCCCCTCTTTTTCAAAGTGTTGACGCAACGACGGCGAGGACATCGCCCGATTGACTGCGGCATTCAGCGTATCGATCACAGCCTGTGGCGTTCCCTTTGGGGCCAGCAACGCATTCCAGGTGTTGATGTCGTAGCCCTTGAATCCGGCGAGCTCTCCTAACGCCGGCACGTCGGGCAATTGCGGGGAGCGCTCGCTCGTCGTGACGGCTAGCGCCATCAGATTATTCGCACGGACCTGCGATATCGCACCTGGCAGGGTTGCAAAACTGAACTGCGCCTCACCCGTCATCACAGCCGTATTCGCCAACGCTCCGCCGCGATACGGCACGTGCACCAGATCCAGATGCGCCTGCTGGGCAAACATCGCGCCCGCCAAATGCACCGGGGACCCATTGCCGCTGGACGAATAATTCAATTGACCAGGCTTCGATTTCGCCAGAGCGACCAACTCGTCCACGCTCTTGATCTGCAGCTTTGGATTGGCAATCAGCAATAACGGAATCGATGCCACCATACCGACTGGCTCGAATCCGTTGATAGGGTCATAACCCAAGGTCCGTTTGTACAAAGCAGGATTAATCCCGTGGCTGGATACCGTAGCCATGAAGAGCGTATAGCCATCCGGCTTGGAATCCTGCACATACGATGCCGCGATGTTTCCCGCCGCGCCGGGTTTGTTCTCAATGATGATCGATTGTTTGAGCTCTTTACCCAATTGCTCGCCCAACACACGAGCCAGAATATCGGTCGTGCCGCCCGCGGCATAACCGACCACAATGCGTATGGGCTGCTGGGGATAGGCTGCCGAGGCTGCAGGCGCATTGCCCACGACCGCCGTCAACGTCAACGCCATCGCCGCACACCCTCTGAAGAAATTACGTGTCATGCGTGTCTCCGGATTATTGGTATTGAATTCATCCGGCATGCGACCGTGCACCGGTTCTCTATGCCAGACTCGCTCGCACTCCATGTCCCCACAGGGGGCTCTGCGCGTGGCGAGCGCACGCGTCCCTGCCAGGCAGATGCCCGGCATGAATCTCTACTTCGGCTGAAACGTTGATGCCGCTGACTCAGCGGCCGTGATCAGGTCCCGGTAAACACCGGCGGCCGTTTCTCGGCAAATGCCTTGCGCCCTTCGCGATAATCGTTGCTCTCAAAGCAGGCCATGACCAGCTCGCGCATCGCCTGCGTATCGACCTCTGGTCCCAGCTGCTGCAGCTGGCGTATCATTTTCTTGCCGGCGAACAAGGTCAGTGGCGCATTGGCGGAAATCTGCGATACGTAGTCCTGCACGATCTGATCCAGTTCCTCGGCAGGCGCGATTTGATGCAACAGGCCCCGGGCATGAGCCTCGCTGGCCGTGTAGCGCGCCGCCGTCAGAAAGATCTCCAACGCACGCGCCGGCCCCACCGCCGTCACGAGATTGCGTATTGCTGTCATTCGATAACCCAACCCCAGCTTGCCCGCAGGGATCGCAAATGAACTGTCATCCGAGGCAATGCGCAGGTCACAACACAGCGCGATGTTCAGCCCGCCGCCGATGCAGTACCCCTTGATGCGCGCAATGGTCGGTTTGTCGTAGTCGTACAGCGCCAGCTGCGCCGTCTCTGCGACTTTTTCATACGCCAGCACCGCGTCCTCGCCCGAGCGCAGCGTATCGAACTGCGAAATATTGGCGCCGCTGACAAAGGCCCGTTCACCGGCCCCGGTCAACACGACGACGCGTATGGCCGGATCCTCTGCGAATGCCTGCAACGCCTGCGGAATGGCATCCCACATAGCGAACGAGACCGCATTGTGGCGTCCCGGATCATTAAACGTAATCCATCCAGCAGCCCCACGTTTTTCAACAATGAGATTTTCAGTGATGCGGTCTTGCAGAATGCGTTCAGCGCTCATGATGCTTGTATCCTGATCTGGTGAAATCCGTGTGCCGTGGCAAAGCCATACCAATGAACCAATGCAAAAATCGATAAAGGACTATCCTCGCCCCGCTGACTCTGACTCTGTCGCACAGGCATTGCCTCGCAACAAGGCATGCCGACGCTGCATGCCATTGGTCAGATGCTCGCGCATCGCGGCGCGTGCGGCGTCGCTATCGCGCGCGGCGATAGCGTCAAAAATGCGATGATGCTCGGCTTCGATCTGGGCCACGCGGTCCGTGCCGGCACTGCTATAGCGCAACGTGCGAACGGCATCGCCGATCGCGCGGCCAAACAGCGACAACAGGCGGACGAAATACGGATTATTGGTGGCCTGGCACACCGCCATATGAAAATCCAGCGCGCGATCCGCGCCATGACGCCAGTCTTCGCCCGCCGCGTCCACGCGCAACAGCGCCTGGCGCAATGCCTCCAATTGAGCCTCTGTGCGCTGCTGAGCCGCCAATGCCGCCGCGCCCGCTTCGATTTCCACACGCAATTGGTACACATGCTCCAGGGCGTCTGCCTGCAATAGATCGGCCGGCAGAATTTCGAAATTGTGCGGCCCGGGCTCAGCCGCCACAAAACTGCCCACGCCACGCTTCGTTTCGATATACCCCGACAGTTTCAACCGCGCAATCGCCTCGCGCACCACGTTGCGGCTCACGCCGAACAACTGCGACAACTCGAACTCGGTAGGCAACCGCTGACCCGGCTCGAAAGCCTGGCTGATGATTTTCTGACGGATCTGCTGCGCGATCTCGTCAGGCAGGTTGTCAGGCCGGCTCAAGTTGTCGAACATTGATCCGGTCGTCGGTTTCGGATTGGCCATGAAAGTCCCGGCAAATAAGCGTGTGAGAACCGGATGTTGTCACACGACGCCAGCCGCACGCAAACGCTCGCAGGCCGCCGCATCCAGACCCAGCTCGCGCAGAATCTCGTCCGAATGCGCCCCCGTTTCCGGCGCGGCATGCACCGGCGGCATCTCAACATCACCGAATACGACCGGCGGCGCCATGATGTCGATGTCCCCGCGTTGCGGATGACGCACGCGCCGCGTCATGGCCAAATGCCGTACCTGCTCATTCTCGAATGCCGCATCCATCGACAGAATCGGCCCGCAGGGCACGCCCGCCGCATTCAAGCGCTCGATCCATTGCGCACTGCTGGCAGTCATCGTACGCGCGATGATTTCGCGATTCAGGTCCGCCCGGTTTTCCACTCGCAGTCCCGCCGACGCAAAACGCGGGTCCGCATTCATTTCCGGCATGCCCAGCACATCGCACAATCGCGCAAACATGCTGGACCCCATGGCCGCGATGTTGATATAGCCATCCGCCGTGGGATAGACGCCGGTGGGCGCGCTGGTGGGATGATCATTGCCTGATTGCCCAGGCACCTCACCATCGATCAACCAGCGCGTCGCCTGGAAATCCATCATCCAGACCTGAGCCTGCAATAGCGAGGTCTGCACCCATCGGCCCTGCCCCGACCGTTCACGATCCAGCAAGGCCATCATGATGCCAATCGCCGCAAACAGGCCCGCGCTCAAATCGGCCACGGGAATCCCTGCCCGCATGGGACCGCGTCCCGCCTCACCTGTCACCGACATCAGGCCGCTGAGCCCCTGGGCAATCTGATCCAACCCGGGACGGTCTGCATAGGGACCATCCTGGCCAAAGCCCGAAATACTGGCGTAGACCAGTCCCGGATTGATCTCGCGCAGCGACGCATAATCAATCCCGAGCTTGCGCTTGACCGAGGGCCGGTAGTTTTCCACCAGCACATCGGCGCGCTTGACCAGGTCCATGAAAATGGCCTTGCCCTCGGGATGCTTCAGGTTCAAGGTCAAACTGCGTTTGTTGCGATGCGTGTTCTGATAGTCGCTGAACTTGGCGGCGCCACCCGGCTTGTCGTCCTTGACCTCGCTAGGCTCTTCGATCTTGATGACATTCGCCCCCCAATCCGCAAACTGCCGGACGGCAGTCGGCCCCGAACGGACGCGCGACAGATCGAGTACGGTGAAGCGATCGAGGGGTGCAAAAATCATGGAGCTGTCTCAATATATTTGTAGGATGTTGGACATCCTACTTACCTTGATGGCCAATTTACATCATGGAAAACCCTCGATTGCTATGCCACCTTTCTGGCCCTCAGCAAGCGGTTGTCATCTCAAGTCGGCATCGTGTCACGTCGCTGATGCTCGACCCCCAAGATATTGAGCATGTCCGCCTCAACCACATAAAACAACCGATAGGGAAAACGGCGCAACGACCAAGTACGCAGTTGCCTGCCTTCCAGCAAATGCGCAAAGCGTAAAGAACCCATGCCCGGGCGTCTGGCCAAGATAGCGCACGCCGCTTGGAACTCAGTGACAAATTGCTCTGCCAGTGCCTCGGAAACTTTCCAGGCGTAATAATCTACGGCAGCCTCAATCTCAGCCGAGGCGTCCGGCTGAATGACAACCTGCAGCAAGATCAATCAGGCTGTTTGGACGGGAAACGGGCGCGCAAGCCAATGAAATATGACGCGTCAACGGGAATAGGCTGGCCGCTATTCATGCCTCTCGCCACTAAATCATAGACGCGCCGATCCTCTTCGCCCCGGGAACAGGGGCTTTCAGGAGGAGCGTCCGTAGCCATGGGGCCATCGGCGAGCTCGACAGATTTGATGTTCCGCGCTGACATGTGCATATATTACTCGGTTCGAGAAGACTGGAGTCAAGCGTGCCAGATCAAAAGCGAACGCCAAGACTCCGAAGAAATTCTCACACAAACCGAATGGCCTGTCTCGCGCATGAATGATCAATTCGTCACGCTTATGCGAATACCGACTCACGCGTAAGTAACGCGGTTCAGCCCTTGTCACTCACAGGCAACTCAATCGATAAGCACGCTCGTTACCCATGCCCGCCGAGATAAGCCTCTGCCAATTCGTCATTAGCTGCAATCTCCGCTGCCGTGCCTTGCGCCACGACATGCCCTCCTTCCATGACATAGGCACGATCGGCCAAGGCCAATGCCAACCCTGCCATCTGATCCACCAGCAAGATCGTCATGTTCTCGTCACGCAGACGATCCAACGCGGCAAACAGCTCGGCAATGACTTTAGGCGCCAAGCCCAGCGAGGGCTCATCCAGCAACAGCACACGCGGACGGCTCATCAAGCCGCGCGCCACAGCCAGCATCTGCTGTTCACCACCAGACAACAGGCCCGCGCGCTGATGCAAGCGCTCGCGCAATCGCGGAAATCGCTGCAGCATGCTTTCCACACGCGCCTCGCGATCCGTCTGATCCAGAAACGCTCCCAATCTGATGTTGTCCAGTACGGACAGCTCGGGGAAAACCTGACGGCCTTCGGGAACGAGCACCAACCCCAGGCCCACGATATCCTCTGCAGCGCGGCCCTCCAGTTGATGGCCATCGATATGCATTGCCCCCGACTGGCTGCTGTGCAGGCCGGCCAATGTACGCATCAACGTCGATTTGCCTGCGCCATTGGCGCCCAACAGCGCGACCATTTCTCCTGCACGTACTTGCAGGCTGATGCCATGCAATACGGGCTCGGCGCCATAGCCCGCCACCAGCGCATCGACGCCCAGCAGCTCCGCGCCAGGTGTTCGTGTCGCGCTTGATCCCTTGGAACCCACCTCGAGCGACTCGCCCAGATAGGCTTGCTTGACCGCCGGATCGTTCTGCACCTCGGATGGCGTCCCCACCGCCAGACGGCGCCCTGCGTCCAGCACCACCAGCTGATCCGAGATCGACATCACCAACGTCATGTCGTGTTCGACCAAGGCGACGCCTATGCCCGCATCCGCGATACGTCGCAACAGCGTTGCCAGACGATCTTTGTCTTCGCGAGACAGTCCTGCCGCAGGCTCGTCCAACAGCAACGCATCGGGATCCGTGGCCAATGCACGGGCAATTTCCACCAAACGGCGATCCACGTGCGCCAAGCCCGCCGCATTGATCGCAGGCGATCCCTCATAGCCGCAAAATGCCAGCAACGCCCTCGCCTGCTGGCGCACCGCCTCGCTGCGATACCGTCCCGATGCAAACAAGCCACCCAGACGGCCGCGGCTCATCGCCAAGGCAACGTTATCCTCGACGCTGAGCGTGCCAAACAATTGAGACGTTTGATACGTACGCGCTATACCGGCACGCGCGATACGGAATGCGGATAAACCCGCCAACGATTTGCTCCCCAACGTCACTTTGCCGGTCGAGGGCCGATAGAACCCGCTGAGCATGTTCAATGCCGTTGTTTTACCCGCACCGTTAGGACCGATCAGGCTTGTCACGGCGCCGACAGGGACACGCATCGATAACTCGCTGACGGCGCGCACGCCGCCAAAGGTGATACCGAGCCCATCTGCGGCCAACGACGCGCGTTCGCGTTGTGGCAGCGCCAGCGTGCCCGCATCAACAGGTGTCGAGACCCCGGCACGATGCCCAGAGGCTGAAGCAGCGGCAGCATTTATGGGCGTCCCGATAGCAGCAGTCGTCTCAGGCGCAACCTGGGCCGTTGTCATCGTGCCAGCAGCAGACTCGCCGTCAGCCAACTCGCTGACACCACCCACACGCGCCACGCCCTGAACCTTTGCAATCACCTGACGCCACAACCCCACCAGTCCCTCGGGCGCGACCCACAACACCAACAACAACAGCGCGCCAAAGAACAGCAACCGATAACTCTCCAACGATGCGAGCAACTCGGGCAACATCCCGACAATCAAGGCCCCCACAATAGGACCAACAATCGTCCCCGCGCCACCCACGATCACCACCAGCACGAACAGAATCGATTGCATGAAGCTGAACGTTTCCGCCGTCACGAAGCTGGACAATGGCGCAAACAACCCGCCCGCCAATCCAGCCGTCGCCGCCGACAAGGTGAACGCCACCGTTTTGACCACCAAGGGATTCAGTCCAATGGATTGCGCAGCGGTCTCGCTATCGTTCACGGCGCGCATCGCCGCGCCCCACGTCCCACGCGACAGCAAGGCATAGCCAATCATCAACACCGCGGCCGCCAACACCGCCAACACCGTCACGGTTTGCTCAGGCCCCCAACTCGCGACCAATTGCGGCGGCATGATGCCCATGATGCCGTTCTGCCCACCGGTCAGATCGGGCATCTCCACAATCGCGTGCTGCACGATGAAGCTGAACGCGATCGTGATCATCGCCAGGTACGGTCCCTTTACCCGCAACGCGGGCAATGCCAATACCGCGCCCAGCGCTGCCGCGATCAAGGTACCCGCCCCCCAAGCAGGCCAGAAACTCCAACCCGCCTTGGTCGTCAAAATCGCGACGGTGTAGGCGCCTATGGCATAGAACCCCACATGCCCGAAAGACACCTGTCCTGTCAGTCCCAACAACACATTCAGGCCAATCCCGACGATCGCAATCAACGCGATATTGGCCAGCACAAAGACGTAATAGCTATTGAGCGTGAACGCGAGCGCCAATGCCACGGCGACAAGCACCGCTCCTGCTGCAAGAGATTTGAGCTTCATACCTTCTTGACCTCTGCCCGTCCAAACAAACCATTGGGCCTGACGGCCAACACCACGATCACCAATGCGAACGTAATAATCTGCGTGTAGCCGGACCCTAGCGTGACCGTGACCATGGCTTCGGCAATACCAAAAATCAAACCGGCAAACATCACGCCCCATGCGCTGGAGATACCTCCGAGGATCGCCACGGCAAATGCCTTCAGGCCAAACAGCGTGCCCATATCGGCATTCACGTTGAACAAAGGCGCGATCAAGATGCCCGCGATACCGGCGAACACGGTCGACACCGCAAAGGCCGCCGCCACCGCGCGTTTTATGGGAATGCCCATCAAACGCGCCGCGTCACGGTTCTGCACCACGGCCAGCAACGCCGTACCCCAACGGGTACGCCGCGCCACCACATGCAGCGCGGCCGCCAGCGCAAAGCCTATCAACGGGATCAACAGCTGCAGCGGATAAACACCCAATCCCAGACCCGACACCTCGATCGGCGACACCGCCAGAGGCGAAGGCAAACTGCGAGGCTCCTTGCCAAAGGTATGCATCACCACGTTGTCCAGCACAATGCCCAACGCCACCGTAGACATCAGCCAGGCGTTGGACCCACGAGAGGCAAACGGTCTCACCGCCAGGAACTCCACCAGCAAGCCATACAACGCGCAGCACAGCAACGCCAACACAATGGCAGGCCCCATTCCCCATCCCAGCGTCTGGGCAAAGGTAAAGCACAGCACAGCGCCCAACATCATTGAGCTGCCCTGCGCAAAATTGACCGTACCCGAAACAGAATGGGTCACATGAAAGCCCAGTGCCATCAGGCCATACATGCTGCCCAGGCCCAGTCCACTGATTAGCGCCGCTAGTAACTGCATTAAAGGCTCCGACCGATTACGTTATTTCGCCAGCCCGACGGGCAAGATGCGGTTATCAATGAACTGCGCCCAGACGTAGTCCTGTGCGGTCAATGCGTCATGCACCTCGGGCGAGAACGGCTGCTTGTATTGCTTGATCAAGCCGTCGTAGTTGTCGATCTTGTAAAAACCCTCGCGAATCGCATTGCCGTCGGTGGAACCCGCCTTTTGAATCGCCAATGCCGTCAACTGCATCGCGTCATAGGCATTCGCAACGCCCACGGCCGGTGTGATGTCTTCAGGTCCCTTGATGTTGGAGTACTTGGCTTTCAGCGCCGTGATGACCTTTTCGCCGACCGGCGATTGCTTGCCAAAGAAGCTATACGTCTGCACGAAATGCACTTCCTTGGCATTGGGGCCAGCGAGCTCGGTAAACCGGCCGCCGGCAGGTCCCCAGTGCGACACCACGGGCACTTTCCACCCCATGCGATCCAACGATTTCACAACCTGTGCGGAGGGACCGACGTTACCCACGAGGAACAACGCATCGGCGCCCGCGGCTTTCAACCGCGTCAATTGCGGCACGACATCGACGTCGTTGCCCTCGAATTTCTCGCTGCCGACAGGCTTGATGCCTTTGGCCGCCAAGGCCGCAACCAGCCCTCTTTCATTCGACTCGCCCCACGGATTGTTCACCATGATCAGACCGAACTTCGAGGCGTTGAAAGTCTTTTGCGCATAGTCCACCATCGCGACATCGACGACCTCGTCAACCGCGGAAACACGGAATACGTAGTTAGGATTCGCGCCGTTCTTGGTGATCGGCGTGCCTGCGGCCCATGGGCCGATAAAGGGCATTTTGGCTTGATTGACCAACGGCACGATCGCCATGGATACCGGCGTATCCAGACCGCCAAAAATCGCAGCGACTTTTTCCTTGTAGATCAACTCGCGTGCAGCGACCACGCCCTTGGCAGGATTGGCTTCATCATCACGGCGCACCAGCTCCAGCTTGCGGCCGTCCAGCAAACCGCCTTTTGCATTGATCTCGTCGATGGCGACCTGCATTCCACGAGTGATGGCCTCCCCCGCCAACGCTGACTGCCCGGACAACGCAGTGATCAAACCAATCTTGATCGGCTCGGCAGCCTGCGCGCCGGCCCCCAACCCCGCACAAAACAGGGCGATAGTCGTGCAGACAAATGTGCGGCGAGAAAAGCGAGACATGGATTGCTCCCGAAAGTGGTGGTAGTCAAAGGCGCTGAAGTGGCCCTGCCCTGCACTCAAGCAAAAGCCATGCCAATTGTTTTTTTCTGCCACCATCCTGGCACGCTGTTTGCTTATTTCCGTATGAGTTTTTGTCGGCAATCCATATGGAGTTATTGCCGACAATCTTTGGAAATCATGCGGTCAGAATAGGTTGAAGCACGACATGCCGGCCTCTCTGAGCCCATCACGATTGCAGTTCTTATGCACCGAATTGGCGCATCAAATGGGAGAAAACGATGCACGACGCACCACAACAGCACACCGCTCACGACGCGAATGATCCCGGCGCCTTGGTCGATACCTACCTGATCACACTGATGAAACCCGACCCCGAAGGCGCTCGCCGATACGTCAGCGACGATCTGCGTATTCGCTTCACAGGCGGCCGCGAGATGCGCGACCCATCGGAATGCACCGCATTTAACAAGGCACGCTATGCCTGGGTGAAAAAAAGTTTTGAATCCACGGACGTGATCGCAGGAGCCACCGCAGACCATGCCGTGGTCTACAACCGTGGCACGCTATATGGAGAATGGTTGGACGGCACACCATTCGAAGGCAACCGTTATGTCGACCGCTACGTCGTGCGCAACGGCCTGATCACGGAAATGGACGTCTGGAACGACAGTGCGGAATGGATGCTGGTCCGGGCAGGATTGGCCACACTTTGAATCGCAGGATACTCAACCATGCCGGCCATTGATTTCGCCCCTCCCGACCACACATCACATACGGACAGCACATTCGGCTTGTTGCCCAGCCACCATCGGTTCGATTATTCGCCGATTCACCGCCGTCAGGACTATTCATGGCCACGCGGTGCCAGGCTCGCCGTCTATCTGGGATTCAACCTGGAACACTTTGCCTTTGGCAGCGGCATGGGCGCAAAACTGGGCGCCAGTTTCAACGAGCCCGATGTCCTGAACTACACCTGGCGCGAATACGGTAATCGCGTCGGCGCCTGGCGCTGCCTCGATCTTTTCGACAGTTTCGACCTGCCCGCCGGCATCGTTGCCAATACCGCGATCCTCGACCACTGCCCCGAGCTCATCCACGCCTGCGTCGCCCGCGGCGACGAAATGATCGCGCATGGGCACACCAATGCCGAACAACAGGGCACCTACACAGAGGCCGCCGAGCGCGCGCTGCTGAGCCATTGCGCTGAGCGCTTTGAACGGGTTGCCGGTGTACGTCCCGGCGGATGGTTATCCCCATGGATCGCCGAGTCTCATCTGACGCCAGACCTGCTGGCCGAGACAGGCTATCGCTATACGCTGAACTGGTGCCACGACGATCAACCCACACAGCTACGCACGCGCGGCGGATCATCGCTATGGTCCGTACCCTATCCCCAAGAAGTCAACGACATCCCCATGATCGTCGCGCGTCACATGGATGGCAAAGACTTCGCGCAACTGATCATCGACAACTTCGATGAAATGCTTGAACAATCGCAACGGCAACCCTTGGTGATGGGCATAGCCTTGCATCCTTATCTCGTCGGGCAACCGTACCGCTTGCGGCACCTGCGCCGCGCGCTGGCGCACATTGCCCATCATCGCGATCGCGGCGAGGTGTGGTTCACCACACCCGGTGCTATTTGCGCCCACGTCGATACACTCACTCAGGAATCTGCAGCATGAACTCATCCTCAAACGCTACCACGCTACCTTTCGACGACACCGTAGGCGCGTGGGTACCGCACGGCCGATTCAGCCTCGCACCTACCGGCAGCGGCCTCTTGAACGGCTTGAGTTTCGCTGCCAAAGACCTGTTCGACGTGGCAGGCCACCGTACTGGCGCAGGCAACCCTTCATGGTTGGACACCCATGGACCCGCCACTGCGCATAGTCCGCTGATCACGCAGTTGCTGACCGCTGGCGCGACCTTGCACGGCAAAACGCTGACCGACGAGCTGGCCTACAGCATTCAAGGCGAAAACGTCCACTATGGCACGCCACTCAATACGCGCGCCCCCGACCGCGTCCCCGGCGGATCGTCCAGCGGTTCAGCCTCCGCCGTCGGAGCGGGACTAGTTGATTTTGCACTGGGGACCGACACAGGAGGCTCCACTCGCGTGCCAGGCAGTTATTGTGGCCTCTGGGGACTGCGCACGACACATGGCTTGCTCAGCGCAGAGCGCGTCGTCCCGCTATCGCCACTGTTTGACACGATGACGTGGCTCGCCAGCCGTGCCGAGGTTTTCCTGCGCGTTGGCGATGTCCTGATGCCTGGTTCAAACGATATCGCGTGGCGTGGCGCCGTCGTACTCACCGACGCCTGCGCACAGGCCGACGCCGCCTTTGCCCCCTTGATCGACAAAGTCACTGATACCCTGCAAGGCCACTTTGGCCTGCCCATCAGTCATGCTCCCACCTCGGACACCGAGTTGGAAATCTGGCGGCAGACCTATGTCACCGTGTCGGCCTACGATGCGTGGCAAACCCACAAGGATTGGATAACCACCGCCCGCCCCACCTTCGGCGCCGCCATCGAGGGGCGCTGGCAGGCGGCAGCAAACGTCAGCGCAGAGGCCGCGGCCACGGCGCAATCGCGGCAAGCCGGCCTGCGCGAACAGATTCGCACCTTGCTGGGCGCGGATCGCATCGCCATTCTGCCCTCGGCCTCCAGCGCCGCGATTTCCCTCACCGCCGATCCAGCGACCGTGGATGCCATCCGCGCCAACACCTTTCGCATCACGTCGATCGCTGGCCTGGCCGGACTGCCGCAAGTCAACATTCCTTTTATCGGCGAGGACGGTTTGCCTGCGGGCATCTCGCTGCTGGGCCCTGCAGGTAGCGATCTGGCACTGATCCGCCTGGCCATCGCTGCCGGGCAACAACTTTCCGCATTAGGTACGCGCGATGCCTGAAGACCGCAGCCCTCCTACACGAGGCCGTCCCAGGGTACGGCCCGCGGCACTGCCTGCGCCGAACCTGGACACCCTCGACGACACCGAGACACGCATCTACCAATCCGTGGTCAGTGGCGTCATGAGCCAGCGCCTGCGGCCCGGCACCAAGCTCCCCGAGGCGGCCTTATGCGAATTATTCGGCGTGGGCCGCAGCATCGTACAAAAAGCGTTGCAACGCCTGGCCCACGACCACGTCGTCGAGCTGCGCCCCAATCGCGGGGCCATCGTCGCCATGCCCACGCGCGAAGAAATAGGCAAGCTCTTCGAAGCACGCCGGGCGCTCGAGGCAGCGATCCTGCCCTTGGTCGCCCAATCCGCCACGCGTGCCGATTACGCCGCATTGCGCCGCCAACTGCGCGACGAACACCGCGCCATGCATCACGCGCCGCAGACAGAATGGGCGCGCCTGGCCAGCGCATTTCACCTGAAACTCGGCGAGCTTTCACGCAACCCGCTATTGGCACGCTATCTGATGGAGGTCATCTCACGCTGCGCCCTCGTCGTCGCGATCTTTCAACCGCCCGGCAATGCCACCTGCGAGCATGACGAGCACGCCCGGGTTGTCGAGTACTTGGAACAGGGCAAGATTGCCCAGGCGGTCCAAGAGATGGACCACCATCTGCGAGAACTGGAATCCCATATCCACCTGGACGAAGAGCAGACGGAATTGAGCCTGGCGGATATGTTGGGGTTAGGTTGACGCAGTGACCTTTTTGTCACATATGCCTTGCATATGCCATGCATAACTGGCAAAATAACATATGCCTAGCATATGCAAAGGACCAGCCATGCGAACTGTTTCGATTTTCAAGAACGGTAAAAACCAAGCTATCCGTCTTCCTAACGATATGGCCTACGAAGGTGTGGGCGAATTAGAGATCACCCGAAATGGAGACGTGATCACCTTGCGTCCAGTGCGTCCGAGCTGGCTATCCCTGGCCGAGCTGCCCGCCGCGGATCAGGACTTTCTACAAGAGCGTCCGGCCGTCGTCAACGATGAAGGCAGGTTCACACTGTGACGACCTTTATGTTGGACACCTGCATATGCTCATTCATTATGAGAGAACGTCCGGCATGTGTGTTGCAACGATTGGCAGCAGAGGTTGGAAGAAACAACCAGATCGTTATTTCTGCGATCACCTATGCTGAGATGCGCTACGGGCAGATCGGCAAAAAAGCCTCTCCTCGACACAAAACATTAGTTGATGAATTTGTCAGACGATTGGATGCAGTACTGCCGTGGGATCAACGCGCTGTGGACGCGACCATCGAGGTAAAGCAGCAACTCACGCAATCCGGTCTACTCATTGGCGAAAACGACACCGCGATTGCAGGTCATGCAATCGCGGCGCGGTGCACTCTCATCACAAATAATGTCCGTGAGTTCGGCCGTGTCTCTGGCCTTACTTACGAAGATTGGGTGCACTGACAAGCCTGCCCTCTGCTACTCCCGCGCTTGCTCTTCGCTGATCGCCTTCAACACCGTCCAGCCAGACTCAATATGTTTACGCATGGCCAGCATGGCGGCCGACGCGTCGCCGGCGGCAAAGGCCTGCAGGATCTCGTCGTGTTCGTGCACGGCCTCTTTGCCACGTCCTGACACCGAATTGATCAGGTCAAAGGGATAGCGCGCCCACAGAATCTGCACAAAATGCAACGTCTGCGGCATCTGTGCAATGTCATACAGACGGCGGTGAAAACGGTAATTCACGCCCCGCGCGGTGGCCCGATCGCCCGCCGCGAACGTTTCCGCAAACTGCGCGGCCAATGCGCGCAGCTCGGCGATATCGTCGGTGGTGATTTTTTCAATGGCGCCTCGAACCAATTGCGACTCGAGCACCAAGCGTAACTGCAGGATTTCCGCCGACGCCGCCGCATCGAACGGCACGACACGGGCGCCACGATAGGAATCGCCACTGATATAGCCCTCGGCCACCAGCAGCTTCAGCGCCTCGCGCACGGGCGTGATGCTCAACTTCAGTTGCTCGGCAATCTCGGCCTGTTTCAGACGCGAGCCGCGCGGATAGACGCCGGAAATAATGCGCTCGCGGAGATAATCCGCGACCTGTTCTTCTTTTGTTCGATATTCCATCTAATAGCCCGAAGCGGCCGTGCGCGGCCGGAAAATCTGTCTCGAGTTTTGACACTCCGTATTTAATGCATTTTATACGTTTAGACCAGGCTTACACGGTACCCGGGTAAAACCTCACTCGAACACGACGACGTCGGAAGTCGTGATCCGGCAGAACCGTTGCAAGCCTTTTATTGCATTTTCATGCTCCTCAGCCGATGTCCCGCAGCAGCAGTCTTCCAACACCACGATCTCGTAGTCGCGATCATGCCCTTCCCGCACGGCGGCCTGCACCACAGCATTGGTCGAGATACCGGAGCAATAGATCCGTTTGATCCCGCGCGCCCGCAAAATGGCTTCCAAATTAGTCGCATAGAACGGACTGACGCGATGCTTGACGATATCGAAATCGCTGTCTTGCTTGCCCAGATCGGGATGAACCTCGGTTCCCCAATGCCCGAGCTTGAAGATTCCGGCCTTGCGCGCGCCCGAGAATATCGGGGAATTCGGCGGGCATTCGCGGTAGTCAGGAGAAAAGCCTACACGGACAAAGCCTATATCTACCCCTGCAGCGCGCGCCTTGTCCAAGGCGCGGCGCGTGTTTTCCAGGATACGGCGGCCGCGCACCTGCTCTCCATAGGCCGCCTTGCCGTTTGGCCCATCAGCGTGGACCAGATCATTTTCCATATCCAGCACCAGGTAAATAGCCTCTTTCATCTACGGCTCCTTGATTTGTTTGATGGTCTATCCACACGGGATATCACAGAATGATCTCGCGAGACTCCAGATCCGCGCGCTGTGTCCGGCTCAATCCCAACAGCTCGCCGAACACATAGTCCTCGTCCTGTCCCAATGCCGGCGTCAGCCGTCGTATGCCCACCTCATCCGTGCGACTGAATCGCGCCGGCGCGCCTACCGCCAGGCGGGCGGGGATATCGGGTGCGCTCACCTCGGTCACCACACCACGGGCACGCAAATGCGGATCGGCAGCAATGTCCTGCATATTCCAGGACACATGCGCACACAGGCCGCCGTCCTGCAATTGCCTGGCGGTCTGCTCCGCATCGCGAGATGACAGCCATCGTGTCAGCAATCCATCCAATTCATCGCGGTAGCGCACTCGCAGAGCCATTGTGGCATAGCGAGGGTCGTCGGCCTCCGGCCCCAACTGCGCCGCCAGTGTTCGCCACTCCGCATCCGTGCGTACCGCCACGGTCAACCAGCGGTCAGGGTCCGCCGTCGCATATACCCCATGCGGCGCCATACCGGCATCGCCGTTACCCGGGCGCGCAGGAGTCTCACCTTGGGACGCCATCACAAGCGCGTCCCCTATCATGGCCGCGGCAACCTCTCGCGCCGCCAGATCGACATGCTGGGCTTGGCCGGTGCGACGCCGTTGATTCAACGCGGCGACAACAGCCAGCGCCGCGTGCACACCGGCGGCGTGATCCATCACATGGCGCATTTCCATAGGCGGGCCATCGCTATAGCCGCTCATCCACCCCAGACCGCCCCAAGCACCAAACAACGGTGCATACCCCGCAAAATGCGAGTCGGGACCGCTCTGACCGCAAGACGACAACGACAGCAGAATCAGATCAGATTTGACCGCCAATAAATCGTCAAACCCCAATCCCAAACGCGCCATCACTCCCGGACGAAAGCTCTCCGCGGCAATATCCGATGCCGCCACCAGGCGCTTGGCCAGGGCAACAGCTTCGGGTTGTTTTAGATTCAGCCGCACCGATAACTTGTTTGCGGACACCTGATCGAACGTCGCCGCCGACATGCGTCCATAAACAGCGTGCGGCTTGCGAAAAGCATCTGGGCGCGTACGGCTTTCTATTTTGATGCACTCAGCACCCAACTGAGACAACAGATGCGTACAGAACGGGCCTGCAGCGTGAATGGTGAAATCGGCAATGCGCACGCCCGCCAGTGGAGCATTTGCGAGAGTCATACCATTTCCTCCCCAGCCATTTCATTCAACGCCGGCACGCAACCACCGCCTGGCAGCGGCGAGCGCCTGAACTGAAAGGGCGCCACCAGAATATCGGTCTGCTTGCCGCTTTCCAGCACCGCTGGGGCAAACAGCCCACGTGACCGCTCCTGGTCTCCCGCCATCACTTCATTCGGTGTCCGATACTTGGCAATAGGCACCCCCAATTCCTGAGCCCGCATGACGATGTCGTCGGCATGATGCATAGACATCCACGCACGTATATGCGCATTGATTTCACGACCGCGCCGGCTGCGCTCCAACGGGTCGCGCAGCGCCTCATCGCCGGCCCATTCTGGATTGCCCAACAACTGCACCAGCGACAGCCATTGCCTGTCCTCCAATGTCAGCAGTTCAACATAACCATCCCGTGTCTCGAATACGCCACCATAGCGAAAACTGCGCGTAGTGCGATGCTCCAACGAGCCATCTCCCAATCGTTGCAAGGCAAACGCCCCGACAGCCAGCACGGCATCCTGCACCGACACGTCGACATACTGTCCACCTCTCTGTGGCACGGCCCACCATGCCGATAGCGCGCAGAATGCCGCCATCGCTCCCCCCTGATAAGCACCAAAATGGCCATAGATCTTTAACGGCGGCCTATCGGGGAACAACTCATGTGATAAACCATTGGGCAGCAAATACCCCTCTCCGCCAGCGTGGATCAAGTTCAATTCCACGCCATCCCAATCCGCCTTGGCCCCCGTTGCGCCAAAAGGGAGGACACTGACATGCACTAGCGACGGGAATCGCTGATTGAGCGATTGCGGCTCCAGGCCACGGCCTGCGCGATCACGCACCGCGCTATCCTCGATGAAAACATCGGCTTGATCCAACTCGCGCGACAATAGCGCTTGCCCCTCCTCTGTGGACAGATCGCAGACCAGGCTGTGCTTGCCCACTGCCAGGTAGGCAAACAACGCACTCTCTTTCGTACCCGCTAATCGCGGCGCGGCCTGACGTAAAGGCGACCCCGCAGGTGGTTCCAACATGACAACGTGCGCGCCCATGGCCGCCAACAACCTGGCGGCGTAGGCGGCGGCGACAGAAGACGAACACTCCACGACACGGCAACCACTCAGTGGCAACGTGTCAGATCGGGACGAAGAATATGGCTGCATAGATACTGTCTCACAGAGATAGGAACGCAAGTACATCAACGAGTGACCGGCAGCTCCAGATCAACGCCTGAGCCGTCGATAAAGGCAGGCAGCCGCACATCGCGCGACGGCAACGCGACCGTAGCCAATCCCGGCGTGGTCAACTCGCCGCGTTGGTTTTCCGCAGCCAATTCGATATCCACCAAGCCCACCTGGTCCTTCACGTATTTGTGTATGACCTTTCCTTTGCAGAACGTGGTGTCTCCCATGATGTTGAAGCGCCGCATCTCCGTACGGACACGCTTTAACACCCCGGCATCGCCCATCCAGTTCGTCACGAGCGAGCACATCCATGATGAACGCTGTGGGCCATAGTCATAGGTGCCAGGAACGCCGACTTCCTTAGCCACCGACTCACGATGGTGGCCAATACCGGTGTATTCGACGCCGCCGCCCGCCTCCGGATTGCGAAAGAAATGGCCTGGATGCTTCACCGCCGCCTGCAATACCACGCCGTGCGTATGGCCGCGGCCGCATCCCACCAGGAACCCCATCGTGTCCATCAACGACAAGGGACCGCGCGCAATCGTCGGCAGCTCTTCGCCGACCTCAACGTCCTCCCAATAGCGTACGTTGGCGCCACGGATCTGTTTGGGCTCGTTCAGCACCATTTCGTCAATGCGATCACGCTCTTCGTCGGTGTACTCATGCTGGACGATCTCTTTGTACTTACCCGTATCGCGCGCCGCTTTACGTTCGTGGCGTGTGCAAGTCCCCAACGCCCGGGCGATCAATTCGCCGCGTTGGTTGTAATAGCTGGCCTCGACATACTGCAGCACCAGACGGCCCGAGAACTTGCTTTCTTTTTCCTCCACGCCAACGACGCGCTCGATAGCAGTGATGCGGTCATTCGGACGCACATGCCGGAACAGCTCCCAATCGTTGCCGGCATAAAAACCGTGAACGCCCGGCAATCCCCACCGGGTCCGGCCCAGCCAGCCAAACGCCATGGGAAACATGGGGTGGCCAAGCAGCGAACCATAACGCGTACTGCTGGCATAGCCGACATCGCGGTACAAGGGATTCAAATCGCCTATGCCATTGCACCAATTGCGCAGCGTGTCGGGCGTCGCATCCTGCAGATATGGCCCCTCAGGCCGCAAATGCAGGCCGATCATGGCGCGCGCCGCGGCGACGGCTTCATCAGTGATGCGGCCTTCGGCTGGCGCATTGCCTACGTCGGACTGGGCGATATTCAAAACGGTACTCATAGGTCAGCTCCTTGGCTAAATCAATAAAATGCAGAATGCATTCTTTGAATAATCACAGTTCCGCCTCAATGGCGAAACTCACTTTTGATATAGGAAATTATTCGATGCGGATGCCGGCGGCTTTGATAATCCCGCCCCACTTGGTCCGCTCGTTCTGCACGAACGTATCCAGTTGAGAGGGGCCCATCACCAATGGCTCTACGCCTATGTCCATCATGCGGTCGCGCGTCGCCGGTTGCTGTTGCACGCGCTGAATCAGTTCGCCAACACGAGCCACGATGGCCGCCGGTGTCCCACGCGGTGCAAACAAGGCATCCCATGCCACCACGTCGAAGCCTGTCACACCCTGCTCCGCAATGGATTTCACGCCCGGCAACATCTCGCTGGGATGCAGCGACGAAATCCCCAGCGCGCGTAACTTTCCGCTCAACACATAGGGCCGGGCCGCTGTCACCGTATCGATCACCAGCGGAATCTGGCCGCCCATGGTGTCGGTCAATGCCTGACCGGAGGCCTTGTATTTCACGGCAAATAGCGGCGCCTGCGCTGATTTTTCAAACTCGGCGCACACGACCTGTGCCGTCGTGCTGGGTAATCCCACATTGAGCGTGTCGGGCTGGGCACGGGCACGGTCAATCAGCGTAGCAATGCCATTAGCAGGCAAGTCCGCCGCCGACGTGCACAACACCATAGGCAGCAGCCCGATCATCGCGACGCCCACAAAATCGGCGGCAGGGTCATAACCCAGGCTGCTATAGAGAAACTCATTTGCCGCATTGGTGGCGTTCGTACCCAACAGAAACGTGTAGCCGTCTGCATTCGATCGCGCCGCGCTGGCTGTGCCTATATTTCCGCCCGCACCGGCACGATTCTCGATGATGATGGGTTGCGTCAGTGTCTTGCCGAGTTCCTGAGCCAAGAGACGTGTCAACAAATCAGCACCCTGCCCGGCAGCATAGGGAACCACGATGCGTATCGGTTTATCCGGCCACGAAGCGGCAGACACCGGCAGTGCACGTGCCGGCAGTCCCAGCCCCGCCAAGCCAGCTGACACTCCCCACGCCGCACCCGTGCGCAAGAATCTCCGCCTGCTCGAGCGTAATTCGCCTGTTGTTTTCATACTGTCTCCATGACCGGTACACACGATTTATGTTTATGCCGTCCGCATTTACAGAGCCAGGCCCGCCCGCGGCCAGGGCACCGCCAATAGCTGCCCATAGCCCGACAGCGTGATATAGGCGGTACGCAAATCGGCACCGCCAAAACAGATGTTGGTGCAATACCCCTCGGGCGCCTCGTGGAACTCCAGCCACTGGCCAGCAGGACTGAATACACTGATGCCTCCACGCACCAAGGTGGCCACGCAAATATTGCCCCCCTGCTCCACTGCCAACGAATCGAACCGCTGATATCCCGGCAGTCCATGCACCAAGCGTCCCCCGCAAGGCGACGGCCAAGGCTCTTGGGTCAATACACCGGGCGCCTCGACCGCGTAGGACCACAGCCGACTCGTCTCTGTCTCTGACACATACAGGGTCTGGCCATCGGGCGACAAGCCGATGCCATTTGGCGTCAACACAGGATGTGCTACCCGTCTAATCGCACTGCCATCGATACGGGCGTAATACACCGCGCCACGCAGAATGCGGTCTTCGAACGTCTTGCCGAAATCGGTGAACCAGAATCCGCCCTGTGTATCGAACACGATATCGTTCGGCCCATGCAGGGGCACGCCATCGCAATGCGTATACAACGTCGTCACCGCCCCCGTCTCAACATCAACACGTTGAATACTGCCGCCCGCGTAGTCCTCTGACGGACCTGTCGGCCGCGTAAATCCATCATCCGTACGCCAACTGAAGCCGCCGTTATTGCAGATATAGCACTGCCCGTCGGGCCCTAGCGCCGCGCCATTGGGACCACCACCCAGCTTGGCCACGACGCTCACCCGTCTATCGGGCGACACACGCAGCAGGCGTCCTCCCGCGATCTCCACGACCAATACGCTTCCATCCGTCAACGCGACCGGCCCCTCGGGAAACTGCAATCCAGATGCGATGATCTCGCCCTGTAGTTTTAGAGACTGCATACTGTGTCCTTGTTCATTATCGTGACGGCATATAGCTAGAGACGTAACCGTCTGGTGACTCACGTGGCCATAGCGCTCCCGCCAGACGATCCGGCAGGTGACGTCGACGACTGACTGCGCGAACCGAGATACGCATCGATGGCCTGTTGCCGCCCCTCGCGGCTACGCATCGCAGCCTCATCCAACTCGCCCACAATATGGCCATGGCGCAGCACCCAGGCATGGGACGCCAGTTTGGCGGCCGCATGAAAGCTCTGCTCGACCAACAGCGCACAAAGACTCTGTTCCTCTTGAATCCTCGCCAAGCGCTCATACACGCGTGCCACCAGCAACGGTGCCAAACCCAGCGAAGGCTCGTCCAGCAGCAACAACTGCGGCCCTGACATCAGGCCGCGCCCGATGGCCAGCATCTGTTGTTCGCCACCGCTCAATAATCCTGCCGCCGCCCGTCGCCGATTGGCGATCTCGGGAAAGAAATCCATGACCATCTGCTCGCGCTGTGCGCGAGTGCGCGCATCGACAAAATACGAACCCAGCCTCAGGTTTTCCTGGACCGTCAGATCCGACACGATCGCGCGGCCCTCCGGCACGTACACGATACCCAGGCGAAATCGCTGTGCAGCGCTCAGGCGAGTTATATCCCGCCCCCGAAACAGGATCGCGCCCTGCGCCGGCTCCAGGCCTGCGATCGCCCGCAAGGTGCTGGACTTTCCCGCTCCATTTGCCCCTAGCAGCGCAGCGACCTTAGAGTCCGTCATCGCAAAGCGAATCCCATGCAACACGGGGCCCGCGCCATAACGCACCGTCAAGCCATCGACCCGCAGCAGATCCGCTGTGACATCAGTCATCCTCGTCTCCCAGGTATACGCGCACCACATCGCGATTACTGCGGATCTGCTCTGGATTGCCCGAGGCGAGCAAGGTCCCTACGTTCAGCACATGGATGGTGTCGCATACCTCCATGATCAAATCCATATCGTGTTCGACCACTACCAACACCAGCCCGGGAGCCCGCAACTTTTTCAAGGCGGCAGCCAAATCCGCCGTTTCTACGGAATTCAACCCCGCCGCGGGCTCATCCAGCAGCAACACGCGCGGGTGGCCAGCAATAGCGCGCGCAATTTCGGCCAGTCGCAACACGCCCGGTGGCAGTTCGGCAGGCATCACATCGGCGACCTGCGATACCCCCAAACGATCCAATGCCGACAAGGCGCGCTCGCGGTGGAGGGCATTTTCTTTTTTCCCTTTCGGCAACGGCAGAAAAGCGTCCAGCCACCCTACGCTCGCCTCACGGTCCAGGCCGATCATCACGTTCTCGACCACGCTCAGCTCTGGACACAAGGCGACATGCTGAAAACTGCGCGAAAATCCCCGCGCCGCACGCTCAGTAGGGGCCATTTTTTCCAGGTGCTCGCCACCCAACAGAATGCTGCCTTGCTGCGGGCAATACAAGCCGGTCAGACAATTGAAAAAACTCGTTTTACCGGCACCGTTCGGCCCGATCAGACCGGTAATTTCCCCCGGCAACAATCGCACACCCACATGCTGCAGGACCTGTATGCCACCAAAAGACAACGACAGATCGTCAACTATCAGCGGTGTCCGCCCCAACACGTCGACCGTCATGCCTGTCCTCCTTGGAGCCTCGCCCGCACGGATGCCGGTAAAGCGTTGAAACCCAGCACAACAGTCAATAACGCCGCCCCATACAGAATGGGCACCCAGTCGCCGGCGCCAGCCAGCAGCAAAGGCATCAAGGTCAAAAATGCACCGCCTATCACACCGCCCACGATAGACAGCGAATACAGGCTCACCACCGAACCCACCAGCAGAAAAATCGACGTCCACAACGTGAAGCTATTGGGCGATACCGTGGAGGAGCTGAACGACAGCATGGCCCCGCCAATTGCTGCGATAGCGCCGCTAAGCGCCATGCAACTCAAGCGTGCCCAGCTTCGGCGCACGCCGAACGACTCGGCAGCATGGGCGGAAGTACGAATCAGCAACAATGCCTTGGCCTGGCGCGAGCGCCGAAACTGACGCAATAGCATGACAACCGCCACCAACCCAGCCAGCGGCAAATAATACCGCTGCATTTCTTTAGTCATGCCAGGCAACGCATCGAGCTTGACGTACAGACCTTCGTAGCCCCCTGTCACCGACGAAAAATGCAACAGGACTTCAGGCAAGGCCAGCGCCAGCGCCATGGTCGCGACGGCCAAATAAATTCCTGACAAGTGACGCGAGGGAAAAGCGAAGATCATGCCCAGCACCGCCCCTGCCAATGCCGCCACCGGCAGGCTCATCAGCAGCGATACGCCAGCGTACTTTTCCAACAACGCGACGGCGTAGGCGCCAGCTGCCACAAATACACCATGCCCGATCGAGACCTCGCCCCCATAGCGCACCAGAAACCCTACCGAAATAACCGCAATGGCATTGGCAAAACACAATCCCACGGTATAGGTCCAATATCCGCCCACCGCGATAGGCAACAGCAGCAGCACCAACACCCCTGCAATACCCACGCTGGCGCCCAACCGTTGGGATACCGTGGCATTCCCCTGATGGCCGAGCTTGCCGGCCGGATCGTTCACCGACATCATCACACTAGACACGAACACCTCCACGCACGGCAAGAATGCCTTTGGGGAATACGTTCAGCACAATCAGGATCGTCAACAACAAGTACGTATTGTTGAACTCGGCCGCCACATAGAACGACAGCAGATTCATGATCACACCGATGAAGATGCCGCCCAGCACGGCGCCCGGCAGGCTGTTGAACCCGCCGACCACCGCCGCCGCGAAGGCCTGCAGCATGAACGAGGCCACACTGGTCGACGACAAGAACGTGGTAGGCACAATCAACAATGCCGCCACCAACCCTAATAACCCCGCCACAACCCAGGAAAACAGATGTACGCGCCGCAGGCTCAGGCCACACACGCGGCTGGCGAATGGATGGGCCGACACCGCACGAAAAGCAATACCGATACGCGTGCGTTCGATCAGCACATATAGCAGCCCTATCGCCAACGCCGTCGTCACCAGCACGGCCATGTCGTAGGCGGTCACGAGGATAGGCCCCAACTCTGCCCGCCAATCGGGCAAGGGCAAATCCAGGGATACCACGTTAGAACCGAACAACAGTTGCGTCGCCCCTTGAGCGATCAGTCCAACCCCGAGCGTCGCGATCGTGCTGGTCAGATCCGATTTGAATACCAGAGGCGCGATCAGAAAATAGCTAACCGCCATGACCGCAATCATGATGGCAAACGTCAACACCACGGCAGCGCCCCACGCCATGTTGGAAAAGATGCCAGCCGTAAAACCGAACACCAGAAATGCCGCCAGGCCGGCCAGATTGCCATGCGCAAAATTCACGACGTTCGAGCTTTTATAGATCAGCACGATGCCTATCGCCCCCATCGCATACAGGCATCCGCTGATCATCCCCGCCCATACCAGGCCGATGACGTCATCCATGACGGCGCCCCTCTGATAGAGACGCCACCGTGTCCTTAACCTGGCTGTGTGGTTCCGTCTTTTCTTGCGCGCTTGCCGCGCTCCCCTCACTGTCATTGATCTCGATACCTTGATCGATGATCTCAATCACAGCCGGAAAGTATCGCCCGCTGTAGCCTGCCTTCGCCGTCGCGGTGTAATAGCGCTGAGCCAACTCCGTCACCCGAGCTGTCACCGCCATTTGCGCCGCCAGTTCCGAGACGTATGACAGATCCTTCAAGACATACTCAGGCGGGAAGGATTTCTCCGGAAACGTTCGTGGCAGCATGGCGCGGCGTCCATGATTACGCAGCACGAAACTATCGCCAGATCCCTTGGACACCGCATCCAACAGCACCTCTGGCTGTACGCCTGCACGTTCGCCCAGCACCATCATTTCCGCTAACGCCATCGTGTTCTCGAACACCAATGCGTTGTTGATGAGCTTCACGACCTGGCCGCATCCCACATCGCCGCAATGTGTGACATCCGACCCCATGTAATGCAGCCACGGCTCGATACGCGCATACAGATCCGTGTCAGCGCCTACCATGATGCTGAGTTCGCCACGCTGGGCGGCCTCGCGTGTACGCGCGACAGGTGCATCTGCGAAGGCCACACCCAGATTTTTCAGCTGAACGGCCACGGCACGCGCCGAGGCGACCGTTGTCGTGCTGAGATCGACAATCGCGTCAGGCCGGTGTTTTCCTCGCACCAGTCCTTGCTCTCCGAGGCAGACGCGCTCCACTTGTGGCCCGCCCGGCAAAGACAAGAACACCACATCAGCCTGATCCGCGACCTCTGCCACGCTCGCCGCCTGGCGCGCACGGGTGCCCTCCAGGGCCGAGAATGCGTCGGCATTCATATCGAAGGCAATCACATCGCCAGCGTGCTTGCTCGCGACATTTCTGCACATCGGACCGCCCATCACTCCCAGCCCGATAAATCCCAAGGTTGCTTGCGCGTTTGCCATGATGCGTCTCCGGCGGTCAGGCCATCCACATACCGCCGCTGATATCCAGCGAGGTACCAGTAATCCAGTTGGATGCCGGCGAACACAGGAACAGCGCCGCCTGGGCAATATCGTCTGGATTGCCATAACGGCCCAAGGGCACCGTCGCATTCGCCGCGGGAGCCCCGTCTTTGGTGATACTGGCCCACATCGCCGTCTCGACGGGTCCCGGCGCCAAGGTATTGGCGTACACACCGTGGGGTGCACCGGCTTTGGCTATCCATCGCATCATGCCGTGCACTGCCGACTTCGAGGCGACATAGGCGGGACCCGATGCGACACCGCCATTCTTCGCGGCAATCGAACCCGCAGCCAAGATTTTTCCGAAACCTTGCTCACACATCAAAGGAAACAGTTTTCGCGCCGGATTGACTACCCCACGAACATTGACCGACATTAATGCATCCCACTCGTCATCCGTGCTGTCGGCCAATGTCGTCCGCGCAATAATGCCTGCGCAGAGCACGAGAATATCGATCTTGCCATAGTCGTTGAGCACTCCGTCGATCACAGTGTCCGTTTGCGCGCGAGAGGTCACATCGTATTGGCGATAGTCAATCTCGGGCCCAATATCTGCGTGTTCGGCGCGATCCGTGGCGATGACCCTTGCCCCCGCCTGCTTGAACGCATTCGCAATGGCGCGTCCCATTGAACCCGCACCGCCGGTAATGAAAGCGACTTGTCCCTGCAAGTCCGCAGGGCCGCTTAAATGTTGTGCCATTGTCTTTTGTCTCCTGAATGTATTGTTCAATAGTGGACTGGATATAGCGCATTGCGAATCACACTGCCCCCGCGCATATCGTCAGCGTAATCAGCGATAGGTGGCCTTGGCCGACATGGCCAACTCGCCTTCCGGACCGCGCGCCCACAAGTCCACACTGCCGTCATCTGCCTCGCGGCCTTCCAACTGAAACGGACGAGCTACAAACAACGGGCTGACACCACGAAAGTCAAAGCTCGCCAATTGGCGTTCGCCACCGTGCTCCAGGGCAAATTGCTGCAATAACGTCGCCGTCAAGGGGCCATGTACGACGAGATCCGGATAACCTTCTTCGTGGCGGGCATAGGTCTGGTCGTAGTGAATACGATGACCATTGAAAGTCAATGCCGAATAACGAAACAGCAGGGTGGTATCAGGCTGCACCTCACGGCCCCATTGCGCGCGCCCTTCGTAACGCGGCGGCTTCGCAGCCTCAGCCGGTGCCGTCGTCACGGGCGTCGCCTCGCGGTACACAATATCCTGTTCCTCCACGAGGCAATCCTGCTGTTGGCATACAGTCGTGTGCTGCACCGTCACAAACCAGAGCGATCCGCGCTTGCCCACTTTGTTTTCGACTTTCAGGATGCGGCTGTGCCGAGTTGCCTGCGCCCCGATGGGCAAGTCTTTGACATAACGAATGCGACTGCCGGCCCACATGCGGCGCGGCAATTCAATCGGCGGCAAAAAACCGCCCCGCTGGGGATGACCATCCGTTCCCAGCCCACGGCGGCGGACCGCGCCATTGAAAAACAGCCACTGCCAGCCTGGTGGCAAAGCGTCCCCCTCGGCAGGCGCCGTTTCCCAATCCAAGGTCGCGGCCATTGCCGCTACCGCATTCGCGTTCACCTGCTCTGCACGCGATTCCTCGCGGCCCACCCATGCTGCATACTGCTCGCTCACACCCATTCCCCTACGATAGTTTTGCGTCAAAAACGGCTGCAGGATAGGGCTCAAATCCGCGCACCAACTTGAACCCACCACCATTCTGTGCCTGGATGATCCCCTCTTGGCGCGCGCCGCGATGGTCCCCTGCCTTGAAGGTCACTTCACGCGCGCCGCCCACGGCACGGTTCGTCATCGTTTCCATCACGTCGACGAGGTTTTCGCGTGCCAACGGTTTACCGCTGGCCAACAGCATGCGAAATCCTTCGACAAACAACGAAGCGTTACTCCAGCCATTGAGGCCAAACACACCAATGGGATCGTTGGGATAGAGCTTGGCGACTGTGTCGCGATAGGCTTTAATGGCCGCGTCATCCGCATCGACTGGCATCAGCCATGATGAAAAATACGTTCTGTCCAACAGCTTGCCGGCCAATTTGTACGTGGTCGGATCCGCTGTAAAAAATGGCGCCATCCATTTGGCTTTCAGTCCCAGGCGGTCCGCTGTCTTTAATGCCGCGGCCAAGTTCGCATTTGAACCAAACAGAATCACGACTTCCGCCTTGGCATTCGCAATGCGACGGACATGAGGAGTGAAATCCGTACTGCGAACCTCAAATGGAATCGACTCGGCAGGTTGCAGTTGTCGAGCCTGGATCAAAAGATCAAAACCCCGTTTTGCCGATCGCCCCAGTTCATCGTTTTCCCACAGTAGCGCCACACGACTGGCTTTGAGCCCATTGATGGCATAGTCCAGATTGGACGCAGCAGACCATCCATAATCCGGTAATAGCGGGAAGACCAGGCGATCGGAAAACAAGGCGGTTGCCCCACCGATCGGCCCGATCATCGGTAACCCGACCTCCTTGGCATAAGGAATCACCGCGACTGATTGCGCCGTGCCCACCGGCGCTGCCAACGCAAAGATCTTGTCCTCCTCGACCAGGCGCCGCGTTACCGCGACACTGCGCGCGGGTTCATAGCCGTCGTCATAAGTGACGAACTTGATCTTCCATCCGTCCAAGGCATTCGTATCGTTGACATGCTTGAAGCAGGCTTCGGCCGCTCGCGTCAAGATCGCATAGAAAGGCACGGGCCCGGTCACCGGCGTGAACGCGCCCACCGTCACCGTCTTGGATGCAGCATCGATACCAACCGCGCTCTGTTGTGCTCGCGCCCAGCCCGGCAAGGCAATGGTGGCCGCTGCCGCACAACCAGAAAGAAAAGTCCGTCTGTGCATGTTTTGTCTCCGTTTTTTGGATCGGTCGTTATCTGCTGCACGACTAAGAATGCATTCTATATTTTAATTAAACCCAAAAAATACGTACTTTCCCTAATGAAATTAATCAAAATCCCGTCTTTTTAAAAATATAGAATGCATTCTTTATCAAACAACAGGCAGGAGACGCTCGATGACTACCCCTACCCTCACCGGTTACCGCATCATTGAATTGGGAACCATGCTGGCGGCGCCGTTTGCAGCACACATCCTTTCGCAACTGGGTGCGGACGTCATCAAGGTCGAACCGCCGCGCGGAGATCCCACTCGCAGTCTGGTGCGAGGCGGCCCCAGCGGAACCTTCATCGCCTATAGCCATGGCAAAAAAAGCGTCTGCATCGATCTCGCCAGCCCGGCCGGCTATGACGCATTCTGCAAGCTGCTGCAGACGGCCGATGTGCTGGTGCATAACCTGGCGCCGAACGCGGCGCGCAAGCTGCGGCTCTCACGCGATGACTGCGCGGCAATCAATCCCAAACTGATTTATTGCCATATCCGTGGCTACGCCGCGGGCCCACAGGAAAACGACCTGGCATCGAACCCGGTGGCCGAAGCCTCTACCGGCGTCATGGAGGGTAACCGGATCAACGGCCGCCCTAGCCGGCTCGGGCCGTCGTACCACGATCAGTTTGCCGGTGCGTATGCGGTCATCGGCATTTTGTCGTCGTTGATTCAGCAGCAAAAGCACGATAAAGGCGATCATGTCGAAGTCGGCCTGTACGAAACCGGCCTGCATGTGGCCTCTCGCGATCTGGTGGGCGTACAGCTCAAAACGCAATTGCTCGGACGGCCGGAGCGCGAGCCGCATGGCGAGTTCAGCATGCCTGGCTATGGTGCCTATCGGACTGCAGATGAGCGCTGGCTGTACTTGCTGATACTCACCGATGGACATTGGCTGAAATTCTGCCAGGCGATGGGACTGCCGCAGGCGGACGACGCCAGCCTTTATCACCTGCGCGATCGAAAAAAAGCGCGCGAACAGGTCGAAGACATCGTCAAAGAAGCCATCGCGGCATATCCCTTTGACGAGGCCGTTGCACGGCTGAAAGCGGGCGGCGTCGGCTGCACCGAGGTGTTGCCTCTGGAACGCGTCCTGGAAGCCCCCCAAGCCCACCAGCCAGGCAAGTTGCGCCAAGTGCGGTATCGCGGGCTGGACTTCGACGTTCCGGAATTTCCGCGTCTGCATGCCGCCGAAGCAGATGCTCCCCTCTTGCCGCCCGCGGAGTTGGGCGAGCACACCGTAGAAGTGCTGCGCACAGCCGGACTGACATCCGGACAATGCGACGCACTCCTCGCCAGCGGCGCGATCGCCGCGGTTCACTCTGGCGACTTTGCATGGGCGCCAGTACGCAAAGAAGCTTGAACGGGCAGGTGGAGCCGTTCTCATCTATAACGGAGACAACAATGCATAGATTCACCTTTGTCAGAGGGACAAAACGGCCCCTCGCCACACCCATCGTTTCGCGCATCATGAGCGGTGTCACCGCCTGCGCAGCCTCGATGATCTTATTGACAGCAGCGGCCCCACAGACCGCCGAAGCGGCGGACTTTCCCAATAAGCCCATTCGGCTGATCGTGGGATTCCCTCCAGGCGGCGGCGCGGATTTTGTCGCCAGACAGGTCGCGCAACAGCTGGGAGAAACGCTGCGCACCAGCGTGGTCGTCGACAACAAGCCCGGCGCGAACGGCACCATCGCGGCATCCGAAGTCGCACGCAGCGCTGCCGATGGCTACACCTTGCTGCTAGGCGTGACCGCATCGCAGGCCATCAGCCCTGCACTGACGCCATCGCTGCCCTACGACGCAATCAAGGACTTCACGCCGATCACTCAGATTGGCTACACCCCTCTAGTGCTTGTCGTGAATCCGAAACTACCGGTCAAATCTCTGGCGGATTTCCTGCAATATGCCAAGGACAGCAAGAAGCCAATCATCTACGGATCAGCGGGCGTCGGCAACATCACCCATCTGGCGGCGGAAATGTTTCTGCAATCGGCTGGCGTCACAAACTTTCAACACGTACCCTATAAGGGTAGCGCCCAAGTCATCACCGACCTGATAGGCGGCAGAGTCGATGCCTACTTCGACACCTTGCCCTCGTCATTACCCTATATCCAAAGCGGACAGGTCCGTGCGCTGGCCGTCACCAGCACTGAACGGGCCAGCAACGCGCCGTCGATTCCCACAGCACAAGAAGCAGGCGTACCTGGGTTTCACACCACGACATGGTTCGGCGTATTCGGCCCGGCAAAACTCAGCCCGCAAATCACGGAAGCATTGTATAAAGCCATGCGCAACGGCATGGGAAGCAAGGCCGCGACAGAAAGCATGATCACACGCGGCGTGCAGCCAGTGCTGGATCGGCCCGACGAATTCGCCACGGAACTGCAAGCGGATCTGAAACGCTGGCGAGAGGTCGCCGGCAAGGCCAACATATCGCTCTGACAACTACTCAGCGCGACCCGCTATTGATCTCGCGCCGCTGCGCGACCAGCGCCAGCTCTCACCCTTTCGCGCAGCGTACGATGATCGTACCCCGGCGGCCGCAGTCCTCGACGCCGCAACTCGGGAATGACGAGATCTGAAAACTCGTCCATGCAGCCCGGCAAGGTGTGGCTGATACAAATAAAGCCGTCACCACCGCCTTCTTGCAGCAACTGCTGCAACTGGTCCGCAATGTCCACCGCTGTCCCGACAATATGCGGACCTTGGCCCGCTGCAAAATGGCGTGCAATCTCCGCGAGAGGTGTCTCTCGCGGAAAATCCTCGGTAATCACGGACAAATGACCGCGTATACCACTGGTCTCGCCAATATCAGGAAATGGTGAATCCGGATCAAAACGCGAAAGATCAATATTCAAGAACGCCGACAGCATCGTCAGCCCCGCCTTCACGGTGACGTTGTCGCGAATCGCCTGCTGCTTACGCAGTGCCTCTGCACGTGTCTCTCCCACGATCGGCACAATCCCCCACAGGATGCGGACATCCTCGGGACGGCGGTTCGCTTGCCGCGCGGCTTCATGCACTCGAGTCTGGAACTCTCTCATGCCCTGGGTCGAGTGGCGCAAGCCAAACACCAGATCCGCGTGACGCCCGGCGAACGCCGATCCCGCCGGCGATGACCCCGCCTGAGCGATCAACGGATGCCCTTGCGGAGAATGCGGAACGGTAAAGCGCCCTTTGCTGGAAAAGTACTCGCCCTGAAAGTCAATCGGCGCGACCTTTTGCGGATCGGCAAAAACGCCTTGTACCCGATCAGCAATGATGGCATCTGGCGCCCAGCTATCCCACAGCGTGCGGCACAGTGCCAGGTATTCCTCGGCCCGCGTATAGCGTTGGTCATGCTCGTCGAGCGTCTGTCCGAACTGCCTCGCCTCCAGCTCGCCAGCGGTCGTCACAAGGTTCCATCCCACCCGGCCCTCGGTCAAATGATCCAGGGTGGCAAACATCCTGGCTGTCCAGAACGGCGGCAAGAATGCCGTACTCAGCGTCGCGATAAAGCCCACATGCTGCGTCACGCGCGCCATGATGGGAATCAATGGCAATGGATCATGGCGTGGGCACTGCACCGCATAGCGCAACGTGTCATCGCTGCTGCCGCGATAGGTCTCGTAAATCGAATAGGAATCCGACAAAAAAATCGTATCGATCCCGCCGCGCTCCGCTGTGCGAGCCACATGCTCCCAATACTCAGGACGATCGTAGCGCAAGCCCTGAAACGACCGGGGCAGACGCCATTGCCCCACCGTATGAGGAGACGCCGAATGCGAAAGAAAATACGCCAGCAGCATGACTATCCCTTCTGCATCAACGCGTAGAGACGTTGGGCCGTTCGATGCCCAGCACATGCCGCGCCACAATCCCCTTTTGCTTGTCCACGGAATCATGCAGCGTCAGAGTGCGGGCATTGCGCCAATGACGATCGAACGCCCAATCACGCGTGGCGGAGCGTGCTCCACCCACCTGAAACAGACGCGAGCCAGCCTCCAGGGAACTCGCACTCGCATGGACTTTGGCCTGATAGACAGCCACCAACACATCGGAGATGTCTGCCTCCTGCCGCAGATACGCATCCATGCCCCGGGCCGCCTCGCGAATCAAGGCCCGGCTCGCCGACAACGCGATGCGTATGTCACCCACATGCGCTTGTATGGCAGGCTCATCGGCCGGCCGCTGATAGCCATGCGTAGGCTTGAGCGTGCCGTGTACGAATTTCAGCGTGTCGTCCAGCGCAGCTTCGCCGATGCCGGCGAGAATGGCCGCAAAACCTAATTGGTATAACGGAGCAAAGAGCGCACCATGCGGTGCGCTGGCGGGATTGCCCACGACCCAATGGGCAGACACATTGCCAGGCGCAACGCGCAAGCGGCCACTGGCCGTAGCACGCTGACCTACGCCATTCCAGGTATCCTGGATCTCCACGGCGGGATGATTGCGCGGCAATACCACCAGCACGGATTCCGGGGGTCGCCCATCGTCCTCGGTAACCGTCGCGCACTGAAACAGCGCATACTGGCAACCCACCGATCCCGTGGCAAAGGCCTTTTCCGCCGTGATGTGCCATTGTCCATCCGGAAGCGGCGTCGCGATGGATTTGACGTTGACACGCTTGTTGTCATGCGTAAAACGCTCGTCTGGCTCCGCACCCACAAAGCAGAACGACGCCCCTCGCCGCTGCACCGCGCTGGCGATCTCATCCAGCAGCGCATCGCTCGCCAACTGTTCTAACGTATAGAGCGCCCCATTTTGTACAGTGAACAACTGTGCCGTATTGCTGCACGCTCTCGCCAACCCCGTCACCACCTCAAAGAAATCGGCAAACGACGTTTCGCGGCCCAATCCCGCGCCGCCTCGCTGACGGGACAGTCCCACTTGCAAAAGTCCGCTGCGATGCAGCGCCGCCATGTTTTCAGAGGGGAAGCGTGCCTCGGCATCGACGGCGGCAGATCGCTCGGCCAGCCGGGAGGCCACCGTATCCAGGGATTGACGCAACGACAACGCGGTGTCGGATTTCGGGGCAGACATAGGTCTCCGTTTCCAATGAAGTCAGTACGAACTCAAGCGTAGCGATAGCGTGCGCCAGGATGCGATGCCGGCAAGTGCGGTCCGCGTCCCGGGAAAAGTTTTTCACGCAGCGTTCCTGGCGCATACTGCGTCGCATAGCGGCCACGGCTCTGCAATTCAGGCACGACCAGATCAACAAATGAGGTCAAGCTCTCTGGCACGACCAGGCGTCGCAGATTGAAGCCGTCCACGCCCGTCTGATCGACCCACTCAATCAATTGATCCGCGACCTCGACGGGGCTGCCCACGATAAAGGGCCCGCGCCCGCCAATCTGATCAAAGCGCGCCATATCACGTGGCGTAATCGGCCGGCCTGCACGCTTGGTCAGATTCTCGACCGTCGATTGCAGCGCATTGCTTTTGACGAACTGCAGCGGCTCATCGGGATCGAGCCTGGAAAAATCGATGCCGGTCCAGCCCGATACCAAGACCAGCTGCCCGACGGGATCCACATAACGCGCGTATTCCTCTTGCAGCGCCCGGGCCTCGGCTGAGGTGGGCGCCACCAGGACGGTCGCGCCCAAATACAGCAGGACATCGTCGGCCCGGCGGCCCGCGTCCACGGCATGCTGACGAATATCGCGTGCCGCCTGCGCCACAATCGCGGGCGTTTGCCCCTCCAGGAACACGCACTCGGCATGCGTACCAGCAAAGGCCTTACCTCGACCCGAGGCGCCCGCCTGATACAACAAGGGCGTGCGTTGCGGTGAAGGCTCAGCCAGATTGAAGCCCTCCACGCGATAATACGGCCCCTCATGAACGACCTTTCTCACCTGCGCAGGGTCGATATAAGCGCCACGGGGACGGCGGTCCCGAATCACGGCCGAGCCGCTCCAACTCCCCTCCCACAGCTTGTAGGCAGCCTGCAGGAAATCCTCGCCCGCGGCATAACGCTCATCATGCTCGCGGGCTTTCGCGAGGCCCATTCCACGCGCGGCGCTATCCAAATATCCGGTCACGACATTCCAGCCGGCCCGGCCCTGAGTCAAGTGGTCCAACGTAGAAAAACGGCGCGCAAACTGATAAGGATGCTCGTAAGTCAGATTTGCGGTAACACCAAAGCCGATATGCGTTGTCGCATGGGCCATCGCAGGAACCGTCAATATTGGGTCGTGCGAAGGAGATTGCGAGCCTTCGTGCAACGTCGCCCCGGCATCTCCACCATAGATGTCGTAGATCCCGAACACATCGGCCAAAAACACACCATCAAACAAACCGCGCTCGGCCGTCACGGCCAGGTCTACCCAGTAGTCCAGGCGATTGTGATCCACGGAACGATCGCGGGGATGCCGCCAAAACCCCGCCCACGAATGGGACGGCGCGTTCATATGAAAAGCGTTCAGGCGTATGTGCTTGCTCATTTGCGAGACGTAATGGTGCGGTTCCACAGATCCTGAGCGCGTTCGTGCGCCGCCCAGTATTTATCCCAATTGGGGTGATACAGCGTCTTGGCTTGCTCGGACGTGTAAATCAGCTTGGCAGCCAACGACTTGTCCGCATCGATGACAGGGGTGAGCAAACGATTGGTCGGCCCGTAGTTGAAATCCACGGCGTTGCCCAGTTGATACAAGGGGCCATAGATTTCATTCAAGAACTGAGCCGCCAATTCCGGATGCGGCGTCCCTTTCACGATATCTGCCGTCGACGCATAGGCAATCGACCCTTCCTTTGGACGCACGGCACGAGCGGGTTTGTACACGTCCTGCAGAGAATAGGCCCGGCCGTCCGCGATCACGGTCAGCCAGATATCGCCTGACTTGATCAATTGCTCGGCTTGTTGCGAGGTGGACCAATAACTGCGCGCGCCCACACGCGCGACTTCTTCCACGGCCTTGCTCAAATCGCTTTCGTCGCCTCCGAGCAGCCGTGAAGTCTGAATCAGCAACGCGCGGCCAGCGCCATTGGCCAAATCGGGCAAGGCGACATGGCCCGCCAGCCGCTTATCCCACAAGTCTTTCCAGGAGACTGGGGCCGGTATCCCTGCTTCTTGATACTTGTCCGCGTTGTAGACAAAGATCGCAGACACAAAATCGAAATCCGGACTATAGCCATCCACACCCTTGGCCTCGTCGAAGGCCAGACGCGCATTGGGCACCTTGTCATAGTCGAACTTCTCCAATACCCCTGCCTGGATAGCCTGGGCACGTACATCGCCATCGAGCAGCACGACGTCATAGGGTACATTTCGTCCACGCGCCGCCACCAGCTTGGCTAGATGATCGATGGAAGCCCCGTCGATGAACTGCACCTTCACGCCAGTCTTGTTCGTAAAAATGTCGCCGGCGTATTTGATTTGCGTCTGGGTGGATTTTCCTCCCCACGACGATACGCGCAACACGATATTTCCGTCCGGCGCCGGCTGCGCCGCCGCGATAGCTCCAGCCAAGGTCAAGACCGTGGCGGAAAACACTTGCAACCATTTCAAAATAGCATCTCCGGAACAGGTTTCGAGAGCGCAGCGCTTAGTCTCGCACCAGTACTCGCTCTAGTTGAAAGAATCGGTTCAACAGCAGTAAAAGAACGGCCCAGGCCGCCACGATCAGGGTACTGAGTGCGGTGATCGCGTTGTCGAATTCGACTTCCATGGCCGTGAACAACTTGACAGGCAATGTAGGGGTGCCGGGGTCTCCCATGAACCAGGCCACCACGACGTCATCGAACGACAAGACGAACGCGAACAGCATGCCGGCGATAACGCCCGGCACGATCAACGGTACCGTCACTCGCCAGAACACCTGCCACGGCGTCGCGCCCAGATTCTGGGCTGCCTCATCCAGCGTGTTGTCATAGTGTGCAAAAGCGGCAATGACCGAACGCACCAGTAACGGCAAGGTAAACACCGACTGCATCAACACGATGCCGGCGCTGTTGCCATTCAAGCTGTAACCCCAGCTGTCGGCGACCCACATGGAAAACTTGAATCCCGCCACGGCAATCACGATGGTGGGAACACCCAGTGGCGCGATACACAAGGTGTTGATAATCGAACTTCCCGGCAAGCGGCCACGCACCAATGCCAACGACAAGGGCACACCCAGCACTGTCACCAGCGCGGTTGTCCAGGCGCCCAAGGACAAGCTATAGCGCAGCGCGTCAAAATAGGGATCTGGAATGGACTGATACCAATGCAAGGTCCAGTCACTCGGCGGAAAAGCCAAGGCACCGCTGCGCGAAAACGAGGCGCTGACGATCCCCAGGAACGGCAAAACCAGAAACAACGGCACGGCCCAAATGGCGGCTCGCAATAACGCCCGCTGAACACGCGACGACATCGTTGTGTTCATCACACTCGGCTCCGGCCTAGTTTCAGAGCGAGCAACATCGCCACCGACGCAGCTACCATCGTCAAGATCGCCGCGGTGGCCCCGACGGGATAATTCAGCAGTCCGCGCATCTGCTGATCAATGTACAGCGCCATCAACATAACCCGCTTGCCGCCAAGTATGGCGGGCGTCACCAATGCGCTGATGGACGCCATGAAAACCATCAAGGTTCCCGCCACCAGTCCTGGACGACTCAAGGGCAGAATCACTTTCAAGAACACCTGCCACGGCGCCGCGCCCAGATTGATGGCGGCCTCTTCCAACGCAGGATCGATTTTCCGTATGACCGCCATCAACATCAACACCATGAACGGCAACTCGACATGCACCATCCCGATGAGCGCACCGGTGTAGTTGTATATCCATTCGACAGGCTCCGCTCGCAGCCCCGCCGCCTGCAGAATCTGATTCAGCACACCTCGCTCGCTGAGCACGGGTATCCATCCGAGATTCCGGATCACAGCACTGATCAACAATGGCAATACCGTGATGAACAGCAAGGGCGTGCGCCATGGCCCCCGCATGCGAGCCAGCTTATAGCTGAATGGAAAAGCCATCACCGCACAGATCAAGGCTGTCGATGCACCGAACAGCCCGGTATCCCAAAGGATCCCCAGATAATAGGTATCGGTGAGAAAACGCTGGTAATTCACCAGGCTCCATTCAGGACCCACCCTGCCCATGCTGCCCCCGGGATGCAGGGACAGCGCCAGCAGGTAGCAAAGCGGCGCCAGAAAAAACAAGGCCAGAAAAATCGAACCCGGCACAGCCAACGCCCCGACGCGGGACAACGCGGCCTCGCGCCTGCCGATGCAGACCGATGAGGTCTCCGACACACGCAATACAGCGTCTTGGCTCATGCCGTTGCCTCGTCAGGCAACAGCAACGCGTCCTCATGACTCCAGCTCAGCGTGACCGCCTCGCCCGACACCGGTATCACCCGATTGTTGACCTTGGCTACGATGCGTACGTCATCTTCGGCCCGCACGTCCACCAGCCAGCCATCTCCCGCGTAAGTGACTTGCTCCACCTGGCCGCGAATCCGATTGGGCAGCTCTGCACCCAGCTGAATACGCTCCGGACGCAACGCCAGCAGCAACGGTTCTTCCCGCTCTGGGCGACGCCCCGCATCGAACTCCACTCGCCATTGATAGGTTCCGCCGGGGCGCCCCACAAGCCACCCGCCCCTTTCTGGATCCTGCTTCGCACGCACGGATAACAGATTGATCTTGCCAATAAAGCTCGCCACGTAACGATCGGCAGGCCGATCGTATAGCGTCTTGGGCGCGCCTATCTGCACAATGCCGCCTTGCCGCATGACGACGACACGGTCCGACAGGCTCAACGCCTCGTTTTGATCGTGCGTCACAAAGATCGTGGTAATGCCCACCTCTTTCTGAATACGCTTGATCTCCTGTTGCAACTCTTCGCGCAGCTTCTGATCCAGTGCCCCCAAAGGCTCATCCAGCAACAGCACGCGGGGGCTGAATATCAACGCCCGTGCCAGAGCGACCCGCTGTTTCTGACCTCCCGACAATTGATCGGGATAACGATTCCCGTAGCCAGGCAATCGAATGCGCTCCAACGCATCCTCTACGCGCCGCCGAATATCGTGTCGATTGACCTTGCGCAGCTGCAGTCCGAATGCCAGGTTCTGCGCGACGGAAAGATGAGGAAACAAGGCATATTGCTGAAACACCATGCCCGTGTTGCGCCGGTAGGCTGGCACGCTCGTCACATCCTGTCCTGCAATACGCACCACTCCTGAGTCCGGCGCAATGAACCCCGCCACCATGCGCAAACATGTCGTTTTCCCGCAGCCGCTCGGGCCCAGCAAGGTCAAGAACTCGCCGTCTTGCACCGACAGTGAGACCTGATTCACCACCGGCGCGCCACCGTAGTTCTTTACAACACTCTGGAGCTCGACGCTTGCCATGATCCTGGAGGCTCAAAGTTGATAGCCCGGACCGCCGCCATCAAGCGCGAGGGTCGATCCATTGACGAACGCTGCCGCATCAGACAATAGGTATGAGGCTGCATGTGCGACATCCAAAGGTTCGCCCGGCGCACCCAATGCAACGGAGGCATACTGGTTTTTACCCTTGCCATCACCGGGTTCCGCGTCCTCTAGCGCCTGATAACGCGGAGAGCGAATTGGGCCAGGCGCAATAGCGTTGGTCCGTACGCCATGACGGCCATAGCGACGGCCCAGGCCTTGAACCAGCAGATCCAGGGCCGCATTCACACTGGAGCCTGGAAAATGCTGTGGTGGAGGATCAATACCTCCACGCCCGCTAATCACGACGACCGCGCCCTTTCCTTGTTTGATCAACACAGGCAAGGCCGCTCGGACGACGCGTACGCTTCCCAATAGCTTTGCTTCCAGCACGGCATACCAGGCATCGTCGCTCAATTCGAGAAAGTCGCCGAATGCGCCCACATTAGTGCTGACAACCACGCCGTCCAATCGGCCGTAGGTCGAAACGATATGATCCGCGGCGGCCTGCACAGCGCTGGTGTTCTTCACATCCAGTGCGAGTAGACGAATACCAGCCGACTCAACGAAATCCTCCGCGCGCACTGAGCGCGAACTCGCGATCACCGTTGCGCCTTCGGTGGCAAGGTGCCGCGCTATCGCGCCGCCCAGCGCGCCCGACGCCCCAGTGACCCAAATGACTTTCCCAGTATGTGCTGCCATCGCTCGATTTCCACGATCTCAGTTGTCTCGTCGCACCGGACGAAAGTCGACCATCCTATCGAGCCCATACGTTCACACCAACCAAGTTTTCCTTGTTTGCATATAGCTTCTATCCTTCCTACCTATTTTCAAATAAGACATCCGTCGTTATCGCGACGCCAACTTGTGATTAGTATTTCCGGTCTTATTCATTGAACGTGGAATATCCTCACATGACTCCCTCTCGTTCATCCGCTCCGCGCTAGCACGCGCCCTCGTTCGCGATCCGGAGCTGCTGCTCTTGGATGAGCCCTTCGCGGCACTGGACGCTCTGACGCGGCTGCAAATGCAGAGATTGATCGCCCGCCTATGGCAACGCCATGCCGCGACGATTCTGCTGGTGACGCACGACGTAGATGAAGCCCTGTTGCTCGCCGATCGCGTGCTCGTTCTGGAGCACGGACGTGTCGGCGAGGATCTGCCTATTGATCTGGAGCGGCCGCGCCGAACGACACAATCCGATTTTGCTCAGTTGCGCGAGCATCTGCTCAAGCGGCTCGGCGTAACGGAACAACAGGACGCCTGATTCTCGTCATTCTTTTTTCTCTGGAGCCTCAACCATCGTGTCTGCCTCATCCCTGCCCCCCATCGAGCTGTCCGATCTACTCGCCCTGCTACCGTGGGTAGCCGAGCAAGAAGCCACGCCTGATCGAGACACCCCCGCGGTCACGCAAACCCTCAAGAGGCTCAAGCAAGCTCGCGTCGGCGCTCTGCGCCTGCGGCGCGATGAGGGTGGCGGCGGCGTTTCCCTGCCTCAGCTTTTTGATTTTGTCATAGTGCTGGCTCGCGCCGACTCCAGTGTCGCCCACTCGCTGCGCAATCACCTCAACGTCACCGAGACATTTCTCATTGACCGCTCGCGTATCCCCGTCTTTGAGGACTATCTGGGCCGCGTTGCGAAGGGCGAAACGTTTGGCACCTCCGCGACGGAACTGGGCAAGCAGAACGTCGGCAACCTGAAATACGACACGGCGGTGACCGCCACGCCCGACGGACTGCGCCTGAGCGGCCGCAAGTTCTACAGCACAGGAAATCTCTACGCCGACTATCTGTACGTCTATGCAGTCAACACCGAAGGAAAATCCACCAAAGTCGTGGTTCCGGCATCGCGTCAAGGCGTCGACGTGGCCGATGACTGGGACGGGTTTGGCCAGGAATTCACCGGCAGCGGCAGTACAACCTACACCAATGTCGCCGTCGACCAAAACGACATCGTCGATGATACCCAGGGCACCAAACTGCCGTACTTCGCGACGTTCCCGCAGTTATATCTCTCCGCTGTGGTGGCCGGAATCCTGCAGCGCATAGTCGATGACGCGGTCGTCCTGCTCAAAGCCAGGGAACGTAATTTCTATCATGCAGTAGAGCCTGTTCCGGCGGATGATCCCCTGCCGCAAACCGTCATCGGGCGACTCGCCAGCGCGGCACATCTGGCTCGAGTCGGCGTCCTCGAGGCCGCTCAATGGCTAGGCCAGGCATTCGACAGCGCGGCCACGGGCAACCCCGATGCCCAGCTATTCGAACGGGCCGCCGAGAGCACTGCTCGCACCAAGGTGGTCATCGACGAATTGGCCCTGAGGGCCGCGGGCGAGCTGTTCGAGGTCGCGGGCGCCTCCGCCATCCGGCGCGGCAACCGCTTGGACCGTCATTGGCGCAATCTGCGCACCGTCACGGCGCATAACCCGATTGCATACAAGGCACTGGCCATCGGACGCAAGCTCGTACATGGCACGCCGTTACCGTCGCTGTCCTATTTTTGATAGCCCTTTTTCCTGTTTCTGGATCTATCATGACTCTGCCATCCTCTTCGACACCACTCGTCTCGTTCGAGACTATCACCGCACAAGCCTTGCAAGACATCCTGCACGACGGCAACGAGCTCGCGGTCTTGGACGTACGCCCGCAAGGCATCTATGCCCGCGAACACCTGCTGCTGGCGGCCTCGGCACCTTATTGGCGGCTGGAGCTGGATATTGACAGTCTGGTCCCGCGCCGCCACACACGTATCGTGCTGATCGATGCGGATGGCAGCGAATCCACTCAAGCTGCGCTCAAGCTGACCATCCTGGGATATAGCAGTATCCATATCCTGCAAGGCGGCATCACGAGCTGGAAGGCCGCTGGCTTCGAACTCTACAGCGGCACCAATGTACTGAGCAAAGCATTTGGCGAACTGCTGGAACACGAGTTGGGCACGCCTCACATCGATGCCAGCGAACTCAAGCAACGCCTATCGCGAGGCGACAATCTGGTCGTGGTCGACAGCCGCACGAGCGAGGAATTCGAGGCGTTCAGCATCCCCGGCGCGCACAGCCTGCCTGGCGCTGAGTTGGTCTATCGTATTGGCGAGGTTGCCCCCGATCCCGAGACACTCATCGTCGTGAATTGCGCGGGCCGCACACGCAGTATCGTCGGAGCGCAGACCCTCATCAACGCAGGCCTGCCCAATCGCGTCGTATCGCTGCGAAACGGCACAATGGCGTGGCTGATCGAAGGAGAAACCCTGGCCAATGGCCGCGTGCAGCCCGCACCGACACCGCGTGGTCACTCTCTGGACGTCGCACGGCAGCGCGCACGCGATATGGCGCAACGGGCCGGCGTGACGCAACTGGATGGCGAGGCATTGCAGGCGCTGGAACGCCAGGGCGTGACCGTGTACCGCTTCGATGTCCGCGACAAACAAGAATACCTGGCAGGGCATTTACCCGGCTGGCGATGGGCCCCCGGCGGCCAACTGGTGCAAGCGACAGACGAATACGCTGCCACGCGCGGCGCACATATCGTGCTGGCGGACTGGGATGGCGTACGCGCCCAAACGACCGCGGCGTGGCTGGCCCAATTGGGCGGCTACCACGTGCATGTTTATGCCGTCCATGCCGAAACACAGCACGCCCTGGAAATCGGTCCTGAAACACAACGGGTGCTGCAGGCGTACTCGGAGTCTCCCGAGTGGATCACGCCCACCGAATTGGCCGAGTTGCAGAAGCATGCCAATCCTGAAGTCATCGAGATTGAAAACAGCGTCGCCTATGCCCGCCGCCATATTGCCGGCGCGCGCTTTATCGCGCCGCATGGCCTGCAGGCTCATCTGGCAAGCCTGCCGGCCAATACCCCTGTCGTACTGGCCTCGACAGACGGCACATGGGCTCGTGCCGTCGCGCAGGCCCTGGTCGCACAAGGGGTGCCAGCGCGGCCGCTGCAAGGCGGCACAGCCGCCTGGCATCAGGCTGGGCTTGCCTCGGGCCAAGGCCGTGAACGCTTGCTGACCGGGCGAGACGATGCCTGGTACAACCCATACGTGTTCGATACGATCGAGGAACGGGATCGCAACTTCAACACTTATCTGGATTGGGAGCTGGGGCTCGTCACCCAGCTGGAGCGCGAGCCCCGTACGGGCATAGACCTGAAGGGATCCTTGCACGCCCCAGCCTGAACCGGGGCTCACCCGAACATGCCGAGGCTTACGCCTCGGCGTACTGACTCGCGGGCCGCGGCAAGGCGAAATGATCCCGCAATGTCGTACCCTCGTAATCGCGTCGAAAGAGTCCGCGCCGCTGCAAAATGGGGATGACATGATCCACCACCGCCTCCAGGCCGCTCGGGAACACATCGGCATTCAAGTTGAACCCATCGGCGGCACGCTGCAGAAACCAGGTTTCTATCGTATCGGCGACTTGCTCGGGTGTCCCGATCACAATGCGATGCGCGCCGGGATTTCTGTCCAGCAACTCCCTGACCGTCAGATTATCAGCGCGCGCCAGTTGCAACGTTGCGTCCACAAAACCCTGCGACTGATCTCCACGCGCTACCTTGGCTATCTTCTCGTAAGGTAATGGTCGGTCCAACGGCAGATCATCGGCGTCCACCCCCAATACCTGAGCAAAGCCAGCAAGCGCAGCCTCCCAATCGATCAATTCATCCATCTCTGCTTTACGCGCGCGGGCTTGCGCTTCGGTACCGCCGATGACGGGGAACAGCCCCGGCAGGATATGAATGTGTTCAGGATTGCGTCCCAACGCGCGAGCCCGGCCCTTGATGTCCGCATAGAAGCGTTGGCCGCCCTCCACTGTCGTTTGCGCCGTAAACACAGCGTCTGCCGTTGCGGCCGCCAGCTCACGCCCGCCTTCCGAAGAACCCGCTTGTATCAATACCGGCCGCCCCTGCGGGCTGCGGGGCAGGTTCAATGGCCCATCCACTTGAAAATAGGTTCCACGATGGTGAATAGCATGCACACGGTCGGGGTCGGCGTAGCGCCCTGTATCCTGATCCGCCAACAACGCGCCGTCCTCCCAGCTATCCCAGAGCTTAGCCAGCACATCGACAAATTCGCGGGCACGCGCGTAACGCTCGGCCTTGTCCGGAACACGCGATAGACTGAAATTCGCTGCCGCCGCCGCATCATAGGTCGTCACGACATTCAAGGCGACACGTCCTCCCGTCAGATGATCCACACTGCTGAAGCGGCGTGCGAGATTGAACGGATCGTTATACGTACTGGACGCCGTGGCGATCAACCCCAGATGTGTCGTGTGAGCGGCCAACGCCGTAAGCAGCACGGTGGGCTCCAGCGCCTGCGATGGCCCTCTCGCGTGTCCTTTTAGTGCCACCGCGTCAGACAGGAACAACGCATCGAGTTTTCCGCGTTCGGCCACATTCGCAATCTGTTGGTAAAACCGCAGATCAACAATGGCATTAGGTTGATTCAGCAGCCGCCAACCCGCGGGATGACGGCCCAGCGCGGTCACATTCGTGTTCAGGTGTAGTTGACGTTTCGCTGTCATGAGTCACGAAAATCCAATAAGAAAACAAGCTCACGAGTATGCGAGAACACGACCCATTGGTCTAATATCCATTCGCGATTTGCGTAGCACCGGTTGTCGTAAGCACGCAGATAGACGAGCCCGTGGCATCAATGCACGTTAAGTCAATTGAGCTATGTAGAAATTAAAACTTATTGGTTCGTTTGACACGATGCCGTTTCTATACTGACTCATTCGATCACGCTATATCACCACGGGTGGCAAATGCTTGCCAAGGAATCGATCATCTCCGCCGAGTCCATCGGCACGGATGGCACAACGACGTTAATTTCACCAACGGCAATAGGCTCTCGCGACGCCGTTGACCCAGGGCGCGCCAGGCGCGTTGCCATACCAGAAACCGTATGGCGGCTATTGGTCCCGCTATTGCTGGTGATTACCTGGCAAGCCGTATCCTCTCTCGGTTGGGTCAACGATTTCGTGTTGCCCTCTCCGGCAGCGGTATTGCAGGCCTACGGTGAACTATGGCAGTCCGGCGATCTGCAGGCTGCCCTGCACATCTCACTCTGGCGTGCTGGGCTGGGACTGCTGATTGGCGGCGGCGCGGGTCTGCTGCTAGGACTGGCTGCAGGCCTCTCCCGCAGCGCGGAGCGCGGCTATGACGCCTTGCTGCAAATGCTGAGGACGATTCCGTTCATCGCACTCGTGCCCATCTTTGTCGTCTGGTTCGGCATCGGTGAGACCTCGAAAATCGCGCTGATCGTCGGCGCGTCGATTACCCCCATGTACTTGAGTGTCTATCACGCCATCCGCGGCATCGATCCCAAACTGAGCGAATTAGGCCAGGCATTTCATTTATCGAGGCAGCACTATATCCGCCTGATTGTATTGCCCATGGCCTTGCCGGGCATCCTGGTCGGCACACGCTACGCCGCGGCCGCCGCGCTGCTTGCGCTCGTCGCGGCAGAGCAGATCAATGCCAGTGCCGGCATCGGCTTCATCCTCAACAACGCCAATCAATTTCAACGCACCGACATCATTCTCGCGGGCATTTTGGTGTACGCCGTTCTGGGCATTCTCGTCGATGCCTTGCTGCGCCACATTGAACAGCGCGTCTTGAGCTGGAGATAGACCGATGGCTACCGGGAATCATGCCGTGCCACATACCGTGGCACAGCTATCCAACGTCACCAAACAATATGGCGAAAACACCGTATTGAATGGGGTGGATTTCGAAGTGCGCAAAGGCGAGTTCGTGGCGCTGGTGGGCCCGTCCGGCACCGGAAAGACCACACTGCTGCGCATCCTCGCCGGTCTGGAGTCGACAAACGGTGGCCAGGCCCACGTAAAAGGCACGACCAGTGTGGTCTTTCAGGATGCACGGCTGATCCAGGCTCAACGCGTATGGAAAAATGTGCTGCTGGACGAGTCGAGCCGACGTGGTGCGCGCGGGCACGCCAAAGCGGCCCTGCGCGATGTGGGGCTGGAGGAAAAGCTCGATAGTTGGCCACGCAGCCTCTCCGGAGGCCAAGCGCAGCGTGTCGCCGTCGCGAGAGCCTTGTATCGCCAGCCTGAGCTGCTGCTTTTGGACGAACCATTCAGCGCACTGGATGCCTTCACACGGCGCGGCGCGCAGAGCCTGGTCCTGCAGCTGTGGGCCAAATATACGCTGGGCGTCGTGATTGTCACGCATGACCTGGACGAAGCCCTGATTCTTGCCGATCGCATCATCATCCTGTCCAAAGGACGTATCCAGCATGAAACCCGTGTCGACCTGCCGCGCGAACGGGATACGACCTCAGCAGCGTTCAACACCCTCAAGCGAGAACTCCTGCAGCAGTTCTCGCGCGGCATGCACTGATCCTCCCATCCTCTTCACTCGAATCACACATCTGAATGCGCCTCAACACCCTCCTGCAAGCGGCGGCCGTCGCCGTTACCGCCGTCTCCGTATCTCCACCGACTATCGCCCAGGCTGCGCCAGCGCTGCAGGGCACGACGCTGACCGTGGCCTATCAGGACCCCGCATTTCCTGCGCTAGTCGAGAAATCCGGCGTCCTCAACGGCTCACCTTATAAGGTGGATTGGGTATTATTGACCGGGCCTGCGGCGAATCTATCCGCGCTCTATGCGGGACGCGTCGATCTGGGTCACATGGGAGACACGTCGCTGACGATCGAACAGGCCAATGCCCGCACGGAATGGACTGCCGACACGATTCCTCTGCGTATCGTAGCCGGCTGGCGTAATGCGTATTCGAAAGATTTTCCGCCGCTCATCACAGCGGTGCGCAGTGACACCAAGATCACCAGCCCACAGCAAATCAAAGGACACAAAGTCGGCTATAACTACGGTGGCTATAACCATGCCCAGTATCTGGCTACGCTGGTGCAAGCCGGCCTGACCGAGAAAGACATCGAACCCATCAAGTTCAATGACGGCGCCACCTCGGCCGCGGCGTTCAATTCGGGGCAAGTCGAAGTGTATGCAGGAGGCCTGGCGCCGGTGCTCAGCACGATTCGCTCCGGGGCTGGCCACATTCTATTGACTGACCGCGAGACGGCCATTCCGGCGCTCGGGGTCTGGACGGCGACCTCATCGGTCCTGAAAGATCCGACCAAAACCGCCGCACTGCAGGACTTTTTCGGAAAACTGTCGGGTTACTGGCCCTGGCACGAGGCACATCGTGACGAAGTCCTGGCAGTGCTGAAAGATAAGCTGAAGATATCCGACGAACGAGCGGCCTTCGAATACCAGATTCGCAGCGGCAGTTTCATTGCCTTCACGCCGGAGCTCATCGCTCAGGAACAAAAGATCGCCGATATCCTGCACGAAGGGAAAGCCATACGTAAACAGGTCAACGTCGCCGTCGAATACGATACGACGTTCAACCAGGCACAAAAAGCGATTTGGCCCGTCCCTGCCAAGCCTTGAACAGCGAACGGCAGCTTCGCTTTCACACTAAAGAAAAACCCTCCGGGACAGCCCCCCCGGAGGGTTTGTTTTTCAAGGCATGGTCCGTTTCCGCGAGAGTGCCTGGATCAATCAACGCGGCCGCTTATCAATCACCCGTCGCGCTTTACCTGTCAGTGTACGCTCGACAAAACCGCACTCTGCGACGCGAACCCGAGCGGTCACGCCTATGTACGACTTGACGGCATGCTGCAGTTGCTTGCCTAGCGCCTCACGCTCCGCCTCAGCCAAATTCGCAAACTCGTCACGCACCTCGGTCAGGATCTCTAATTCGTCGAGGTGTCCGCTGCGCGTCAGCACCAACTGATAATGCGGTGCCAGTTGCGCGATCTTCAGGACTTGTTCCTCCACCTGCGTGGGAAACAGGTTTACCCCACGTACGATCAGCATGTCGTCGCTTCGGCCCGTGATTTTGCCGATACGGCGCATACTGCGCGATGTAGGCGGCAGCAGACGCGTCAGATCGCGGGTTCGATAGCGGATGATGGGCATGGCTTCTTTGGTCAGCGACGTGAACACCAACTCGCCAGACTCCCCATCGGCCACGGGCTCACCGGTGTCGGGATTGATGATCTCGGCGTAGAAATGGTCCTCCCACACCACGGGACCGTCCTTGGTTTCCACGCATTCGCTGGCGACGCCTGGCCCCATGACTTCCGACAATCCATAAATATCCACAGCATCGATCGCCGCCTCGGTTTCGATATCCTGGCGCATCTGCCCCGTCCAGGGCTCGGCGCCAAAGATGCCGATACGCAGCGAGCTCTGACGCGGGTCAATCCCCTGACGGCGTTGTTCCTCGAGGATATTGCAGAAATACGAAGGCGTGACCATGATGATGTCCGGCCGGAAATCATTGATCAGTTGCACTTGCTTTTCGGTTTGGCCGCCCGACATGGGGATTACCGTGCAACCTAGCCGCTCGGCTCCATAATGCGCCCCGAGCCCGCCAGTGAATAGCCCATAGCCATAGGCCACGTGCACGATATCGCCCGCTTTACCGCCGGCCGCACGAATCGAGCGTGCCACCAGATTGGCCCAATTATCCAGGTCTTGCGCGGTATAACCCACCACCGTGGGCTTGCCCGTCGTGCCGCTGGACGCGTGCACGCGCGACACCCTTTCACGCGGCACGGCAAACAGACCAAAGGGATAGTTGTCGCGCAGATCTTTCTTGGTCGTAAAGGGAAACTTGGCGATATCCGACAGATGCTTCAGATCATCGGGATGCACGCCTGCCGCATCGAACGCCTGTTTATAGTGCGGCACATTCTGATAGGCATGGGTCACCGTCCACTGCAGGCGCTGCAGCTGTAGGGCCTCGATTTCGTCGCGGCTCGCGTGTTCGATGGGATCCAGTCCGGGCTTGCTCACGGTATTGGACATGGTGCTGTCTCCTGAAATACTGTACGGCTTCTCGCCGCTTTATCAACGTAATCAACAAGTATGGCGAGGCCGCAATACCCGGGTATGAATGACCGTCAACGCTCTGGCGGGGCGCCCACGATCTGGCCTTTGATGCGATAGGAACGCCCGCGAAACAGGGCCAGTTGCTTGCCGTCCTGATTCGTGATGGTGACGTCATAGACCCCGGTGCGTCCGGCCAGCGAGCGTTCTTGCGCCACGGCCGTCAACACGTCTCCGGCAAATCCAGGCGCGAGAAAATCAATCGTGCAGCCGGAGGCCACTGTACTGACATTGCGCGAGTTGCATGAAAAAGCAAAGGCGCTGTCCGCCAAGGAAAACAAAAAGCCCCCATGACACGTCTGATGGCCATTGAGCATGTCTGGGCGGACCGGCATCGTCAGTCGCGCATAGCCGGGCGCAATCTCGACGACCTGCATGCCCAGGCCCTGGCTCGCCGCATCAGCCGCGTACATCGTGTCTCCGACCGCTTGCGCCAACGCATGAGGATCGGTAGGGACATCAAGATCCTGATTCGATGCCGGAGAGGTTGTCAGTCCAGTGTGCATGTCAGTAGCGTATCTAGGTTGCTATGAAATAGGAGCCCCGGTCTTTCCGGGCCGTCGGCAATCACTGCCCTTTGAATTGCGGCTCGCGCTTGGCCATGAATGCGGCTACGCCTTCGGCATAGTCGGCACTGCGCCCCAGCTCGCGCATCAAGTCACGCTCCAGGTTCAACTGCGTCGAGAGATCATTTTGCAAACTCACTTGCAAGGCTTGTTTCGTGCTGGCCAGCCCGCGTGTCGGGGCCGACGCAAAATGCGTGGCCAGCTTGTCCAATGTCACCTCGAATTCGGTATCCGGCACGCATTGCCAGATCAGGCCCCAGTCCTGGGCCTGGCGAGCGGTGAGCTTGTCGCCCAACATCGCCAATCCCATGGCGCGCGCACGTCCTACCAGACGAGGCAACACATACGTGCCGCCGGTATCCGGGATCAAGCCGAGACGGCAGAACGACTGGATGAAGCTGGCGGACTCCTTGGCGATCACGATGTCGCCAGCAAAGGCTAGATTGGCCCCTGCCCCCGCCGCAACACCATTGACGCCCACGACCACGGGCGAAGGCAGCGCATTCAAACGGCGTACCAGCGGTGCGTAGAACTTCTCTACCGTCTCGCCCAGATCAGGAGGAATGCCGTCGGCAGCCATCTGGCGCTCGCTCAGATCCTGGCCAGCGCAGAACCCGCGTCCCGCCCCCGTCAGGACCAACACACGTGCACCCTCGTTTTCGACTCGGGTCAGTGCATCGGCCACCTCGCCGTGCATGGCAGCCGTGAAGCTGTTGAGTTTGTCGGGACGATTCAGCGTCAGACGCGCGATGCCGCCAGACAGATCGAACAGAATGCTCTGATAGGTCATGGAATCCGCTCCTGTTAGACGTGACGGCGCGTCTGCACAACGCGAAAACGGTTGGACACAAAGGCCGAATCCGACAACGCCGCATTGGCCGCCGGGTTGGCACCTGTGCCATGAAAATCGCTGAAGGCGGCGGTCTGGTTCACGAACACGCCGCCCGTCAGATTCAACGACAGCGCCACACCCGATACCTCTGCCGCATCCTGGATCTGCGCCGCGACGTCGTCGTCTGTCGTGTAGGCGCCAAAGGACAGCGCGCCGTGCTGGATCACGCTATCGCGAGCCAGCTCAATACTGTGTGCAGTCGAGTCCGTCGCCACAACGAAAGCAATCGGCCCGAACCATTCTTTGCTGATGTCAGGATTGCTGGCATCGGTACGCAGCACCAACGGAGTATGCACCCGCGCGTTTTCAAATTGAGGATGCGTCAGCGACTGACTGTCGACCACGACGGGCAGGCCCAATGCGCGTGCCTGTTCGATGCGTTGGACGATGCCTTCGTTCTGAATCGCCCCCGTCAGTTCCACAGCCTTGGCAGGATCGGCGCAAAGCTTGCCTACGGCCGTTCCCAGTGCGGCCGCGACGTCGTCGAAACTGACGTGCCCCTCTGCCGTGTTAATACCATCGCGAGGTACGTAGATATTTTGCGGCGCCGTGCACATCTGCCCCGAATACAAGGCCAGCGAAAAAGCCAGGTTGCGCACCACGCCTTTCAGGTCCTCGGCCGAATCGATGATGATCTGGTTGACGCCTGCTTTCTCGGTATACACCTGGGCTTGGCGAGCGTTTTGCTCCAGCCAATTACCGTTGGCGCTGCTGCCGGTAAAGTCGATAAGCTTGACGGAGGGATCCTGAGCCAATTGCTGTGCGGTATCGTCGCCTGCGGCATGCGCGGCCAGTTGCACCACATTGGGATCAAAGCCTGCCTCGGCCAGGACCTCGCGCGCCACCTGCACCGTGATCGCCAGCGGCAGAATGGCGCCGGGATGCGGCTTGACGATCACGACGTTGCCCGTAGCCAGACTGGCAAACAACCCCGGATAGCCGTTCCAGGTCGGAAAGGTCGAGCAGCCGATCACCAGCGCCGTACCACGGGGTACTACCGTGAAACGCTTTTCCATCTTGATGGGATCGTTCTTGCCCTGGGGTTTTTCCCACAACGCCACATCGGGAATACGCGCCATTTCCTGCCAGGCATAGGCCACGGCCTCGAGGCCTCGGTCCTGTGCATGCGGACCGCCCGCCTGAAAAGCCATCATAAAACCCTGGCCCGTGGTGTGCTGCACCGCGTGCGCGATCTCGAAACTGCGCCGGTTCACCCGCGCCAGGATTTCCAGCGATACCCCGACCCAGGTGCGTGGCCCGGCACGGCGCCAGGATTCGAACGCTTGAGCGGCGGACTGTACCAGCACGGCCGGCGGCACACGCGGATACGTAATATCCAAGGCGAAACCATAAGGCGATTGCTCGCCGCCCACCGCCCCGTCGGCCCCCTTCAGTTCCAACGGAAAAGGCTTGCCACGCAAAGCTTCGAAAGCGGCGCGCCCATCCTCGTTGGCAGTCTCACCATAATTGCGCGGACTGGGCGACTCGGCGAACGGACTCCAATAACCACGATCGGCAGCGGCGGCCAAGGCACGCTCTAGCACAGGCTGATGGCGCTCGAAAAATTCTAATGACACGTGCGGTCTCCGGATAAATGCGTTATTCAAGTTTCTTGATCAAAATCCAATACGAGGCGGTCACTGACAGGAAAGCTCTGGCAGCTCAGCACAAAGCCGCGCGCGACTTCATAATCCTCGAGCGCGAAATTCGCGTCCATATCGACCTCGCCTTCGATAACCTTGCAGCGGCACGTCGAACATACTCCGCCTTTGCAGGAATACGGCAATTCGATGCCCTGCTCCAGCGCCGAGTCCAGGACGCTGTCTTTATTTTTCTGAATGACAAAACTGCGGCTGTGGCCGTCTTGCACCACCGTGACCTCGCACTGCCCTTTTCCGGGGGCAGCGGGCGTATCACGGCCTGTACGCAACGCTCGTGGTCCGCGCGGCGCGCCGAACAGCTCGAATTTGATCTGAGATTTCGGTACGCCGCGATCCTGCAGATGCTGCACCACGCTCTCGATCATGGTCTGCGGACCACAGACAAAAGCATAATCAATATCGGCGGCAGGCATCCATGCGGACAAAAGCTGGTCGACTTTGTCGCCATCGAGCCGGCCATTGAACAACTCGATGTCCTGGCTCTCGCGGCTCATGATGTAGACCAGGGAAAACCTGTCCATGTACAGGTTTTTCAGGTCCTCGATTTCCTCGCGGAACAACACCGACGATGAGGCACGATTGCCAAAGAACAAGGTAAATCGGCTATGCGGCTCAGTCGACAGCGCGGTTTTCACCAAGGAAAACACCGGCGTGATGCCACTGCCCACGGCAAAAGCGACATAATGGCGCTGATGCTCTGGCGAAAAATCCACCGTGAAATTACCGGCAGGCGGCATGACCTCGAGCATCTGGCCAGCCTGCAACGCGTGATTGGCCCAGCTGGAGAATGCGCCGTCATCGACCTTTTTAATCGCGACGCGCAACACACCGTCGCCCGGGGCCGAACAAATCGAATAAGAACGGCGCAGCTCTTCGCCCTCGAGCTCCGTGCGCAGCGTCAGATACTGTCCCGGACGAAACTCAAACTGCGATTGCAGCGCCTGCGGCAAATCGAACGTCACCACCACGGCATCGCGCGTATTGCGTGCCACGGAAGAGACCCGCAGAGAATGAAAAGAATTCTGACTCATGGCGTACTCCGGCCCTGTTCAGTGTGTTTTGAAATAATCGAACGGCTCGCGGCACGCGTTGCAGCGATACAGCGCCTTGCACGAGGTCGAGCCGAAATGACTGATCAGTCGCGTTTGCGACGAGCCGCAGTGCGGGCACACGATCAACGGCCCGGCGGCGCGCCGGCTGATGCCGGATACGTCAATGGCACGCTCAGCCGGCGCCGCGATGCCATAACCCTTGAGCGCCGCCCGGCCACGTTCGCTCATCCAATCGGTAGTCCAGGCAGGGGACAATCTCGTCTGTATGCGCACCGCGGCGACACCGTGATCCGCCAACGTCCGTTGGATATCCTCCGAGATTTCCCGCATCGCGGGGCAACCGGAATACGTAGGTGTAATGGTGACCACGCACGTGCCGTTTTCCCATGCCACCTCGCGTATCACGCCCAGATCCACCACCGACAATACCGGGATCTCCGGATCGGGCACGCCTTCGAGCCAGGTCATGACCTGGCTCGGCGACGCGGTCGCAACGCCGTTCACCAGACGGCTCCCGGATGCGCGCGGGGCAGCGACTGCATTTCCGCCAGCACGTAGCTCAACGCCTCGGTATGACGGCCTTGACGCCCTCCTTGGTAGGCCAGGTGGCCAGCGTCATCCTCGGCCGGCATCGTCAACGTGGCCTCGGCCAACACCTCGCGCACATGCGCCAGCCAGGGGCCACGCAGCGTGCCCAACTCACAGGAAATCCCGCGTTCAACCATGTCGTGATCGATGTCATCGTCAACGAACAGCTCACCCGTATAACGCCATGCGTCGTCGATGGCCTCTTGCATCTTGGTGTGGCTGGTCTCGGAGCCATCCCCTAGACGCACCACCAGATCCGACGAGCGGCGCACGTGATAGGTGACTTCTTTCAGCGACTTTGCCGCGATAGCCACCACGCGCTCGTCAGTCGACTGCGTCAGGCGCTGCAGCAGAAAGTAATGCCACACGTCAAAGAAAAATTGGCGTGCCAGCGTGTCACCATAATGTCCATTGGGCCGTTCGACCAGAATCAGATTCCGGAACTCATGCGCATGACGCAAATAGGCCAACGCATCCTCGTCGCGCCCCGCACCCTCGATCTCGCCGGCCAGCGTCAACCACATGCGCGACTGCCCCAGCAAATCCAGCGCGGTGTTGGTCAACGCCAGGTCCTCTTCCAGTGCAGGCCCATGGCCGCACCACTCGGACAGGCGTTGCGACAGGATCAACGTGGTATCGCCCAGACGCAGCAAATACTCAAAAAAGGGCTTGTCCATGCTCGCGTCTCTCACATGTGCTTGATTTCGTCGGGCATCGGGAAAAACGTGGGATGCCGATAGACTTTGTTGTTGGCCGGATCGAACAACGGCTCTTTATCGGCCGGACTGCTCGCCACGATATCGGCCGCGCGCACCACCCAAATACTGAGGCCTTCGTTACGACGGGTGTAAACGTCGCGTGCATGATTGATGGCCATCTCCGCATCCGAGGCATGCAAACTGCCTACATGCTTGTGCGCCAGACCGTGCTGGCTGCGGATAAAGACCTCCCACAGCGGCCATTCCTTGCTCATGATGCCTGTCCTTTAGTATTGGGCGGCACGTCATCCGCCCTGAAATCATTCCGCTACCGACAAGCGGCGTGATGTTCGTGAAGGGAATCCCCGTTCACTGCTGCATCGCGTTGCCGCGCACTGCCCGCCACGTACCTCGTCGAACGCTGACCTAGGGCCATTTCACGCGCATCGACAACCTGCGTATTCATGACGGTCTATCTGTTGCTACGGTCACGCTGCCTTGCGCTGCGCCTGCTTTTCGGCATAGGCCACCAAGCCATCGCGCACCCAGGCGCCCGCTTCATGGGCCTTTTGACGGGCGGCCAGGCGTTCGCGATTGCAGGGCCCATGACCCTTGATGACCGCATAAAACTCGCTCCAATCGATCTCGCCAAAATCGTAATGACCGCGCTCGGCGTCCCATTTCAGATCGGGATCGGGCACCGTCAGCCCCAGATACTCGGCCTGGGGCACAGTCTGGTCCACCATTTTCTGACGCAGCTCATCATTGGAAAACAGCTTGATCTTCCAGGCCATCGATTGCGCGCTGTTCGGCGAATCCGCGTCAGACGGACCAAACATCATCAGCGCCGGCCACCACCAGCGATTCAGGGCATCCTGACACATCGCTTTTTGCTCTGGCGTGCCATGCAAGCACATTTGAATCAGCAGGTCATAGCCTTGCCGCTGATGAAACGACTCCTCCTTACAGACGCGCACCATGGCACGTGCGTAAGGGCCGTACGAGCAGCGGCACAGCGGAATCTGATTGATGATGGCCGAGCCATCCACCAGCCAGCCGATCATGCCGATATCGGCCCACGACAAAGTGGGGTAATTGAAAATGCTGGAGTACTTGGCGCGCCCCGTCAGCAGATCGTCGACCAGCTCATCGCGCGATACGCCCAGCGTCTCGGCAGCGCTGTACAGATACAGACCATGCCCCGCCTCGTCCTGCACCTTGGCCAACAAGATGGCCTTGCGCTTGAGCGATGGCGCGCGTGTGATCCAGTTGCCCTCGGGCAGCATGCCGACGATTTCGGAATGTGCATGCTGCGAAATCTGCCGAATCAGTGTTTTGCGATAGGCCTCGGGCATCCAGTCCTGGGGCTCGATGCGCACGCCTTCATCGACACGGCGTTGAAAGGCCTGCTCGGGACCGGAAAGTTCATCCACATTGCGGACCTGCTTGACGCCGGTTTCGACTAGCTGTGCATACATGTTCGTCTCCTGTACGGTCGCATGCGCCTGCAGGCGCTCGCACCGATCGTTTATCTGACTCAGCTAAAGACGATTATTTAATACACAAAATCAATTGTCAAAGAAATTCTTGTATCACATTAAAAATGTGTATCATGTCCAGCATTCTGATATCCGGCCTGGATTTCGATGGCAAACACCCCTTCTTCCCTCGGCCGCTACGTCGCCCGACTGCTCAAAGACGACCCGCCCCGTGCCAAATCGCTGTGCGTCAGCTTGCTGGGCGATGCCTTGGCATGCCACGGCGGCGCCATCTGGCTGGGAGGCATCATCGAGCTGCTCGAACCCCTGGGCATCAACGAGCGTTTGCTGCGCACCAGCGTATTCCGGCTGGTAGCCCAAGGCTGGCTGCAGGCCGAGCGCCATGGACGGCGCAGCCTGTATCAGCTATCCGAACTCGGCCGCCGCCGCACCGCCCACGCCTCGCAACGCATCTACGACGGCCCGTCCGCACAATGGGATGGAGACTGGACCCTCGTCGCCCTACCCCGCCTGGGCAACAACGCCCTGTCCGAACGCCTCGAACTGCGCCGCGAATTGACGTGGGAGGGCTTTGCCATGATTGCGCCAGGGCTGTTCGCCCACCCCCAGGCGGACGCTCATACGGCGCATGAAATCCTGGAAAAACTCGGCATTCCCGACAAGGCGCTCGTTCTGGCGGGGCGTGACCTCGCTGGCGCAGGCGGGCTTCCTATCGCGAGCCTGGCCCCCCAATGCTGGAATCTGGACGCGTTGGCTGAGCAATACCGTCACTTTTCCGATCAGCTGGGCCCGCTGGACAAACTGCTGAACGAGCCCGCCGAGCCTGCCGACGCCTTTGCTGCACGGATGCTGCTGCTGCATACGTGGCGGCGCATTGTCTTGCACGACCCGCAATTGCCGGTGCCCATGTTGCCCGAGCAATGGCCTGGCCACGCCGCGCGGGAGCTATGCGGCAGGATCTACTGGAAATTGTTCGATGCTTCGGAACAGTATCTCGATGCTGTGGCGGGCAAGGATAACGAGCGGTATACGCCGTTGTCGGATGAGGTGTATGCGAGGTTTGGGGGGCCAGCTGTCTAGGCGAGCGATGGTGGATGGGTTGCGGGTTGTGCTGGCAAGCGGTGTCTCGGGCGTGCAATCGGTGTCTCTATTTAGACGTTCCTGCCGGGTGCCGGGAAGCCTCGCCGGGCCTATCGCGCGGACTCGCCCCATGAGCAGGGGGCTCGGCCTCGCTGCGCGAGGCTAAATCCGCGCTCAACGGCCCGGCGAGGCTTCCCGGCACCCGGCAGGAACTCACAGTAGTGGCAGGCCGTCGTTGCTGGCTGTTGTTGGCCTGGGTGCTAACATGATTTGCGGCACACCATGATCGTCCGAGGGGTGACGCATTTCACCATGGTCGGGGCCTGTATGCATGGCAAGCAACGACCGTTCAATCAGATGCCATGTCACCACCCTCAATACCCGTCACGGTGGAATCACCCGTAATGTGAAGACAGCGCGAGCCGGCGTTTGCCGTGTAAAAGGGGCACCGGCCCGTAGAGCACGGATTTAGTCCGCGCAGCGGACCGAGCCCCCTGCTCACGGGGCGAGTCCGTGCGATAGGGCCGGTGCCCCTTTTACACGGCGAACGCCGGCGCCTAAAGAACCACTACACGCTCGAACCACTACACCTTCAGGAAATGCTCACGGTAATACTTCAACTCGTCGATGGACTCGTAAATATCCGCCAGCGCCTCGTGCCTGCTTTTCTTTTCAAAGCCCTTGTACACCGCAGGCACCCACCGGCGGGCCAGCTCTTTCAAGGTGCTGACATCCAGATTGCGGTAGTGGAAAAAACGCTCCAGGTTGGGCATGTAGGCGTACATGAAGCGGCGATCCTGGCTGATGGTATTGCCGCACAGCGGTGATTTCCCGGCAGGCACATGCTGAGACAGGAAATCCAGCAGCATTTGCTCGGCTTGAGCCTCGCTCAGGGTGGATGCCTTGACCTTGTCGATCAGGCCGCTTTTACCGTGCGTGGACTTGTTCCAGCTGTCCATGGCATCCAGCAGACTGTCGGGCTGGTGCACGACCAGCACGGGACCTTCGGCCACAACAGTCAGGTCCGGTTCGGTGACCACCACGGCCACTTCGATGATGCGTTCTTTGCTAGGGTCGAGCCCGGTCATCTCCATATCGAGCCAGACCAGGCGATTTTCGTTCGCAGCCATATAATTTGCCTATAAAACACCACATTTTCTCATACGTAACGCCAATTCCGTGCCACTGACCACTCTGACCCTGCTGTTTGTCGCCTTTCTGGTTGCCGATCTCTGTGTGCGCCAATGGCTGGCCATGCGCCAGATCCGCCATGTCGCCAGCCACCGAGACCTGGTCCCCCCTGAGTTTTCGCCACGTATCGGCCTGGCGAGCCACCAGCGTGCCGCGGACTACACGGCAGCGCGCGTGCGGCTGGGGATGCTGGAACGAGTGTACGACGCGGCCATTCTGGTAGCCCTGACGTTGGTGGGCGGCCTGCAGGCCATCGATCTGGCAGTGGCCCAGCTCACCTCGAACGACCTGCTGCGTCAACTGATGTTATTAGGCAGCGTCGCGCTACTGCTGGGGGTGCTGGGTTTGCCTTTTACCTTGTGGCGTCAGTTCAAACTCGAGGCCCGTTTTGGCTTTAACCGCATGACTCCAGGGCTGTTTGCCTCGGATTTGGTCAAAGGGATACTGGTGTCGCTGATATTGGGCGCCCCTCTGGCAGCGGCCATTCTGTGGTTGATGGCGAGTGCCGGCAGCCTATGGTGGCTATGGGCGTGGGGCTTATGGACAGCATTCAACCTCCTGTTGCTGTTCATTTTCCCGACCTTCATTGCACCGCTGTTCAATAAATTCACGCCGCTATCCGACCCTGATCTGGCGAACCGGATCAAACAGCTGGCCCAGCGCTGCGGTTTCGCGCTCAATGGCCTGTTTGTCATGGACGGCTCGCGCCGCTCGGCGCATGGCAATGCGTATTTCACGGGCTTTGGCAAATCGCGCCGCATTGTATTTTTCGACACGCTGCTGGCGCGCCTGAATGCGGACGAGATCGAGGCTGTGCTGGCGCATGAGCTGGGGCATTTTGCCAAACGCCACATCGTCAAACGTATTGTGCTGAGCCTGGGCGCCGCCCTGCTGTTTTTTGCAGTACTGGGCTGGTTGGCGCAACAACCCTGGTTCTACGAGGGGTTGGGCGTATTGCCACGCCTGAATGGCCGCAATGATGCGATGGCACTATTGCTGTTTTTCTTGGTAATACCCGTGTTTACCTTTATGTTGACCCCGGTCGCCAGTTGGTACTCTCGCCGTGACGAGTTCGAGGCCGACCGTTACGCCGCCACCCAAAGCTCATCCGAACAACTCGTCTCGGCGCTCGTCAAACTGTACGATGACAACGCCGCCACTCTGACTCCCGACCCTGTGCACTCTGCCTTTTACGATAGCCACCCGCCCGCCGCCGTGCGCATCCGCCACCTGACGCAGCACGCATGAGCGCCAGCAGCCAGCCATTAGAAGGCCGCATTATTGCGGCACACGGCCGCCACTATGTGGTGGAATTCCCCGACGGATCGGAGCGCCATTGCTTTCCTCGTGGGAAAAAAGCGGGCGCAGCCGTAGGCGATAGGGTACGCGTCGCCCCTCAAGGGCGTGACGAGGGGGCAATCGATGCCATTTTGCCGCGCAGCAATCTGCTATTCCGCTCGGACGAAATGCGTTCCAAGCAGTTTGCGGCGAATGTCGACCAATTGCTGATCGTGGTCGCAGTCGAACCGACCTTTTCAGACGATCTGGCGGGGCGAGCCTTGGCGGGCGCGTGGAGCGCCGGGATCGAGCCGCTGATCATTCTGAACAAAGTCGATCTGGAAACCGGTGTCACCGCGGCCCGCGCACGCCTGGCGTCCGTGCGTGCCTTAGGCGTTCCCATCATCGAACTCAGCGCTCATGACCGGCCCTCAGTACATGCCGCACTGGCGGAAAAGCTGGCCGGCAAAACCACGCTGCTGCTGGGCCAAAGCGGCATGGGCAAATCGACGCTTCTTAATGCACTGGTGCCTGATGCCGACGCGGCGACGCGAGAATACTCGTCAGCGTTGGACATGGGTCGACACACGACCACGAGTACGCGCCTGTATCACTTGCCTGCGCCGGGCGGCGATTTGATTGATTCTCCGGGATTTCAAGCGTTCGGTTTACAGCACCTGTCGGGCGACGATATCTTGCGAGGATTCCCGGAATTCACCGCGCATATTGAACGTTGCCGTTTTTATAACTGCACGCACCGGCACGAGCCGGGCTGCGGCGTCGTGGCGGCACTACAGGCAGGGGAGATCGATGCAGGGCGTTATGCGCTGTATCGGCGCATCCTCGAAGAAAGCGAGGCCGCACAGCAGCGCTATTGACCTGATTGGGAAAGGGACTTGCATGGTCACCGCCCGAATGACGCCCCACCCATGTCAGCCGTCAACCCATGGCGCAGCATGTGATACAGGTTGCGCAACATGCCCGCCGTGGCCCCCCAAATAAAGTACTGATGCCAGGGCATGGCGTAATACAGCCTTTCGCGTCCATCGGGCAATGGCCCTCGATAGAGGCGGTGATTGGCGGGGTTCGTCAAGAAAGTCAGAGGTACCTCGAATATCTCGGCGACTTCGAAGACATCGGGCTTCAGCGTGAAACCCGGGCGCACCAGCGACAACACCGGGGTGATGGAAAACCCCGTCGACGTCAAATAAGCGGGCATCGAACCCAGCACGTCGACATACTCGGCAGACAGGCCGGTTTCTTCTTCGGCCTCGCGTAACGCCGTCGCGATGGGCGACGCATCCGTCGTTTCCACACGCCCGCCCGGAAAACTGATCTGGCCGGCATGATCGTACAAGTGTGCCGTACGTTGCGTCAGCATGATGCTCACCCCTTCGGGATGAACAACCATGGGGATCAAGACCGCTGCCAATACTGGCGTACCCTCGCGTCCGGGGTGGCGGTATTCGGTCGAACCTAGCGGATCCTGGGGCCACGGTCCTGCGTGGCTCAGCACCCCACGCAATCGTTGAGGCACGAGCAGATCGGGCGCGATAGCGGTCAGACCGGCATCAGCGGGCTGCCAGGGCTGAGCGGCGGGATCGAATTGCATGACGGCGGGAGGCCGGCGGGGACGAGACGAAGGGTCGGGCATACCTGCTACAAGCGTTAAAAAAGGCACCTTGATAGGTGCCTTTTTAACCCGGATCGCCGGGAAGCGCGGTGTGATCCTGCCTGAGCGGGCATCACACCGAGACCAATCAAGCCGATTTGGCTTGCTTGATGACCAGCTTTTCTTTGATACGAGCCGACTTGCCCGAGCGGCTGCGCAGGTAGTACAGCTTGGCACGACGCACATCACCGCGGCGCTTGACTTCGATGCCGGCGATTTGCGGGGAATACAGTTGGAACGTACGCTCGACGGCTTCGCCGGACGAGATCTTGCGCACGATGAAGGACGAATTCAGGCCGCGGTTGCGCTTGGCAATCACGACTCCTTCGTAGGCCTGCACACGTTTGCGAGTGCCTTCAACGACGTTGACGCTGACCACGACGGTATCGCCAGGGGCGAATTCGGGTACGGTCTTGTCGCCGGTCAGGCGCTTGATTTCTTCCTGTTCCAGGATAGCGATGAGGTTCATGAGAACTCCGAGATCATCGTGCCTTGCGCTGTTTTTGCATGGGGCGCCGACCAGGGCCGGGACCTTTGCTGTACGCAAGCAGAGGATGAGGTTTGTGGTAAACCCAGCATTCTACATCAAATCAACACTTTACGTACATACCGCCCGCACGCGGGTGGAAATCCCACGCCTCGTGCAACACCGTCCCCTTTTTAGGCGGTTTTAGCAGTACCCTTGCACATCTAAATGTCATATTTCTGTCATATATAGCAACTGCCGCACCCATGTCTTACGCGTCCCTGATATTGGTCGTTTTGGCGGCCATGGCCCACGCCTCGTGGAATCTGTTGGCCAAGCGGGCCGCGATGGTGGGGCCAGTATTTGTCTTTGCCTATGGGCTATGCGCCACCCTGTTATACGCCCCCTGGGTGATATGGATCCTGCTGCACGAAGGGATGGTCTGGAGCTGGCCCGTCATTGTGTGCATCCTGGCGTCCAGCGCCCTGCATCTGGGTTACAGCCTCTGTCTGCAACGCGGCTATCAGGTCGCGGATCTGTCGGTGGTATATCCCATTGCCCGCGGCACGGGCCCGCTCTTGTCTACCACCGGCGCCTTTTTACTACTGGGTGAGCCCGCAACGACAACGGGGATCATCGGTATGCTGTGCGTCGTCGGCGGCGTGCTGCTGATTGCTACGCAAGGCAAACTGTCGTTATTCCGCCAGCCTCAGGCATGGCTGGGGGTGCGCTGGGGCATCGTCATCGGCCTGTTCATCGCGACGTATACCGTCGTAGACGCCTATGGCGTCAAGGTGCTGTTAATCATGCCGGTGCTCTTTGACTGGTTCACGTGTGCCACGCGTACCGTCATGATGGCGCCACACGTCATGAAGCGCCGTGCGGAAAATTGGCAAGCCATGCGGGGATATTGGCGCCTCGCATGGGCCGTCGGTCTGCTGTCGCCGCTGGGCTATATCCTGGTGCTCTATGCCCTGCGCAACGGCGCACCGTTAAGCCTGGTCGCCCCTGCCCGGGAAATGTCGATGATGCTGGGCACCCTCGCCGGCATGTTTCTCCTGAGGGAAAAAGTCGGCGTCGGACGGCTACTGGGATGCTTGGCCATTCTGGCGGGCGTTATCCTGCTCGGGTCTAGTTAGAAGCGTTTCCGAACAGCCGCTGCTGCGCAGATGAGGTCTGGACGCCTTAGGGAAAACTGCCGTATAGGGCCCACTCACCCTCAGCGCGGGAAAGCTCAAAACCCAGCGGCCGCCCCCAGCCACATCAACCCCGGAATCAACGCTCCCCACATCGCGACCAGCAAGACATCGCCCACCATTTGGCGCATGGTCACGCCCTGGCTCAAGGCTCGGCTGGCCGTCCCCATGGACTGGCTGTGCGCGGCCATCGTATCCATCGGGAGTGCAGCGGCGGACATTTGGGCCTGAGCAGCACTCACGATCGGCTGAGAAATCCGAGCAGCTGGCGTCGGCTGAACGACTGGCTGAACATCAACGGCCGGTGCGTCTATCGGCTGGGCAACGGCGGAAGAACCGATGACATCCGATTGCGCAGCTGGCGCCAAGGCGCGATGACGCCCCTGAGACAAACCAGAAGAAAAAGGCCATTTGGCGGGCTGACGCAGCACGCCGACCGCGGCTCGCGCCAAAATGCGTGGCACCCAGGTCGGCAGCCGCGAAGGCAAAGAAACAACGGTATCGGAAGCAAGCGTGGCAGTGGACATGAAAGGCTCCGGTTAGAACAGCGCTAACTGCGGTGAAGACGAAAGCGGCGACGAGGATTTCGATTGCCGGGATGAACCCTGCCCTGCTACCGAAGCAGCCGAGACAGAGGACGCCGGGCTGACCGCCCTGGGCGCTTGGAACAAATGCGTGACCAACTGGGGACGAGTGGTATTCAACCCCAGTTTGCGTACGGCCAAGTTGAAACGCTGGCGCAGCAAATTGGCCCACAGGCCCGTGCCGCGCATACGCGTGCCAAATTGAGGGTCGTTGCGTCGGCCATTGCGCATATCCTCGATGCGGTGCAGCACGCGTTGCGCGCGATCGGGGAAATGGGCCTCCAGCCATTCCTGGAAAACGGCCTTGACCTCCCAGGGCAAGCGCAGCACGGTATAGCTGGCATAGCAGGCGCCTGCCTGGCGTGCGTCCTGCAAGATGCGTTCGAGAGACTCGTCGTTGATAAACGGAATAATGGGCGCCACCAGCACACCCACAGGCACCCCGGCGTTGGCCAGGGTGCGCACGGCCTGAATGCGTCTCCAAGGGGCAGACGCACGCGGCTCGAGGGTGCGCGCCATCTCTGTATCCAGGGTCGTGACGCTGACGTACACCGTAATCAACCGTTGTTCTGCCAAGGGCTGTAACAGATCCAGATCACGTTCAATCAGGGCGTTTTTGGTGACGATCGTGGCGGGATGCCGCGTTTGCAGCAAAAGCTCGAGCACACCGCGCGTCAATTGCCATTCGCGCTCGATGGGCTGATATACATCCGTCGCCGAGCCGATATTGATCGGCGAGACGCGATATCCCGGGCGCGACAGCTCGGTTCGCAACACATCGACGGCATTGGCCTTGGCGATCAGGCGCGTCTCGAAATCCAGCCCGGGGGAATACCCCAGGTAGGCGTGAGTCGGCCGGGCGTAACAATAAACGCAGCCATGCTCGCACCCACGATAGGGGTTCACGGCTACATCAAAGGGAATATCGGGAGAATCGTTACGTGACAGGAGCTTGCGCGCCTGTTCGGACGTCACTGTGGTCTTGAGTGTCGATTCGGCAACGATGGGAATGTAACCACCGGCGATATCGGCATCAGAGACATCGTCCTGGGAAGCCGCCACCTGACCACTGGACCAGCCGTCATCGGCGGGCTCACGCTCGGTCTGTTCGAATCGATGCCGAACATTAGTAACCGCTCCCCGGCCGCGCAAGGCGGCGGGGGCGGCAGCCGGGGACCCAGAACCGGCGGGAAAAACGTGATTGGTGCGTTCCATGAAAGTACTGTACAAAAAACCAGTACTTTCAGCAAGCCCCAAATGCCCTCATCGAGCGAAATCTCACTTTACCCCAAGACGGGCCCGCCGTCTGAAGAATCGATTTCATACTTTGGAAATCGGCCGGAAACCCGCATGGATATTGGGTTTAGCCTAAAAACAACAGGCCGCCTCCCCTACGGGCGGCGGCCAATGAGGCTCATTTTCGTCCCAACAAGAATCACGGCCTGGGCATTCAGACAGCGACGCCAGTTCGAATCGAACTCACGAGCAGTGTGTGATGAATTCTGACTCGCTCGAAGACAGGCGACGACTTAACGCAGCATGCCTGCAGCTGCAGTTTGATGTGTTGCCTCGTCGATCAGAATGAATGCTCCCGTTGCCGGCGCATCGGTATAACGATCGACCGCTAATGCTTCACGCGTCGCAAACGACACACGGCCAATCTCATTCATGTTCAAGGTGCCGCTGTGGTTTTCGACTTCTTGCAACTCGTGAATATCACGATGCGTCAACACGCCGCGAATCTTGGCCGACGTCAGACGCGTGCCATGCTTGAGCAAATACTTGCGAGCGGGATTCAAGGCTTGCGTATCCAACCAGCACAACTCCGCCTCGAACTCACGCCCCACGCGCGCGGGGGCTGCAGCATGCGACAACACATCGCCGCGCGACACATCCACATCGCGATCCAGCACGACAGTGACGGAATCACCGGCAACCGCGACGTCTACAGCGCGATCGAATGCCAGAACCTCTTTCACACGCGCGGCAACGCCGGACGGCTGAATCACCACGTCATCGCCGGGACGCAATTCGCCACTGGCGATACGGCCGGCATAACCACGAAAATCCTCTGCACTATCGCCACCATGACGCGACACCCATTGGACGGGAAACCGCAATGGACGCACGGCTGCTTCGCTATCGGTGCCACCCAGCTGTTCCAGCAGACTCAACAGCGGCGGGCCGTCATACCACGGCGTTTTATCCGAACGATTGACGACGTTGTCGCCTTCGAGCGCTGACAACGGCAGCACGTGATAGTGCGCGATATTCAGGCGGCGCGCGAGCTCCGCATACGCATCACGGATGCGTTCGAATACCGCTTGATCCCAGTCAACCAGATCCATCTTGTTGACCGCCACCACGATATGGCGAATGCCGAGCAAATGAGCAATGGTGCTATGGCGCTTGGTCTGCGTCAGCAGTTGGCCATCGGCAGCCCGCGTCGCGTCGATCAGGATGATCGCGGCATCGGCGGTCGATGCGCCGGTCACCATATTGCGTGTGTACTGCTCGTGCCCCGGGGCATCGGCCACGATGAACTTGCGCAGCGGGGTCGAGAAATAGCGGTAGGCCACATCGATCGTAATTCCCTGCTCACGTTCGGCCTCCAGGCCGTCAGTCAACAACGAGAAATCAATCCCGTCACCCGCCACGCGCTTGTATTTAGCGCGGGAGATCGCATCCAGCTGATCGGCAAACACGCCCTTGCTGTCATACAGCAAACGCCCGATCAAGGTCGATTTACCGTCATCTACCGAGCCGGCCGTAATCAGACGCAGAACACCATTGTCGGTGTCCGGCAAAAAAGAGTCATTCACAGCATTCATGTCGAAGTCCGGTAATCAGTTCAGAAATAGCCTTCTTTCTTGCGGCGCTCCATCGAGGCCTCGGAAGTCTGGTCATCCATGCGCGTCGCACCGCGCTCGGTAATATCGGTCACAGCTGTCTCGGCAATAATGGCCAAGGGATCGGCAGCATCAGACGCCACGGGGCACGTGCAAGAGATATCGCCCACCGTGCGAAATCGCACGGCCAGGTTTTCGACTTGCTCGCCGTCCTGCGGCGGCGTCAGCGGCGTCACGGGCACGAGCAGGCCCTTGCGGCGCACGACGTCGCGTTGATGGCTGTAGTAGATCGACGGCAGCGCCAACTGTTCGCGCTGGATGTATTGCCACACATCCAATTCGGTCCAGTTCGAAATCGGAAACACCCGCATGTTTTCGCCCTTGTGCACACGGGTGTTGAAGAGATTCCACAACTCGGGGCGCTGAGCCTTGGGGTCCCATTGACCGAACTCATCGCGGAACGAAAAAATACGCTCTTTCGCACGCGCCTTTTCTTCGTCGCGACGTGCGCCGCCGATACATGCATCAAAGCCGAACTCTTCGATCGACTCCAGCAGCGTGACTGCTTGTGCGGCGTTGCGTGAGTCGGTCTCGCGTCGCAACACCACACTGCCGCGGCGAATGGAGTCCTCAACGCTGCGCACGATCAGGGTCTCACCCAGCTCGGCGGCACGTTGATCGCGAAATGCAATCACTTCGTCAAAATTATGGCCCGTGTCGATATGCATCAGCGGAAACGGAAACCGGCCCGGGCGGAAGGCTTTTTCCGCGAGCCGCAACAGCACGACCGAATCCTTGCCCCCGGAGAACAGCAACACGGGTTTGGCGCATTCGGCCGCCACTTCGCGCAGGATGTAAATCGCTTCGGATTCCAGCCAATCGAGATGGCTGCGATTGAGAACGACAGACATGATTTTCCTTTTATACAGAAGTCGATTTTTCTTGTGCCGCGACGACCGAGATCACTCGGTTGCCCGCATGAAGGCCGCACTCTTTCGAGTCGGATGATTCCCACCACCACCGTCCCGCCCGCACGTCCTCGCCCGGGCGAATGGCGCGCGTGCAAGGCTCACAGCCGATCGAGGGATAGCCTTGGTCATGCAACGGGTTGTAGGGGATGTCCAGAGCGCGAATGACATGCCACACGTCTTCTTCGCTCCAGGCGGCCAGGGGGTTGTATTTGTACAGGCCGAACACGGGGTCTTGCTCGGCCTCCGGCAGCTCGCCGCGCGTGGCGGCCTGAGCACGGCGCTGCCCTGTGATCCAGGCGCCACGGCCTGCCAGAGCGCGCTTCAAGGGATCGACCTTGCGGATCTGGCAACAGGACTTGCGCAGGTCCACACTTTCATAGAAAGCATGGGCTCCGTGCGTTTTCACATACTGATCCACCGCCTCGGCATCGGGGCAATAGATCGTCAACTCACGGCCGTAGCGCTCGCGCACGGCGTCGATCATGCCTAGCGTTTCTGCATGCAGACGGCCAGTGTCCAAGGTAAATACCTCTAACGGAAAGCCGCCATCGTAGATAGCGTGCGTCAACAACATATCCTCGGCCGCCAGTGACGATGCCAGCGCGGCGTCGGGATACTGCCGGGCAATTTCGGCCAGACGTTCTTGCAACGCCTGCCAACGCATGGCCACGGCCGGGTCTAGTGCGGAATCAATGACTGTCATAGTTATGCCGCGGCAAAAACTCGAGCACGGCGCGGTCGCGCCAGCAAGCTTTCACCTTCCTTCAGTTCAAGTTCACGATAGAGTTGCTCCGGCACCTGAGCTTCGATCGTGGCCTGGATATCCTGACGTTCCAGTTCCAGATAGGCGCTCGGGCCAGCTAAATACACATGGTTCAGGCGCACGGGAATCCCCTGCCCCAAACCGTTGTCACGCGCGAGATCAATCTCGTGCGGACGCACATAGGCAATCGCCTGCTGCTGATGGGCCTTGGCCAGATCGGGGGCTGGCAGCTCGACGCCATGTGCATGCCAGACGCCATTGGTCGCATGACCGGCCAACTGATTGACGTCGCCCAAGAACCCATACACGAATGGTGTGGCCGGGTGCTCCCAGACTTCGCGCGGCGTGCCTACCTGCTCGATGCGGCCGGCATTCATCAACACCACACGGTCCGCGACTTCCAGGGCCTCTTCCTGGTCGTGCGTGACGAACACGCTTGCCACATGCAACTCGTCATGCAGACGGCGCAGCCAGCGGCGCAGTTCCTTGCGCACCTTGGCATCCAACGCACCAAAGGGTTCGTCCAGCAACAACACCCGCGGCTCGACGGCCAATGCACGAGCCAGCGCGATACGCTGGCGCTGCCCACCTGATAACTGCGCCGGATAACGATCCGCCAGCCAATCCAACTGCACCAGGTTCAACAACTCGTGCACTTTCTGACGGATCTGCGTTTCACTGGGGCGCTGTGCGCGACGCTTGACCCGCAGACCGAACGCCACGTTCTCAAACACAGTCATGTGCTTAAAGAGCGCATAGTGCTGGAACACAAAGCCGACCTGACGATGGCGCACGTCCACGTCTGTAGCATCCTCCCCAGCAAACAGGACACTTCCTGTGTCGGCAGTTTCCAAGCCCGCAATAATGCGCAGCAGGGTCGTTTTCCCGCAACCGGAAGGGCCTAGCAACGCTACCAACTCACCGGTTTCGATATGCAGAGAGACGTCGTCCAGGGCACGAAAATCACCAAAGCGACGCGAAAGATTTTTGACTTCAATACTCATGCCAGGAACTCCATCATGCCGTTGTCGGCTGAGGCGCCGCAACCGGTGCGGCTGCGCGAGCCTCCATCGGTTGATCGACACTATCGGGCCGTGCGCTACGCCACTCGACCACGTTTTTGATCACCAGCGTCACCAGGGCCAGCAACGCCAATAGCGACGCCACGGCAAACGAGGCCGCAAACTGATACTCACCGTACAGAATCTCGACGTGCAGCGTCAGCGTATTGGTCATCCCGCGTATATGGCCCGACACCACAGATACCGCTCCGAACTCTCCCATCGCACGGGCGTTACACAGGATCGCACCGTAGAGCAGGCCCCATTTGATATTGGGCAACGTCACACGCCAGAATATCTGCCAGCCGCTTGCGCCCAATGTCAACGCTGCCTGTTCCTCTTCGCTGCCCTGCGCCTGCATCAGCGGAATCAACTCACGGGCGATAAAGGGAAAGGTCACGAACAAGGTCGCCAACACCACGCCAGGCACGGCATAGACGATCTTCAAGTTGTGATCCTCCAGAAAGGGCCACATCCAGCTTTGCGAACCAAACAACACGACGAATACCAGCCCTGCGACGACCGGCGACACGGAAAACGGCAAATCGATCAAGGTGATCAACAACTGTTTGCCGCGGAATTCGAACTTTGCGATCGCCCAGGCCGCAGCCACACCGAAAACCAGGTTCACCACCAGCGAGATGGCCGCCACCCACAGCGTCAACTGAATTGCACTCCAGGCATCGGGCTCGGTGATCGCTGCGAGATAAAGCGCCCAGCCTTTCTTGAAGGCCTCGACGAACACCGTGACCAGAGGCAACAGCAAGAACAGTGTCAAAAATGCCAGCGCGACCCCGAGCAACAGTCCGCGCACCCAGCGCGGCTCTGTGAGGTGATTGGGACGATCCGTCACGGCAGAACTCATGCAAACCTCCTGCCACGTCGGGCTTGCCAACCTTGCAACAAGTTAATGAACAACAGCAAGACGAATGAGATGGCGAGCATCACTGTGGCGATCGCGGCAGCGCCGACATAATCGAACTGCTCCAGCTTCGACATGATCAGCAAGGGAGTAATCTCAGTCACCATTGGCCGATTACCCGCAATGAACACGACGGAGCCGTATTCGCCGATTGCCCGTGCAAATGCCAAGGCAAAACCGGTCAACAACGCAGGCACAATGGTGGGCAGCAAGACGCGCCGCACTGTTTCCCACCGGTTGGCGCCCAGGCTGGCAGCGGCCTCTTCGATTTCACGCTCAATGTCCTCCAGCACCGGCTGCACGGTACGCACGACAAATGGAATGCCGATGAACACCAATGCCACCACAATGCCGATCGGAGAGAACGCCACTTTCAAGCCAAACCAATTTTCCAGCGGCGCGCCCAGCCAACCTGTCTTGGTATAGAGCGCCGTCAGCGCAATCCCCGCGACAGCCGTGGGCAACGCAAACGGCAGATCCACCATTGCATCCAGGATTTTCTTGCCTGGAAACTGATAGCGCACCAACACCCACGCCACCACCATGCCGAACACCAGATTCACCAACGCAGCGATGAGCGCCGCACCAAATGTCAGCTGATACGAATACAGTGCCTGCGGCGTGGTGACCACGCGCCAAAACCCCTCCCATCCCAGACTGGCGCTCTTGAGCGGCAGGACCACCAGAGGCAGCAATACCAGCAGGCTCAGGTACACCACGGTAAAGCCCATGGAAAGCCCAAAACCCGGCAGGACGCCGGGTCGTTTCCGTTGCCGGCCAACGGGGGCTTTCGCCCCCGCAGCCGTGGTCATGGCTGAAGTCATGATTGCATCCCGCCCTCTGGCTTATTTACCGTTAGGCAGATAAATCTGGTCAAAGACCCCACCATCGCTAAAGTGCGTGGACTGCGCCTTTTTCCAACCGCCGAAGATGGCATCGTCAATCGTCACCAGCTTCACTTTGGGGAACTGCTTGCTGTACTTTTCGGCCACGTTCTTGTCGGTCGGACGATAGAAATTACGCGCAATGATTTCCTGGGCCTCTGGCGTGTACAAAAACTCCAGGTAGGCTTGTGCAGCGGCACGCGTGCCCTTGCGATCGACGTTCTTGTCGACGACTGCGACGGGCGGTTCAGCCAAGATGGACAGCGAAGGCACGACGATATCGAACTTGTCCGGACCCAATTCCTCTTGGGCCAAGAACGCTTCGTTTTCCCACGCCAGCAATACGTCCCCGACACCGCGTTCGACAAACGTGGTCGTCGCACCGCGAGCGCCGGTATCCAACACAGGCACGTGTTTGAACAAGTCGCTGATAAAGGCCTTGGCCTTGCTTTCGTCACCGCCGTTGTTCTCTAGCGCATAGGCCCAGGCCGCCAGGTAGTTCCAGCGCGCGCCGCCCGAGGTTTTCGGATTCGGCGTGATGACTTCAATGCCATCCTTGACCAGATCATTCCAATCATGGATTTGCTTCGGGTTGCCCTTGCGGACGAGGAAAACGATGGTCGAGGTGTAAGGCGAGCTGTTCAACGGCAAGCGGGCTTGCCAGTCTTTGGGCAACAGGCCCTTGTCGGCAATGGCGTCGATGTCATACGCCAGCGCCAATGTCACTACATCAGCGTCCAGGCCGTCGATGACCGAGCGTGCTTGTTTACCTGAACCTCCGTGCGATTGACGAATGGTCAGGGCCACACCGGCTTTTTCTTGATATTGCTTGGCGAATGCCTCATCCACAGCACGGTACAACTCACGCGTAGGATCATAGGACACGTTCAACAACGTTTGCTTCTCTTGCGCATGAGCCGGCAAACCCACGACGAAGGCCGCAGCCACCGTCGCCAATGCAGCCCAGAATTTTTTCTTATACAGCATGTTTGCACCCGAATCTGTAGACAGTGGATGCAAGTGTGCAGCGTCGCCGAACTAAACGGAAAGAATCATTTTTTGATTGCTCATCGCTATTGGAAATAAAGAATGCATGTCCGTCGCAGCGACAACAAAAAAGCGCGCGCTGCCTGAAGGCGAGCGCGCGCAAGCGGCACCTGATGCAGATCGGCACGCGTTGCGCCGATCTGCATCCTGGTTATTTACTTATTCGGTTGAGGCGTAATACGCAGGTACGGGCGCACCGCTTTGTAGCCTTTCGGGAATTTCTCTTTGATCACGGCCTCGTCCTTCAGGGACGGCACGATGATGACGTCATCGCCGTCTTGCCAGTTGACCGGCGTCGCCACGCTATGACTATCGGTCAACTGCAGCGAATCGATCACGCGCAGAATTTCGTTGAAATTACGCCCCGTGCTGGCCGGATAGGTAATGGTCAAACGGATCTTCTTGGCCGGATCAATGATGAACACCGAACGCACGGTTGCCGTAGCGCTGGCATTGGGGTGAATCATGTCATACAGCTCGGCGACTTTGCGATCGTCGTCCGCGATGATGGGGAAATTCACCGTCGTGGATTGCGTCTCGTTGATATCGTTGATCCACTGGTTGTGCGAGTCCACCCCGTCAACCGACAAGGCCAGCACTTTCACGTTGCGCTTGGCAAAGTCATCGGCCAGCTTGGCCGTGTAGCCGAGTTCGGTCGTGCAAACCGGCGTGAAGTCAGCCGGGTGCGAAAACAGTACGCCCCAGCTATCCCCCAAATACTCATGAAAACGGATCGGGCCGGTGGACGTGTTTTGCTCGAAATCCGGGGCGGTGTCGCCCAGACGAAGTTGGGTCATGGAAGGTCTCCGTGGCAGTTAGCGTCGCTGATCAGTATGATCAGCGACTGCGAGAGTCATACCCGAAGATTCTTACATCAAATCCGTATCACTGGAAATACGTTTGTTGCATATGTTTAATAACTTCATGCAATATCGGACTGTGCTCCGCAGCGATTGGCCACGCCTCCCGCACGAACCGATGCCGACAGCGCCAGCGCACGTGGCAAGATCTGTGCGCCATAGAACAACGCCGTAGAAAGCTTGCTGCGATAAAACGGGTCCGTCGTCCCCTCGGCCAACTGGCGCTGACACACGAGCGCCGCGCGCGCCATTTGCCACCCGCCATGCACAATGCCGGCCAGCATCAAATAGGGCACACTCGCCGCGTAGATCGCCCGCACATTGGATTGCGCCTGCTCCAGGATGAAAGTGACCGCAGCGTCATAACCCTGGATCGCCAGATCCAGATTGTCGCGCAGCAAATTCAACCCGGCCCGGTCGTCGGGCTCGGCACGCGCGGCGGCGGTATGCAAGGTCTGCAAAGTGTCTTTCATCGCGGCAATGCACGCATAGGCCGTCGCTCCCCCGTCGCGCAGGGTCTTGCGGCTCACCAGGTCGTTGGCCTGAATTGCCGTGGTGCCTTCGTAGATCGGCAGAATACGTGCGTCGCGGTAATACTGGGCAGCGCCGGTTTCTTCGATGAAACCCATGCCCCCATGGACCTGGACCCCCAACGATGCCACCTCGACGGCGGACTCGGTGGAAAATCCTTTCACAACCGGAACCAGATATTCGTAAAACGCGCGATTTCTTGCTCGCACCCCAGCATCGGGATGATGCGTCCCCTTATCATGCGCCGCAGCCGCCACAAAGGACACTGCCCTGGCGGCCTCGGTCAGGCCCCGCATGGTCAGCAACATACGTTGCACGTCGGGGTGATGGACAATCGCCACCGGCCCGGAGGAGCCTTCGATGGCACGCCCCTGCACCCGCTCGCGCGCATAGGTCAATGCGTGTTGATAGGCCCGCTCCGATATCCCAATGCCCTGCTGCCCCACGCCAAAACGTGCGGCATTCATCATGATGAACATGTATTCCAGGCCACGATTGAGCTCGCCTACCAGATAGCCCACTGCGCCTTCGCCCGCCTCGCCCTTGCCTGAGCCGTAGAGCAGAATGGCCGTCGGACTGCCATGAATGCCGAGCTTGTGCTCCAGCGATGCGCACCACACATCATTGCGCGCCCCCAGGCTGCCGTCCTGATTGACCAGGAATTTCGGCACGATGAATAAGGAAATACCTTTGACACCAGCAGGTGCATCGGGTGTTCGGGCCAACACCAGATGAATGATGTTCTCCGCCAGATCATGATCGCCGTAGGTAATGAAAATTTTCTGGCCACTCAGGCGATACGTCCCATCAGCCTGAGGCACCGCACGGGTCGCCACCTGAGCCAGGTCTGAACCGGCCTGCGGCTCGGTCAGGTTCATGGTCCCCGTCCATTTGCCCGCAATCAGATTAGGCACGTAGGCTTGACGCTGCGCCTCAGAGCCTACGGTCAGCAATGCCTCGATCACGCCATCGGTCAGCATGGGACATAAGGAAAAGGCCAGATTGGCCGCCTGGAGATTCTCGCAAGGTGCCGCCGCGACCAATTTCGGCAGCCCCTGCCCGCCCCATTGCGGCGGATGCTGCAAGCCTTGCCAACCACTAGCCGCGTAATCGGCGAATCCTTGTTTAAAGCCCGGCGTCGTCGTCACCTGCCCGTCGTTCCACTGAGGGGGCTGCGTATCGCCGGCTACATTCAATGGCGCAATGGCCTGCTCGGCAAAACGGGCATTTTCATCCAGGATCGCGTCCACGAGATCGGGGGTGACTTCCTCAAAACCCGGCAACCGCAGAATCTCATCCAGGCCAGCCAAGTCCTTGAGAGCAAAGCGGAAATCCTGCAATGGGGTGACGTAGGGCATTGTGTCTCCAAAATCAGTTGGCAGTTGCTGTGCGGCACTTGTTCAATCTTAAACCTTTGACGCCTGCCTTGTCGGCAAGCCGTGAATGGCCTCGCTGTCGTTGAACGCGCTCAAACTGAGATCCACGAAGCTGCGCACTTTGGGATCCATATAACGGCTCGATGCAAATACAGCGTGAACAGGAGCAGGGACCTCTGCCCAGCCAGGAAGCACGCAGGATAACGTGCCATTGCCCACATGGGGCTCGGCCATGAAACGAGGCAACTGCGCGATTCCAAGCCCTGCAAGCGCCAGATTTCTTGCAGCGATCGTACTGTTTACCGCGACGCGGGGCGCTGCTGTGACGGTTTCCGTATCAGGTCCGTTTACCAGCATCCAATTCGGACGGCCGCGCGAGGTCTTCATGATCAGGTCGTGATGTGTCAGATCGTTGACTGCGGACAGCATCGGCCCTCGTCTCAGATAATCAGGGGCAGCATACAGCCCGTAGACCACTTCACCGAGCTTGCGCGCGGAGAGCCCTGAATCCGGTAGCGCACCGACGCGAATCGCGACATCGATCCCTTCGTGAATGATGTCGACCAGGCGGTTCGTATATTCCGCCTCTACCGTGACGTTCGGTGCCAGCCGCAGGAACGCTGCAATCCATCCATCGACGACCATCGTACCGAACTCAGAGCCCGCTGTGACTCTGAGCAGGCCTTTGGGCTCTCTGGATTGCTGTGCCACCGCAGCCTCCGCCGCCTCCGCAGCGGTCAGGATGCACATGGCGCGCTCGAAATAATCGCGCCCGATTTCAGTCACGCTGAGGCGGCGTGTCGAACGGGTGAGGAGCCGTGCGCCGAGTTTTTCTTCCATACGCCGAACGATTCGGCTCACGCGCGCCTTGTCGGTGCCAAGGCGCTCTGCTGCCGTCGTAAAGGAGCCATCGGTCACAACCGCCACAAAGGCTCTCATCTCGGGGAGATCGATTGATGTATTCATGGACAACAGTGTGTAGCTTTTAGCCCCATTTATCAATTCCATGGCCGATTTTACAGTGCGGTCTATGCAAAACGTCACACGGAATCTGGCGGCGGGTTTCCGCCGCTCTCTCAACGAAAGGACACATAGATGACTCAAACACTCGGCATCATCGGTTCGGGCCTCGTAGGCAAAGCCGTCGCCCATCTGGCCGTCTCGGCGGGATATCAGGTCGTACTCAGCAATTCTCGGGGTCCTGAATCGCTCTCAGACCTGGTCCAGGCGCTTGGCCCGCTGGCGCGCGCAGGAACGGTTGAAGAAGCCATTGCGGCCGCGGATATCGTCTCGCTCGCGATTCCATTGGCGACGTTCGAGACTCTGCCAGCCAACAAGCTCGCAGGGAAAGTCGTCCTCGACCAGACCAACTACTATCCCGGTATGGGAGACTTCCGCAGGGCCGATCTCGACAATGGGGATCTGACGTCAAGCGAACTGGTGCAACAGCATCTGGAGGGCGCCAAAGTGGTCAAAGGGGTTCACAACCTCGGCTGGCACCATATGCAGTACAGCGCCCGGCCAAAAGGCCACGTCGAACGAACCACCCTGCCCATCGCCGGCGACGATACTGCTGCCAAGCAAGCCGTCACGCGTTTTATTCAGGCAGTCGGCTATGACGTCGTCGACACTGGTTCGCTAGCCGACAGTTGGCGCATCGAACCCAACACACCGATCTATTTCTGGCCCTATGTCCCCGACATTGCGCAGGGGTTGACAGAAAATGAGGCGAAACAGGCCTATCTGCGCCCGGGCCAGCCCATCTCCCCCACCGCCGCACAGCAACTGATCGACAAGACGGAGCGTCCGTCACCGATCGGAGGAACGTTGCAGGGGCTCCCGCCGATCCATGTCGCCCTGTTCCTTGAGCTCGCCAGTGCCGATACCGTCCAGAGGTAACCCATGCTGAAAACACTAGCCAATAAGACGGCGCTGGTAACGGGCGGTTCACGAGGCATTGGACGGGCAATTGCCGAGCGGCTCGCGGCGGATGGTGCGACCGTCGCCATGACCTACAGTCAGAATCGAGCGGGCGCCAAGGATGCGGTAATGGCCATCGAGAGAGCTGGCGGCAGCGCATTCGCGCTTCAAGCGGACCTGGTCAACGCCGAGGCTATCCCGGCGCTATTCGAACAGCTCGACAGCGAACTCGCCAACAGAAAGGGCAGCACAGCGCTCGACATCGTGGTCAACAATGCCGGCAATTCGGGATGGGGCGGCCTCGCAGACGCGACACCCGACAATTGGAACACCATGTTCGCAGTCCATGCCCGTGCGCCGTTTTTTATCGTTCAGGCCGCGCTGAACCGGCTTGCCGACGGCGGACGTATCATCAACATTTCATCCGCGGCCGGGGCGAGGCCACTACAGGCGGTTCCCATCTACTCTATGGCCAAGGCGGCCATCAACAACCTGACCCACACGCTCGCGATGGAATTAGGGCCGCGCGGGATCACGGTAAACGCCGTCGCGCCGGGCTGGATAAGAACCGACATGAACGCCGCCATCCGCGAGAATGCGGACATGGTGAAAATGATTGAAGCCGACACCGCGCTGGAACGATTCGGAGAGACCTCGGACATCGCAGCAGTGGTGGCGTTTCTGGCTTCCGACGAAGGCCGGTGGGTGACTGCTCAGGTCATCGAGGCAAGCGGCGGATATAAGCTCTGACCCCGGCGAGAGGAGTAGAGCCTCACACCGCGCCAAGATAAAAAACAAAACGGGCGTGCAGAGCAGGAAATTCCTGCTCTGCACGCCCGTTTAGCGCACTGTGATGATTCTATTTACAGGGCGCTGGCCAGCTCGGGAACGACGGTGAACAAATCACCCACCAGGCCGTAATCGGCCACGCCGAAGATCGGCGCCTCGGGGTCTTTGTTGATGGCCACGATGACCTTGGAGTCTTTCATGCCAGCCAAATGCTGGATGGCGCCCGAGATACCGACGGCCACGTACAGCTGCGGCGCCACGATCTTGCCGGTCTGGCCGACCTGCCAATCGTTGGGCGCGTAGCCTGCGTCCACCGCGGCACGCGAGGCACCCAGCGCGGCGCCCAGCTTGTCGGCCAGCGGATCGAGGATCTTGAAGTTTTCAGCACTGCCCAGACCACGGCCACCCGAGACGACCACGCGTGCGCCGGCCAACTCAGGACGGTCGCTCTTGGCGACTTCGCGGCCGACGAACGAGGACTTGCCCGAATCGGTAACGGCTTCGATGGTTTCCACGGCGACCGAACCACCGGTGGCGGCAACCGCGTCGAAACCTGTCGTACGGACGGTGATGACCTTCACGGCGTCGCTCGATTGCACGGTAGCGATGGCGTTACCAGCGTAAATCGGGCGTTGGAAGGTATCGGCAGACTCGACACCGATGATGTCGGAGATCTGTGCCACGTCGAGCTTTGCAGCCACGCGCGGAGCGACGTTCTTGCCCGAGGCGGTGGCCGGGAACAAAATGTGGCTGTAGTTCGACGCCACGGCCAGGACTTGCGCAGCCAGGTTTTCCGCCAGGCCTTCGGCCAGTTGCGGCGCATCGGCCAGCAGGACTTTAGCCACACCGGCAGCCTGTGCAGCCTGGTCAGCAACGGCTTTCGCATTGCTGCCGGCGACCAGCACGTGGACATCACCGCCCAGCTTGGCTGCGGCAGCGATGGTGTTCAGGGTGGCGCCCTTTAGTTGGGCGTTGTCGTGTTCGGCAATAACCAGCGTCGTCATCTTAGAGCACCTTCGCTTCGTTCTTGAGTTTGTCGACCAACGCGGCCACGTCGGCCACCTTGATACCGGCCTTGCGGGCGGGTGGCTCGGTGACTTTCAAGGTCTTCAGGCGAGGCGCCGCATCCACGCCCAGCTCCTCGGGGGTGACGGTGTCCAGCTGTTTTTTCTTGGCCTTCATGATGTTGGGCAGCGTGACGTAACGCGGCTCGTTCAGGCGCAGGTCGGTCGTGATGATGGCCGGCAGCGACAGTTTGATCGTTTCCAGACCACCGTCGACTTCGCGGGTCACCGTGACGCTGTCGCCCGCGACTTCGACCTTGCTGGCGAAAGTGGCTTGCGGCCAGTCCAGCAACGCGGCCAGCATCTGGCCAGTCTGGTTGGCATCGTCGTCAATGGCTTGCTTGCCCAGGATGACCAGCTGCGGTTGTTCTTTTTCGACCAGGCCCTTGAGCAGCTTGGCCACGGCCAGCGGCTGGAGTTCAGCGTCGGTCTGTACCAGGATGCCGCGGTCGGCGCCGATGGCCATTGCCGTGCGCAGGGTTTCCTGGCACTGTGCAACGCCGCAAGAAACGGCGATCACCTCGGTGGCACCGCCCTTTTCCTTCAGGCGCGTGGCTTCTTCGACGGCGATTTCGTCAAAGGGGTTCATGGACATCTTCACGTTCGCGATATCCACGCCCGTTTGATCCGATTTCACGCGCACCTTGACGTTATAGTCAACAACGCGCTTTACAGGTACCAGCACCTTCATCCAGCAGCCTCCTAAGCTTAAGAATAATAGACCGGCCTTGGGCCGGTCCCGCATTGCACAATTCGTTGATTCTACAACTTTGTGAGAGCCCGTAGATGAGCGACCACGCTGCGCGCCAGCGCTGACAAGTTGTAACCGCCCTCCAGCATGCTGACGATGCGGCCGTGCGCATGACGATCAGCCACCTGCATGATCTGCTCGGTCATCCAACTGTAATCGGCTTCGACCAGCGCCATCTGGCCCATATCGTCCTCGCGGTGGGCATCAAACCCCGCGGAGACCAAAATCAACTCGGGCGCATGTACCTCCAGGCGAGGCAACCAGGCGTCCTGCACCAACTCACGTATGGCCGCGCCCCCAGTATAGGCAGGAACCGGAACATTGACCATATTGGCGGCGGGACTCTCGGCGCCGCTATGGGGAAAAAACGGGTGCTGGAAAAAGCTGCACATCAACACCCGTTCGTCACCCGCAAACATCTCCTCAGTGCCATTGCCGTGATGCACGTCGAAATCAATGATGGCCAGCCGCTGTACACCGTATGTGTGCATGGCGTGCTGCGCCGCAATCGCGATATTGTTCAGAAAGCAAAAGCCCATAGCTGCATCGGGCCGTGCATGATGTCCCGGTGGACGCACGGCACAAAAAGCATTAGCCGCTTGGCCTTGCATCACCGCATCCACCGCCGCAATGCCCGCCCCGGCAGCATGCAGTGCCGCCTCGTAGGTGTACGGGTTCATCAACGTGTCGGGATCGATCGCGCTATAGCCCTCGGCGGGAGAGCGCGCCCGCAAGCCATCCAGATGATCCTTGGAATGCACGTGCAAAATCGCCTCGCGCGTCGCCGCAGGGGCTTGCTGCTCCAGCAGAAATGGTGCTAATCCGCTGGCCAATAATTGGTCGGCAATAGCATCCAGCCTCTCTGGGCATTCGGGGTGCCAACTGCCCATTTCATGCAGTTTGCACAGCGGATGGGTAAGATACATGGTCTCCATAAGGAAGATTATGTTCATCTGTCGGCGGTTCGTGCAAATCGGCACGGTATTCATGGTATTGGCGGGTTGTGCAAATACCGCACCCTCGGGCTCATCCCAGGCCCAAACTCCCTCTAAGGCACCCGTTGGCGTCACGCCTACGCGCATAGGCCCCGCCCAGCCGACGGGTGAGCCGCCTGCAGCCCTCACACCAAGAGGAACGCTGCGGCCCGAAGTCCAGGCCTTTGCCAAACGCCTGGCAGCCGAACGTAACTTGCCCCTTGAGCCTATCGAGCAGGCCTTGACCGAGGCTCGCTACAACGCGACGGTGGCACGCTTGATCGCCCCGTCTCCGCCTGGACGCAAGATATGGCGCAGCTGGAATACCTATCGCGCCCGTTTTGTCGAGCCCAAACGCATTAAATGGGGCGTGGAATTCTGGCAGGAAAACCAGGCATTGCTGAATCAGGCGGCGCAACGCTATGGCGTACCAGCCTCGATCATCGTATCCATCATCGGCGTGGAAACGCTGTACAGCCGCAACATGGGCAGCTTCAGTGTCCTGGATGCGCTCACCACGCTGGCCTTTGATTACCCCGACCCGAACAAACCCGAACGGGCCGAGATGTTCCGCGGGCAGCTGGCCGATTTCATTACCTTGTCTCTACAGGACAAGCTCGATATGAATGCCAAAGGCTCATACGCCGGGGCGATCGGTATGCCGCAGTTCATGCCTGGCAGCATCATGCGCTACGCCGTTGACGGCGATGGCGATGGTCATATCAGGTTGAACAGCAGCGTGAACGACGCTGTCATGTCGGTCGGCAATTTCCTGGTCGAGCACGGATGGCTACGCGGACTGCCCGTTTTTGCCCCCGTGTTGTTACCGGCGGACCCATCCGCCCTGGCTACAGGCGGGCTCACGCCCACGCAAACCTGGCGCAGCCTGCAGGCCGCCGGCGCCCGGGTGGCGGCAGGAGCCAGCACCGAAAGCTGGCAGGATCGCCCCCTCGGCGTCGTAGACCTGGTCGAAGAAGCCCGCGGTACGGTGCAGTACCGGACAGCAACGCCTAACTTTTTTGCGCTGACCCAGTACAACCGCAGCTATTTCTATGCCACGGCCGTCGCCGACCTGGCGGCTGAACTGGAAACACGCATGGGGCGCTGAGACGCAACGACAACGCGGTCAGGCGGACTTCTCGTTAAATACGCCCGTAGACAGATACCGGTCGCCGCGGTCACAGACGATGAACACAATCGTGGCGTTCTCGACACGCTCAGACACGCGTAACGCAGCCACCAGGGCGCCTGCCGACGAAATGCCACCGAAAATGCCTTCTTCGGCGGCTAGCCGGCGCGCCATGGTTTCCGCCTCGGACTGCTCGATGGACTCATACGCATCGACCAGATTGCGATCGAAAATCGCGGGCATGTAGGCCTCGGGCCATTTGCGAATACCCGGAATCTGAGAACCCTCGGCAGGCTGTGCGCCTACGACTTGCACGTCGGGATTCTGGGATTTCAGGTAGGTCGACACGCCCATGATGGTGCCGGTGGTGCCCATCGCGCTGACAAAGTGCGTCACACGCCCTTCGGTCTGGCTCCAGATTTCAGGGCCCGTACCCTCGATGTGGGCGCGGGGATTATCGGGATTGGCAAACTGATCGAGGACCTTGCCTTTGCCCTCGTCCTGCATGGACATGGCCAGGTCGCGGGCATATTCCATCCCGCCCTTGCTGGCAGGAGTCAAAATCAGTTCTGCACCGTAGGCGGCCATGGCCGCGCGACGCTCCACCGACAAATTGTCCGGCATGATCAACACCATGCGATAACCACGCATCGCAGCTGTCATCGCCAGCGCAATACCCGTATTGCCGCTGGTCGCCTCGATCAGCGTATCGCCCGGCTTGATTTCACCGCGCTCTTCGGCGCGCAAAATCATCGAAAGCGCCGGGCGGTCTTTGACCGAGCCTGCGGGATTGTTGCCTTCCAGTTTGGCCAGGACGACGTTGCCCCGTGACTGAGCCGCCGCGCTGGGGATACGCTGCAAACGGACCAACGGCGTATTGCCGACGGTTTGTGCGATTGTGGGATATGAGAAAGTAGCCATGCAATCGATCATACCGCCGGATTCCTGACTGCGGGGCTAAAGCCGCGACGCCGCCAGGGACACCCTATGGCGCACCTGGCGTCGCCTGCGGCAGCGACGGCGCAAACTGCGGCATCGCAATCGAATTGGGGCCGAACACCGTCACGCCTGCACCGACCGTCAAGCCCGCGGCACGCAAACGTCCCAATCGTTTACGCCCGATACCCCGTACGCGATCAGAAAGGTCCTCCAACGAGTCGAAAGGACCGGCACGGTCGCGCTCCTGGACGATGATTTTGGCGGTACGAGGCCCTACGCCATTGATCGCTTCGAGTTGCTCGACAGTCGCCGAGTTCGCGTCCAAGGCATGGACAGGCATCGCCATCAGCGCCAACCCACTGGCGATCGCAACGCGGCCAACCGCACGTGCCAAGCGGCGTTGCGCCACCCGCATGCCGTCAGCGCCAAGACGAGTACGTCCCGTGAACGGCCATCGTGCTGGACGCCGCACGGCGAAATAAGAAAGGGGCTCCGTGCACACGGCAACGGGCTCATGCAAAAAAGGATTCATGGTCAGGCTCCGTATCAAACGGCAGGACGAATCGTCCGCCAGCCCACTCATGATGCCTATCGCCTGCTCTGAAAAGTCCGAGAGTGAACGAAAAAATCACCCTCGGAAACTACGTACAAGGAAAGGCTACGCCTGACGTGCGCGCCAATATTTCACGTACTCGGCCACACCGGTCTGCACATCCCGCATCGGTGCCGTAAAGCCCGCGGCACGCAACTGCGTCGCATCCGCTCGCGTGTAGCTTTGGTAGCGGCCCTTGAGATCCTCGGGGAACGGGATATAGTGCAGCAATCCCTGCTCGACCAGTTTTTCCAATGGCAAAGGCGCCTCTGCGCGCTCGGCGCGCAGGGCATTGACGACTGCAGCCGCCACGTCATTGAACGGCTGTGCACGGCCAGTCCCGCAATTAAAGATCCCCGACGTTTCAGGATGATCCAGAAAATGCAGATTGACCGCGACGACGTCATCGACCGAGATGAAATCACGGCTCTGGCCACCGTCTTCGTAGCCATCCCAGCCCGCGAACAAACGGACATGCCCCTCGGCCAGGAATTGATTCATATTGTGAAAAGCCACCGACGCCATGCGGCCTTTGTGCTGTTCATGCGGACCGTAGACGTTGAAATAACGCAGGCCCACGACCTGCGCAGTCAACGAATGCATGCGCGTGCGCAGCACTTGGTCGAACAACAGCTTGGAGTAACCGTAGACATTCAACGGCCGTTCGTTGGCCGGATCCTCGACATATACCGATGAGCCGCCATAAACCGCCGCCGAAGACGCATACAGGAACGGCACGCGCTGAGCCTGGCAGTATTCAAACAGCTCCAGCGTCACGCGGTAGTTGTTATCCATCATGTACCGCCCGTTGCGCTCGGTGGTGTCCGAGCACGCCCCCTGGTGCAAGACGGCCTGCAAGGGCGGCAATGAACCTGCGAGTACACGACGGCGAAACTCGTCTTTATCCAGATAGTCTGCAATCTGCAGGTCCACCAGATTCAGGAATTTGTCGCCTTCGGTCAGGTCATCGACCGCGATAATGTCCGTAATACCGCGCCGATTCAGGCCACGTACGAGATTGTTGCCGATGAAGCCGGCGGCGCCTGTAACGACGATCATGAGGATGCTCCTGCGAGTTCTGCGGCGGTGACGACGGACGTCCCCAGTTTGCCGACGACGATGCCGCCGGCACGGTTAGCCCACGCCATGGCTTGTTCCCAGGGCTGGCCAATCGCGCGCATCGCCGCCAAGGTAGCCAGCACGGTATCGCCTGCGCCAGACACGTCAAACACCTCGTGTGCCTGGGCGTCGACATGTTCGCGGCCTGCCGCGGTAAAAAGTGTCATGCCCTGCTCGGAACGCGTCACCAGCAAGGCTTCCAGATCAAGATCTTCGCGCAATCGCTGCGCGCGTTCGGTCAGTTGCGACTCGGTCGTCCAGCGCCCTACCGCCTGCTGCATTTCGGCTCGATTGGGCGTGACCAGAGTCGCCCCACGATAACGCGTGTAATCGTCCCCCTTGGGATCCACCAACACAGGAACACCAGCCCCACGCGCCAATGCAATCAGCGCCTCGACCCGATCGAGAGCGCCTTTGGCGTAGTCCGACAGTACCAGCACATCATGATGCGCGAGATGGCGGGCCACGCGCGCGTCCATATCGTCCAGCGTCGCATTCGCAGGATGCTGTTCGAAATCGACGCGCAACAATTGCTGCTGCCGTCCCAGAACCCGCATCTTGAGGGTCGTCGGATTTTCCGCGTCGGCAGCCAGGTCCGCATTGACCCCAGCCTGCGTCGACAGGCGGGTGATGCTGTCTCCGGCCTCGTCGTTTCCGACGATGCCCACCAAGGTTGCCTGTCCGCCCAGCGCGACCACGTTGCGCGCCACGTTGGCTGCACCACCTAGACGGTCTTCGCGCCGGGCGACCCGCACCACGGGAACCGGAGCCTCAGGAGAAATGCGATCGACTTCGCCAAACCAATAACGGTCCAGCATGACGTCGCCCACGACCAGCACACGGCTGCGCGTCATCGCTTCGGTGGGGAATGCGTTCATTCAAGTTCTTCCAAACGCCGTGGTGCATAGGTCTCCCACCCATTGCACCCCGGACACTGCCAATAATAGCGTCGCGCCTGAAAGCCGCAAGTACGGCAGGCGTAGCGATCCAGCCGCTGAGTATGTTTGTGAATCAGACTGCGCAATAGACTCAGATCTGCACCCCGCACAGGCCCTTGTTCTTGGTCTTGCTGGCTGCCGTCGGTGCTGCTGAGCTCCGCCTCCAGCAAGCGATCCAGCCCCAGTAGCGAGGGATGGTGCCGCAGCGCCCCCCGCGCGAAGGCCCAGGCTGGTGCCGCACCCTGCTGCACTCGCAACTCGCGAAAGACCACGTTGAACAAATCCAGCGAGGCATAACGGGCATACTGCTTTTGCAGCACATCCAGCCCCTCGGCCGCCTGCCCTGCATTGCGGTAATTGGCCAAGAGCTGCTCGGCGACTTGGCCAGCGAACTCGGGCGCATCGGCCAGGATGGACTCCAGATACATGCGCTCGCGCTTGAGGTCACCCTCGAGTTGAGCCAACCGGGCGCGCAGCATCGCCGTGCGGACCTTGGCTGCCTTGGTTGCGGATTCGCCCTGCCCGGCTTGTTTGGCGGCGTGATCCGCCGCATCCAAGGCGGTGTGCGCAGCATCGGCGTCAAAGGGCTTGGCCGCCAGGGCCATTTGGGCCTGCTCGCAGTAATAGTGCACGATCTGCGGCACAGGCTCGTCAACCAGGCCTTGCAAGGTCTTGACTGCCTCGATCGCCCGCGGCCAATCGTGCTCGGATTCGTAGATGCGAATCAACGACCGCAGTGCAGGCAACGCATAACGCGTGTCTTTCAGTTGTTCAAAGGCGCTTTCCGCACGGTCCAGCATGCCGGCCTTGAGGAAATCATGCGCCAACTCGTGCTGCGCGTGCTCGCGCTCGGCCTCAGGCAGATCGGAACGGCTCAACAGGCTCTGGTGCACCCGAATGGCACGCTCCATTTCGCCTCGGCGACGAAACAGGCTGCCCAGGGCAAAGTGCAATTCTGTCGTTTCGGGATCGAGCTTGGCGACCTCGACAAAGGCGTCGATGGCTCGATCCGGCTGCTCGTTGAGCAGGAAATTCAGACCCTTGAAATAAGAGTCCGGCAAGGTCCGCGTTTCGCGCAGCATCTGCCGAAAATCGAAACGCGCTGCCAACCACCCCAGTGCAAACAGCACTGGTACAAAAATTAACCACCAAGGTTCGAAGTCCACGCGGCGAGCTCTGTAGCAGGATAGAGAAAAGGACGCTGCTTACAGCGGCGACATGGGGGCAATCGCCTCGGGCGCGATTTCGGGTGTTGTTCCGTTGGCCGCTGCCTGTAAACGCTCAAGCTCGCGACGCAAGCGTAGTGCTTCGCGACGACGGCGCATCGCCGCCGGCACGGTCAGCAACAAACCAAACACCGTACCCACGACAAAAGTCACCAGCATCACGACGATGAGCGGTACATCCTGCACCACATAGTCGGCATAGAAATTTACCGCAACCGGCCCGGTGTTCTTCAGGGCGAACATCAGCACCGCAATAAAGACGAGCAATCGCAGTGCCCAGATAAGGTAACGCATGGCGCATGCTCCACAAAATTCAAGACTTTCAATTGTAAGCGGAAGCGGGCGCGGTCCGTACAACCCAGGTGAACGCCAGACCAGCACAATTTCCTCGCTCCGCGACGGCAGACTGGACCCAGCCCAGCCCTGAAACGTTCAGTAAGTCCCCCTAGAATGCCAAAGCCCCTTGAATGCCGCAAGACATTCAAGGGGCTCGGTATATCTATCGGGACAGCCTGGCACATGACATGGCTGCGCACCTGACCACACTACATGACGTGCATGCCAAGCAATGTAGGCATAGGATCGTCCGAAATACCCTCGGACGATGATGCGTCTGCATTGTCAGTCACTTGATCAACCCGCTCGCGCAATTCCTTGCCGGCTTTGAAGTGCGGTACCTGTTTACCAGGCACCAGCACCTGCTCGCCGGACTTGGGATTGCGTCCGATGCGGGGTGAGCGCTGCGACAACGAAAAGCTGCCAAATCCACGGATCTCGATACGTTGGCCCGAGGCGAGCGCCTGAGCCATTGCGTCGAGCATGGTCTTGACCGCGTAATCGGTGTCGCGGGCGGCCAGCTGGGGATAGCGGGCCGCCAATGCGGCGATCAGCTCCGACTTGGTCACTATTAGCCGTCGTTACGCTGTTGATCCAGCTTGGCCTTGAGCAACGCGCCCAGGTTGGTCGTACCCGAGGAAGCGCTGGCTTCGGACATACGATGCAGGGTATCGGCCGTCTCGGCGTTGTCGCGAGCCTTGATCGACAATTGGATCGAACGCGTCTTGCGATCGACGTTGACGATCATGGCTTCGACGTTCTGGCCTTCCTTGAGCACGGTGGTCGCGTCTTCGACACGGCCAACCGAGATTTCGGAAGCACGCAGGTAGCCTTCGACGTCGACCGACAGGGTCACGACAGCACCCTTGGGCTCGACCGACTTGACCACGCCAGGCACCACAGCGCCCTTGTCGTAGGTAGCAACGAAGTTGTTGAAGGGGTCGCCTTCCAACTGCTTGATACCCAGCGAGATGCGTTCCTTGTCGGTGTCGATACCCAGAACGACGGCTTCGAGTTCGTCGCCCTTCTTGAAGTTGCGAACGGCTTCTTCGCCGGTCTCGGCCCACGACAGGTCGGACAGGTGAACCAGGCCATCGATACCGCCGGGCAGACCCACGAACACGCCGAAGTCGGTGATCGACTTGATGGCGCCGCGGACCTTGTCACCACGCTTGAAGTTGGTGGCGAACTCTTCCCACGGGTTTTGACGGCATTGCTTCATGCCCAGGGAGATACGACGACGGTCTTCGTCGATTTCCAGGACCATGACTTCGACTTCTTCGCCCAGGGTCACGACCTTGCGCGGATCGACGTTCTTGTTGGTCCAGTCCATTTCGGAGACGTGCACCAGGCCTTCGATGCCGGCTTCGACTTCGACGAACGCACCGTAGTCGGTCAGGTTGGTCACCTTGCCGAACAGACGGGTGCCTTGCGGGTAACGACGGGCCAGGCCCACCCACGGGTCTTCGCCCAGTTGCTTGACGCCCAGCGAGACGCGGCTCTTTTCCTGGTCGAACTTGAGGACCTTGGCTTCGACTTCCTGGCCCACTTGCAGGACCTCGGAGGGGTGACGCACGCGGCGCCATGCCATGTCGGTGATGTGCAACAGGCCGTCGATGCCGCCCAGGTCAACGAACGCACCGTAGTCGGTGATGTTCTTGACCACGCCCTTGACCACTGCACCTTCGTGCAGGGTTTCGAGCAGTTTCTGGCGCTCTTCGCCCATGCTGGCTTCCAGCACTTGGCGGCGCGACAACACGACGTTGTTACGCTTGCGATCGAGCTTGATGACTTTGAATTCGAGGGTCTTGCCTTCGTACGGGGTGGTGTCCTTGACGGGACGCAGATCAACCAGCGAGCCGGGCAAGAATGCACGGATGCCGTTGGTCATGACGGTCAGGCCGCCCTTGACCTTGCCGGTGATGGTGCCGGTGACCAATTCGCCGTTTTCGAGGGCTTGTTCCAATTGCAGCCAGGCCGACAGGCGCTTGGCGCGGTCACGCGACAGGATGGTGTCGCCGTAGCCGTTTTCCAGGGAATCGATAGCCACCGAGACGAAATCGCCAGGTTGCACTTCGAGCTCGCCCTGGTCGTTCAGGAACTCTTCCAGGGGGATCAGCGCTTCGGACTTCAGGCCGGCATTGACGACGACGAAGTTGTGATCAACGCGCACGACTTCAGCGCTGATGACTTCGCCGGACTTCATGTCCTGGCTTTTGAGGCTTTCTGCGAAGAGGTCGGCGAAGCTTTCGCTGCCGGTGGCGGGAGTGGAAACGGAAGACATTGAGTTGAAATCCATTGGGCCAAAATGGCCATTAAAAACACACCGAAGCGGATTGCCCGCGACAGTGGAGTGAATGAACCCGGCAGAGCCCATATGCCCCAGGCACATGCCTGTCAGCTACGAGCCGCCACCAGGGACGGAAAACCAAAAACTGTTAAGCCTGCTGCCAAAAACCGAGCACTGCCTGTACAGTCTGCTCGATCGTCAAAGCCGACGAGTCGAGCACATGTGCATCAGCGGCCGGCACGAGAGGCGCCACGCTGCGCTGCATATCGCGCGCATCACGTTCGCGCATATCGCGCAGAAGGTCGTTAAGATTAGCAGAAATTCCCTTTTCGATCAACTGCTTACAACGCCTTTGCGCACGAGCCTCGACGTCGGCCACCAGAAATACCTTCAGTGCCGCATCCGGAAACACCACCGTCCCCATATCCCGGCCATCGGCCACCAGGCCTGGGGCCACGCGAAACGCGCGCTGACGCTCGAGCAGAGCCTGTCGCACGGCAGGATAGGCCGCGATACGCGAGGCGAAATTACCGACTTGTTCCTGGCGAATAGCCTCGCTCACATCACTGCCCTCGAGCAGGATCCGGTCGCCCTCAAAGCAGACATCCAGCCCTCGGGCCACCTCTGCCACGCCCGCCTCGTCCTCGGCAGGCAGCCCGCGATTCAGGGCTGCCAACGCAGTGAGGCGGTACAAAGCCCCACTATCCAGGATGGCCCACCCCAGCGCGCGCGCCACGCGATGGGCGATGGTCCCCTTACCCGAAGCCGTCGGCCCATCGATGGCAATCACGGGGGCCTGCGCAGCGGGATTCCCCACTGGCATATCCGAGTCTGTCGTCATATCAATTTGCACCATCACCGGACACCAGTCCGGCATACACATCAAAGTAATCAGGGAAAGTCTTGCTCACACAGCCGGGATCCAGGATGCGCACCGCGGCCGGCCCAAAGGCCGCCAGCGAAAAACACATCGCCATGCGGTGATCGTCCCAGGTGCCGATATGCGCATCACGCCATCCATCCTCGGCAGGAGGCGTCACCTGGAGCCAGTCCGGCCCGGAGGTCACCACCGCACCCAATTTGGTCAGCTCAGTGTGCATGGCATGAATACGGTCGGTTTCCTTGACCCGCCAACTGCCAATATTACGCAACCGGCACGGTCCGTCGGCGAACAATGCCAAGGCGGCCGCCGTCATGGCAGCATCCGGAATCAAATTGAAATCGGCATCGAAGGCTTTCAGCCGCTCGCCCCGGTCCACGCGAATACCGCGCGACTCGATCCAATCAGGCCCGTACTCAATCTGCGCGCCCATCTCGGCCAAGGTCTGCGCAAAGGCGACATCCCCCTGGATACTATTCGCGCCCACCCCGGTCACCCGCAACGGGCCGCCACCGATCGCCCCCAGGGCCAGAAAATACGATGCCGACGAGGCGTCTCCCTCGACCGCAATGGCGCCCGGGCTGCGATAGGCCGCACCAGCCTCGATCGTGAATCGCTGCCAGCCGTCGCGACGCACCTGCACGCCATAACGCGCCATCAAATTCAAGGTGATTTCAATATAGGGCTTGGAAATCAGGTCGCCGATCACCTCGATGACGACTGGCTGATCACTTTCCTGAGCCAGCACAGGCGCAGCCAAGAGCAGCGCGGTCAGAAACTGACTGGACACAGCCCCCTGCACGCGGGCAGGAGCCCCGGCACGAATCATGCCTGCGCTGATTTCCAACGGAGGATATCCCTCCTGGCCCGCGTAGTTGATCTCGGCGCCCCATTGCCGCAACGCATTGACCAGATCGCCGATCGGCCGCTCGTGCATACGCGGCACGCCCGACAAACGATACTGCCCACCCATCAAGGCCAACGCAGCGGTCAACGGACGAAACGCCGTGCCTGCATTGCCCAGGAACAGATCCGCCTGCTTCACCGGAAAACGGCCTGCGCCAGAAACGGTCACGCTGCCCGACCCGGTATCCGTGACTTCCATACCGAGCTGTCGCAGCGCATTCAACATCACGCGCGTATCGTCCGAGTCCAGCAGCCCCGAGATATCCGTACGCCCGGCGGCCAGCGCCGCCAACAGCAGTACACGATTGGAAATACTTTTAGAACCTGGCAAGGCCAGTTGGCCACGCGCCTGCCGAGCGCGGGGCAAATCAAGAAATGGCTGTCCGGCCATGAACTACTCCTTGCGCCAATTGCGGCGCGCCTGAGCGGCCTGCAACAGCATTTCCTCGAGAGCCGCGCCATCGCCGTCCGCCATGGCGCGCTCCATCTGGTCCAACACTCCTCGGACGGCCGTCAACTCGGTACGTAACGCGTCGCGATTGGAGAGAAAAATATCGCGCCACATCTCAGGCGAACCCGCGGCAATACGGGTGAAATCACGAAAACCCGACCCCGCCAGGGACAAGCGCAACGCAGCGTCATCAGCGTTGGCAACCTGCGCCATATAAGCAGCCGCCAACAAATGCGGCATGTGGCTGACCGATCCCAGCACACGATCATGCGATTCGGCGTCCATCTCGAGCACGCGCGCTCCGCACGCTCGCCACAGGTCACGCACGTGTGCAATCGCCGCCGGCGCGTTTTCCGGCTCAGGCGTCAAAATCACGGTGCGATCCCGGTATAACCCGGCATCCGCCGCCGAGGGACCGCTGCGCTCTGCGCCGGCAATCGGATGGCCCGGAACAAATTGGCCAATACGATCGCCCAACGCCACGCGTGCGGCTTGCACGACTTCGACTTTGGTGCTGCCGGCATCCGTCAGCAAGGTATCCGGGCCCAAATGCGGACGCAACTGCGCCAACATCGCCGCGAGGCCGCCTACCGGTGTCGATAGCAAAATGACATCCGCCTGCGCTGCCGCCTGTTCCGGCGTAGCCACTGCGTCGATCAACCCTAACGCTTGTGCTTGCGCCAGCGATTGCGCATTGCGCCCCACTCCCAGCACCTGGCCCACCTGCCCAGCACGACGCAACGCCAGCGCCGCAGAACCGCCGATCAGCCCCACGCCAATGACGGCCAATACAGGAATCAGGGGGCCATCGGCCCCCTGTGCAACGGACGCAGAAGTCTCGCGCGTCATGCCGCCAGAATTTCCGTCAATGCCGCGATGAAACGCTGGTTTTCTTCAGGCAAGCCAATGGTGACGCGCAGCCATTCAGGCAAACCGTCACCGGCGACCGGGCGCACAATCACACCACGCTTGAGCAACTCGAGATTGATACGCGCGGCATCACCCACCTGGACCAACACAAAATTGCCGTAGCTGGGCACGTAGCGTAGCGACAGACCATCAAAGGCCTCGCTCAACTGCTGCTTGCCCGCCTTGTTCAAGGCATAGGAACGCTCTAGATAGTCTTTGTCGGCCAGTGCTGCAATCGCAGCCGCCTGGGCCAGCGTGTTCACGTTAAACGGCTGGCGAACGCGATTCAGCAAATCGGTCAATACCGGTTGTGCGACAGCAAAGCCTACACGCAATCCCGCCAAACCATACGCTTTGGAGAACGTGCGGGACACAATCAAATTGGAATATTGACGGACCAACGCCACGCTATCGAAACGGAGCTCGGGATCCAGATATTCGTTATAAGCCTCATCCAGCACCACCGTCACACGGTCGCCGTGAGCCGCATGCACGCGCTCGAGAAAGGCTGCAATTTCCGCGCCTGGCACAAACGTCCCGGTGGGATTGTTGGGATTAGCGATGAACACCAGACGGGTGTCATCAGCGATCGCCGCAAACATGGCGTCCAGATCATGGCCGTAATCACGCGCCGGGACCTGAATATGCCGTGCGCCACGGGCCTGCGTGGCCAAGCGGTACACCGTAAAAGCATGCTGAGCGTACACCGCTGACGTCCCGGGTTCCAGCAGCGCCAGTGCGGCAATTTCCAGAATATCGTTCGAACCGTTGCCGAGCGTGATCCAGCTTGGGGGAACGTCATAGCGCTTGGCCAAAGCCGCCTTCAGATCAAAACCATTGGGATCCGGATAGCGTGCCAAGGAGTTGGTCGCGGCAACCAAGGCCTCGCGCGCCGATGCCGGCATGCCCAGCGGGTTTTCATTCGATGCCAACTTGATGATGCTCGCCGGATCCAAACCAAACTCGCGAGCGAGTTCTTCGATGGGCTTGCCCGCCTGGTAGGGTGCGATAGCGCTGACGTGAGCAGGAGCGGTCAACGACTTGATTGCGGTAGTCATGAGTATGCGCGAGACGTAATAAAGTGACTGCGAAACCGCAGCGGCACTGCGGCAAAATCAATGATGAGTAACAACAGAAAACCGCAACAGGCCTGGCGCGGACACGCCGGGCCTTTACGATCACTGCGCCGGATACGATCCCAAGACCTTGAGGAACGCCACCTGCGACTGCAAATCTGCCAACGCGCGCGCCACCTGCGGATCATCGCGATGGCCCAGCACGTCAACGTAAAAATAATATTCCCACTGCCCTGTCCGTGCAGGACGCGACTCGAAACGCGTCATCGACACACCATTGGCCGCCATCGGCGCCAGCATGTCATAGACCGCGCCGGCACGATTGGGCACCGCCAGGATCAAACTGGTTTTATCCTTTCCGCTGGGCAGCGGCTGCATATCGCCCACGGCCAGAAAGCGAGTACGGTTATTCGGATCATCCTGAATACCCGCCTCCACGATCTGCAGATTCCAGGCGGGGGCTGCCGTTTCACCGGCAATCGCCGCAATCGTGGGGTTGGTGCTGGCCACCCGCGCCGCCTCGGAATTGCTCGATTCAGCCACGCGCTCCAGACCCGGATAATTGCGGCTCAACCATCCTTGGCATTGAGCCAAGGCTTGCGGATGCGCGGCCACGGCGGTGATGCCCTCCATGGTGCCCGATTGCGTCATCAAGCAGTGACGGATATCCAGCGAACGCTCACCGAGGATTTTCAGCGAGGTGCTCAACAGCAAATCCAGGCTGCGATTGACCGCGCCTTCTGTGGAATTTTCTACCGGCACCATGCCTACATCCGCCTGTCCAGCCTCGACGGCACGGAACACCTCGTCGAACGATGGACACGGCAGGGGCTGCACCGAACGGCCAAAATGCTCGAATGCCGCCTGCTCGGAAAACGAACCTCGCGGGCCCAGATAGGCCACCGTCATACCCCGTTCCAACCCACGGCAGGCTGAAATGATTTCCGTCCACACCGATGCCACGGCGTCTCGAGGAAATGGGCCACGATTGAGCTGCTGCAAACGGCGAATGACCTCGGCCTCGCGCTCCGGGCGCAGCACGGGGCCGTCTGCCGATGCCGCGTGCTTGACCTCGCCCACGTCCAGCGCCGCACGGGCGCGCTGCGACAGCAGCTCGAGGATCTGTGCATCGATCGAATCGATACGCTCGCGCAGTGGCTTGAGCTGGGCCTGCAATGAATCATCCATAACGGCGTTCGAACTCTTTCAAGTAATCCACCAACGCCTGCACACCCTCTAGCGGCATCGCGTTGTAAATAGAGGCACGCATGCCGCCCACGCTCTTGTGACCCTTGAGTTGCGTCAGCCCGGCAGCCTCGGCCCCTTGCAAGAAGGCGTCATTCAGCGACTCGTCACGCAATACGAACGGCACATTCATGCGCGAACGCACCGGTACGTGCACCGGATTGCGGTAAAACGACGTGCCGTCCAGATAGCCGTACAGCAGCTCGGCCTTGGCGCAGTTGACGGCCTCGATGGCGGCTACCCCGCCCTGAGCCTTTATCCACTTGAACACCAGACCCGCCACATAGATCGCAAAGGCCGGCGGCGTGTTGTAGCGCGAATGCTCCGCCGCCACGTTGGCGTAATCAAACGCCGAGGGGCAAATCGGCAAGGACTTGCCAATCAGATCGCGACGCGCCACCACCATGGTGACCCCGGCGGGGCCGGCATTTTTCTGTGCACCGGCAAACATCAAGCCCGTGCGGGTCACGTCCAGCGGACGCGACAGGAAATGCGACGAGGCATCTACCACCAAGGGCACGTCCGGCGCACCTAGCGCAGCCATGTCCGGCCAATCCAGGAACTCGACGCCATGAATGGTTTCGTTGCTGCACAGGTGCAGATAGGCAGCCTCGGGGCGAATGTTCCATGTTTCAACCGGCGGCACCCAGGTCCAGGGCGCCTGTTCACGTCCGTCGATCTGCGTCGCGACGCCGCTGGTCGCAGCAACCTGCGCATCACCGTAACGCCCTGCCTCTTTATGCGAGCGGGTAGACCAATGTCCGGTCAGCACAAAATCCGCTGCAGCGTAGCCGCGGCGGCCGATCAAGTTCATGGGCACGATAGCGTTCTCGCCCAAGCCGCCGCCCTGCATGAACATCACGGCATAATCCGCCGGCACGCCCAACAACTCGCGCAAATCGGATTCCGCGGTGTCGCAGATCTGCACGAAATGCTTGCCGCGATGGCTCATTTCCATCACGGACATGCCGCTGCCGTTCCAGTCCAGCATCTCGGCAGCGACCTGCTGCAACACCACTTCAGGCAAGGCCGACGGGCCCGCCGAAAAGTTCCAGGGACGAGCCATCATTGCTCCGTAGGTTCAGTCGGTTCGGATGAAGCATCGGCATCGCCATCGGCGTCCAGTGCCTCGGAGTCTTCGCCATCGACGTCATCCGCATCGCTTTCGACCACGCGGCGCACGCCCGACAGGCTGCTGCCGTCATCGACGCTGATCAACGTGACGCCCTGCGTCGCACGGCCCATCTCGCGGATCTCGCCCACGCGGGTACGCACCAACACACCGCCAGTCGTAATCAACATGATTTCGTCAGACGGCATGACCAGCACGGCACCGACAACCTTGCCATTACGCGAGGAGGTCTGGATGGCGATCATGCCCTTGGTGCCGCGGCCATGGCGCGTGTACTCCGTAATCGAGGTCCGCTTGCCGTAGCCATTTTCGGTGGCGGTCAGCACGCTTTGCGACTCGTCGCCGGCAACCAGCAGCGCAATCACTGTCTGGTTGTCTTCCAGCGTCATTCCTCGCACACCGCGGGCGTTGCGGCCCATCGGACGGACATCGTTTTCATCGAAACGCACGGCCTTGCCGGCATCCGAGAACAACATCACATCATGCTTGCCGTCGGTCAGGTCAGCGCCGATCAGGTAATCGCCGTCGTCCAATCCCACGGCGATGATGCCCGCCTTGCGCGGATTGGAGAAATCCGACAACGGCGTTTTCTTGACCGTACCGCGCGAAGTCGCCATGAAGACGAACCGGTCTTCGCTGAATTCCTTCACGGGCAGCACAACGGTGATCTTTTCGCCGTCGACCAAGGGGAACATATTGACGATGGGCTTGCCGCGCGAGTTGCGCGTGCCCTGCGGAACCTCCCAGACCTTGAGCCAGTACACCCGGCCGCGATCAGAGAAGCACAGCAGGTAATCGTGCGTATTTGCGATGAAGAGCTGGTCGATCCAGTCGTTTTCCTTCATCGCCGTCGCCTGCTTGCCGCGCCCGCCGCGTTTTTGCGAACGGTACTCGGACAGGGGCTGGCTCTTGATATAGCCGGCATGCGACAACGTCACCACCATATCAGTGGGTGTAATCAGGTCCTCGGTATCGAGCTCGGTCGCATTCATTTCGATATCCGAGCGGCGCGTGTCCTTGGCGCCAGTCGAGAACTCGGCCTTGATCGCTTGGAGCTCCTCACTAATGATGGAGGTAATGCGCTCAGGCTTGGCCAGAATATCGAGCAAATCGGCGATCGTCGCCATGACGTCCTTGTACTCGCCAACGATCTTGTCCTGCTCCAGGCCGGTCAAGCGTTGCAGACGCATGTTCAGGATTTCCTGAGCCTGCGTATCGCTCAGGCGGTACAGACCGTCGCCCTGCAGACCGAGGCTTTCGTGCAGGTCGTCCGGGCGGAATGCCGCACGGCCGCCTGTCGCATCATGATCGGCACGCGACAGCATCTCGCGCACGAGCGACGAATCCCACGAACGCGACATCAGCTCCTGACGCGCGACCGGCGGCGTCGGCGCGGCCTTGATGATGGCAATGAAATCATCAATATTGGCCAGCGCGACCGCCAAGCCCTCGAGCACGTGGCCGCGTTCGCGGGCCTTGCGCAGCTGGAACACGGTACGGCGTGTCACTACCTCGCGGCGATGCTGCAGGAAATAACTGATCAGTTGCTTCAGGTTGAGCAAGCGCGGCTGGCCGTCGACCAGCGCCACCAGGTTCATCCCAAAGGTGTCCTGCAACTGCGTGTTCTTGTACAGATTATTGAGAATGACCTCGGGCACCTCGCCGCGCTTGAGTTCGATGACCAGACGCATGCCGTCTTTATCGGACTCATCGCGGATATCTGAAATACCCTCGATCTTTTTCTCGTTGACGAGCTCGGCGATACGCTCCTGCAACGTCTTTTTGTTGACCTGGTAGGGAATGGCGTCGACCACGATGGCCTGACGATTACCCTTTTCCATGTCCTCGAAGTGCGTCTTGGCGCGCATGACCACACGGCCACGGCCCGTGCGATAGCCCTCGCGGACCCCCGCCATACCGTAGATGATGCCGCCGGTCGGGAAGTCGGGCGCGGGAATGATTTCGATCAACTCGTCGATCGAACATGTGGGATTGCGCAGGCAATACAAGCAGCCGTCGACCACCTCTTGCAGGTTGTGCGGCGGAATATTGGTGGCCATCCCCACCGCGATCCCCGAGCTGCCGTTGACCAGCAGGTTAGGCAAGCGCGAAGGCAACAGCAGCGGCTCTTGCTCGCTACCATCGTAGTTGGGACCAAAATCCACGGTTTCCTGGTCGATATCGGCCAGCAACTCGTGGGCGATCTTGGCCAGACGGACCTCGGTGTAACGCATGGCCGCGGCGCTGTCGCCGTCGATCGAACCAAAGTTACCTTGTCCATCAACCAGCATATAGCGCATGGAAAAATCCTGCGCCATACGCACAATGGTGTCGTAGACCGACTGGTCACCGTGCGGGTGATATTTACCAATAACGTCACCAACGATACGCGCGGACTTTTTATAGGCGCGGTTCCAATCGTTGTTGAGTTCATGCATCGCGTAGAGCACGCGTCGGTGCACGGGCTTGAGGCCGTCGCGCACATCTGGGAGCGCACGCCCTACGATCACGCTCATGGCGTAATCAAGGTAACTGCGGCGCATCTCTTCTTCCAGCGAAACCGGAAGCGTCTCCTTGGCGAAGGAATCCATATATATAGCGACTGAATCGTGTGAGAGAAACCCGGGCTGGGTAAACAGGAAATTCTATCATCCGATTCCCTTGGACTCCCCTGAGCCCAATTCGGAGCCTCCGGCCCACGCCCATCGACGGCCTTACAGGCCACCTTGTTGCCAAAAACCAACATCCCTACCTCCCCACAAGAAATAAAAGCTCATATCGAGTGCCAATGCCGTCTTCCAGGGGAGCCAAAGATCATCAAATGCCTTAAGATTGTTTCCAGCACGCAGGAGACTCAGTAGCGATTCTTTGAACCTTTTCCGAGCATTGCTATACTGACCCCGTTTCCTGATATGCGGCGGGGATTCGCTGCGAGTCACTTATCCAGCTTCAAGCTCAACGAGGAGAAACATGAACAAACCCTCCAAATTCGCTCTGGCGCTCGCCTTCGCCGCCGTTACGGCTGCCAGTGCTGCTTCCGCGCAAACCGTGGACAACTGGCGCAATCCGTTCGGCGACGTGTGGATGAACGGCACGAATGAACTGTGCTGGCGCGATGCATTCTGGACGCCGGCCACCGGCATCCCGGGCTGCGATGGCGTACCGGTCGCTCAGGCGCCCGCCAAACCCGTGCCTGCGGCCACCAAGGTCGTGTTCAACGCTGACACGTTCTTCGACTTCGACAAGTCCACCCTGAAGCCGGAAGGCCGTCAGTTGCTGGATCAAGTTGCCCAGCAAGCTCAAGGCATCAATCTCGAGACCATCATCGCTGTCGGTCACACCGACTCGATCGGTACCGAGAAGTACAACCAAGGTCTGTCCGAGCGCCGTGCTGCTTCGGTCAAGGCTTACTTGGTTAGCCGTGGCATCGACCCGAACCGCATCTACACCGAAGGCAAGGGCGAACTGCAGCCCGTCGCTTCGAACAAGACGCGTGAAGGCCGTGCCCAGAACCGTCGCGTAGAAGTTGAAATTGTCGGTAGCCGCAATCAGTAATTGATGCGCTAGCCGCTACAATGAGGGGCCTCGCTTGCGAGGCCCTTTTTTCATTACGGCGTGTCTTCACACGCCGCACTGCCTGCCGCTCATGACTGAATCCGCTACCTCGACTCGCCCCGGCGTCAACGCTGACCAAACCGAATTAGACAAATTCGCCGCCTTGGCCGCGCGCTGGTGGGATCCCGAAAGCGAATTCAAGCCGCTGCATGCCATCAACCCCCTGCGCCTGGACTGGATTCAAGAGTGCGCGGGCAGCCTGGCCGGGAAAACCGTGCTGGACGTCGGGTGTGGCGGTGGCATTCTGTCCGAGAGCATGGCCGCCACGGGCGCCACGGTCACCGGCATCGATCTCGCCGAACGCTCTCTCAAAATTGCCCGTTTGCATGGCCTGGAGTCCGGCATCAAAGTGGAATATCGCGCCGTCCCAGTCGAGGACTTGGCCACCGAACAACCCGGTCACTATGATGTGGTCACCTGCATGGAAATGCTGGAACACGTGCCGGATCCCGGCTCCGTCGTCCGCGCCTGCGCCGCTCTGGTCAAACCCGGCGGCTGGGTGTTTTTTTCCACACTGAACCGCAACGCGAAATCCTTCCTGTTTGCCATCCTCGGGGCAGAGTACGTCCTGAACCTGCTGCCGCGCGGCACCCATAGCCACGACCAGTTCATCAAACCCAGTGAATTGGCGGCCTCAGCTCGCCAAGCCGGCCTGGAGCTCACCAGCATGCGCGGCATGGAATACAACCCCATTACCAAGGTATACCGCCTGTCGGGCGACACCTCTGTGAATTATCTGATGGCCACCCGCAAATGAGCGCACTGATTCTGTTTGATTTCGACGGCACGCTGGCCGACACGGCCCCCGATCTGGCCGCTGCCGCCAATCGTCAACGCACTCGCCGCGGCTTGGAGGCCCTGCCCTACGAAACGCTGCGCCCCGTCGCCTCGCAAGGCGCGCGCGGACTGCTGCGCGTGGCGTTGAGCATGCTGCCGGACCATCCAGAGTACGAATCCACACGGCTACAGTTTCTCGAAGATTACGCGTCCAACTCTACGGTACACAGCCGGCTGTTCCCGGGCATCGCCGAATTGCTCCATGGGATTCGCGAACGCGGGCACGCCTGGGGCATTGTCACCAACAAAGTCACCCACCTGACGCTGCCCATCGTCGAATTTCTCGGTCTGACCCAGGACAGCGCCGTCTTGGTATGCGGCGACACCACCGAGCACTCCAAGCCCCACCCCCTGCCGCTGCAACATGCCGCCCGGGAGGCCGGGTACGCGGTTGACCGATGCGTCTATGTGGGCGATGATTTGCGTGACGTCCAAGCAGCCCATGCGGCGGGCATGCCCGCCGTCGCCGCGGCCTATGGTTATTTAGGACAGGACGAAAACGTCATCAGCTGGTCGGCCGAAGCCACCGCCAACACCCCCGCCGACCTCTGGGATGCCATCGAGCCCCTGCTGCCCCGCGGCCTGCGCTGACAACAGCGATCGATCTCGGCATGATTGTTCATCTTGAACAAACAGTCATGCCGAGTCTTTAGTCTTTATCCCTTCACTCAGCCCTATTAAAGTACGGGTTATCCCTGAATTGCGGATAAATCCGCCGCCTGCGCTTGCCGTAGACGGCGGCAGTTCTGTTTTTCCACCAGGCCTGCCGACACCCTATTCTGCCGCGCCTCACCAGCGCGACACATCAAATCATGCTGCTACCTATTTTGTTGCTTTCCACTGCGGGGTTCACCATCCTCACGACAGAGTTTCTGATCGTGGGGTTGCTCCCCCCGCTCGCGCGCGATCTGAATGTCACCGTGTCCCAAGCCGGGCTGCTTGTCACCCTGTTTGCCTTTACGATTGCCGCCGCCGGCCCATTTCTCACCGCGCTGCTGAGCAACATGAATCGCAAACGGCTCTTTATCGGAACGCTGGTGTTGTTTGGCCTATCCAATACGGTCGCCGCGTTAGCTCCCAATATCGGCATCATGGCTTTAGCGCGTTTCGTGCCGGCCTTGGCTTTGCCGGTGTTTTGGTCGCTGGCCAGTGCGACCGCGATTGAGTTGGCCGGCCCCGCTCGTGCGGGCCGAGCCATCTCGATGGTGGGATTCGGCATCGTCGCTGCCACGGTGTTTGGCATTCCTATCGGCGTGCTGATTTCTGACGGGTTTGGCTGGCGCACCGCCTTTGGCGTACTGGCCGTCGTGGCATTCGCCAAAGCACTGATGCTGTGGGTTTTCTTTCCTCGCCCGCCCCAGCAGACGCAACAAGTCAAACTACGCACGCAATTAAGCATTCTGCGTGACCCGCACGTCATCGGGCACGTCATGCTGTCGCTGCTGATCTTCACCGGCATGTTTACCGCCTACACCTATCTGGCCGACATGTTGGAACGTTTGGCCGGCTTCAACGGCCAATGGGTGGGCTGGACCATGATGGCATTTGGCGGCATCGGGCTCATCGGCAACCTGGTCGGTGGCAGATTGGCCGATCGCAGCGCCCTTGGTGCCACGCTGTTGTTTGCTGGCTTGATGACCGCAGGCCTGATCGTGCTGGGTCCCGTCATGCGTTCGCCCGGGTTGCTCGCTCTCGCGTTAGGCTTGTGGGGCGTCGCCCAGGCAGCGCTCTTTACGGTATGCCATGTGCGCGTCATGAAGTCCGCACCAGATGCGCCGGCATTTGCCGCTTCCTTGAACATTTCCGGGGCCAATACCGGCATCGGCATCGGCGCGATCGTGGGAGGTTACATCATCGACCACTATGGATTGGTCTGGCTGGGTGCAACGGCCGCCGTGATTGTGCTGGCCGCCATGGGACTGGGAGCAGCCCTGGCCGTCTCGAGCAAGCAACGCGCGCAGCGCTCGCTGCAGGCTTCCTGTGCGAATGCGTGAGCAAAGACCCGTGTGATAGAGGCTCCCTCATGAGCCTCTATCACACGCGAAAGCTCCCGGCAGGATTCCTTCGGCGGTTCGATTAAAGAACAGCCCACCCTATTCACCAAGCGCTTGTAGGTAATAATGCGTCGTCGACAACACCTAACAAGCCGAATATGTCTGGAGACAACTCCCCCCGGTTCAAACGCTATGCGCTGAAAATCACGCTGATTTATCTGCTGATACGCGGTCTGCCGGAGCTGCTGTTCTTTATCTTTTACCTGCTGCCCGAGGCGACCATACAGTCGCTGGTGCAAACGCATAGCGCCTGGCTGCGCCACCTCTATCCGGTCGTGCCGCTGCAGATACTGAACCTTCCTCTCGGGTTTCAGCACGCGCTCGCCTTAGTGCCGGTCTTGATGATCGAATGCCTGCTGGTGTTTCTGTTCAGTGCCTGGCTCATCCGTCGGCGCCCATGGACAGCAGAGCGTCCGAGCAACAAAGCTCGATGGATCATCCTGGTCCTGGCCACGCTGATCTGGTCCTATGTTGTCCGTTTGCAAATACTCGGACACTTTCAGCACCTCTGGGTCGAAGAACTGCAAACTCTGCAGGCGAAAGGCGGCGACTGGTTCGAGCTGATGCCGCCCATCCTGTTGCAAGCGAACAGGACTATCACCAGCCTCCTCTACGCCACAATGCCCCTGTGGGCCTGGGTGCCCGTCTGGCTGCATTTCCTGCTTGCCAAAAAGCCCGTCGGCACAACACACGACCCAGCTATCGTGGATGGGAATCATCCGGCCAACATGGCGGTACCACTGCAAAAAAGCATCGCCCTTGCATCCTTTTTACTGGGATGCCTGGGGCTGCATTTTGTCCTGGTTCTGCTCACCTACATCGGACTCTGGCCATGGGCTGCTCAACTGTCGGATACGCAGTTGCCCCTGGATGTGCTCAACGGACTGAGCCTGCCGCTATCGCTGAGCCAGATTGTATTCGCCAGCCTGATATGCCTGTTGGCAGCGTCGATCTATGTACGCCGTCTGACCATCACCCGGCCGAGCCTCTTCGCACTCGTCATCAAGCCGCTGCTGTCCGGGGTTATCGCATACCTGTTGACCAGTTTCCTGATATTGGCGCTGGTGTGGATCTGGATGTGGCTCAACCCGGGGCTCATCGAATCATTGCCGCGCCAGCTCAGCCGCAATCCCGAGGCCGGCCTGACGTTCGCCATTGTCCTCAACCTCGTGGCGATGTTGCTGCTGTGCCTGGCCAGCGGCAGGTTGCGTCAATCGCCACGGCGCTGGACAGGCCTGTTGGTCATCCTGATGGCTTGCGCCAGCATTCCCCTCTACGTAGGGTGGACCCTCGCAAGTACCAACATGGGTGCTGCGGGAGGCACGCCAGGCACGGCCGTCACCGGCAAGCTCGGCGACGCCCGCTGGCGCTCCATGGAGCAATGGTGCACCGGCGTCGTCGAAACCCGGCACGGAACGTGGCTGGTTGGACGAAACGAAGAGTCCTCGGGCTCCCCGTCTTACATCCCTCCGGGTGTCCCGGATCTGAGCGAACTCATCCTGGGCAAGGACGAAGCTGCCTCGCAACGTCGTTTCAACCTGTTTAGCTCTCGCTCCATGTTGACCACGCTGTCGCTACTGCAGGATGACGGCACATTCAAAATGGTTGCCACGGTGCCTGATGTCACCTGCTTGATGGTATCGCCCGAATCCGGCACGCTGTTCCTATTCACCGGTATAGACCGGCCTAGGTCATCATCCCCCTCGTTGACCGAAAGCGAACAAACCGCCATTTTCCGATCCACAGATCATGGCGCCACCTGGACCTGGCTGGAATCGGGTTTCATGACCGAGGTCGATCGGCTCGCCTGGAGTATCAAGCCTACCTTTTCCTCGGACCAGCACGTCTGGGCCTGGGGCAAAGAACCCCCGAGCGAGGACGAGCCCGCCGGGATCTGGGGTCGCCCAGAACCTGCGCCCACCCGTCGCGATGCCAACGGCAATGAGACCAGACCGACTGCCTTGTTCTACTCCTCCGATCAGGGACAAACCTCGACCGTCGTCTATAGTCCCGAGCCTTTGATTGCGCCAGTCTCCTATCTGCGGGAAATGACCGGGCAACCCAATGGCGATTTTTCTTCGCGCCGGGACATGGATCAAGAGCGCTTTGTCGTTCAGGTCAGTGACACGCGCGCCTATGTGTGGGCATCAGAATTCATGTGGTATTCCGTCGGCAATGCCCAGCACCGCACCATGCTGATGACGCACGCAGAGCTTTCGCGCCCGGCCCCCTCAGGTGAATGGCAGATCACCAAGGTCACACGCCACCCGGAATTGCGCGTGGAGCATTTGTCGACCTCGCACGATGGCCGCACCTACGCCATCCTGCAGGACAAAGACGGAGAATGGCTGGCCAAGCTCGATACGCAAACCGGCGAATGGGTCGAGCGTCAGAGAACGCCGTCGCTGCTGCCGGGATGGCTCGCCGAAAATCGCACGTCAGCGCGGTATTTCTGGAATAACGGCGACTATCAAGTGGTGAGCGAATGGGGCGACACGATCGTGCCCCGGCTGCTCATCCCTTTCTCAAAGAGCCGCGCCGAGATCGACACCGATGCACATTTCTACACGCGGGATGGCGGCCGCACCTGGCATCAGTTGGCCATTCCGGGCTATCTGGGCGTGATGGGTCTATCGCCGACCGGCAGCAAGCTATATTGGAGCAAAGGGGATTGGTATGAAAATGACGAACCTTTGCAGTGGCAGTATGACTTAGCGCAGTAGGCCGACATTTGAGGCATGCTGCCTGGGCCTGGGTCAAGGCTCTGGCAGCCGGACAGCATGCCTTACGCTCGCACCAATATGATTGGTGGGCAAACGATCCCCTCTGCCAAACAATTGCTGCCTTAGCGTAGCCTGCTCGTAGCGCGTGCGATAACGCCCCCGGTTTTGCAATTCGGGCACAACGATATTGGCAAAGTCTTCCCACGTTTCCGGCACGACAATGCGTGTCAGGTTAAAACCGTCTATCTCGCCCACATCGATCCAGCGCTCCATTTCGTCGGCGACCTGAGTGGCATTGCCGACAATGGTCTGATAACGGCTGCCCAGCGCGAATTGTTCCTGCAGCTTGCGTCGCGTGGTCCAGCCCTGTTGCTGCGCGGCCTGGGCAGCGGATTGCATTGCATTACCCGCGGCATATGGGATGGGCTCGTCCAGACTGTATTTGGCAAAATCCACGCCGGTGCTCGCGGCGAAATGCGCCAGGCCTCCCTCGGAACTCGCGTGCGATAGATATTCGGCGTATTTGTCCTGCGCCTCGGTTTCGGTATGACCGGCCACGACAGCCAGGCCCGCGTAGATCTTGATGTCATCGGGGCGGCGCCCGGCATTCACGGCCGCCTGCCGCAACTTGCGAGACGCCTCGCGCGCGGCTTCGGGTGTACGCGCGCCGATGAAAATCCCCTCGGCGTGCTGCCCGGCGAACTGCAGTCCGCGCGGCGACGTGCCTGCTTGAAACAATACCGGGGTGCGCTGCGGTGATGGCGCGCTCATGTGAATGGCGTTGGCCCGATAGAACGGGCCCTCGTGCTTCACTGGATGCACTTTCTCTGGCCGAGTATGAATACGGCGCGCGCGATCAGTCACCACGGCGTCATCCTCCCAGCTGCCTTCCCATAGTTTGTAGGCGAGCGCCAGAAAATCCTCTGCGCGATCGTAACGGCTGTCGTGCTCGGCCAGTCCGGCCTGACCCAATCCACGCGCCCCGCTCTCCACATAGCCCGTGACAATATTCCAACCGATACGGCCGTTGGTGAGTTGATCCAAGGTCGTCACATCGCGTGCAAACGCGTAGGGATTGTGTGCGCCCACAGTCGCTGTCAGCCCAAAGCCTATATGCTTGGTCACGGCGGCCATCGCAGACACGACCAGCCAGGGATTATTCACCGGCAACTGAATCGCCTCACGTAACGTAAGGTCCACGCCATCCTGATAAACATCGTAGTACCCAATCACGTCAGCGATAAAAATACCGTCAAACAGGCCTTTTTCGAGTACCCGCGCAATATTCGTCCAGTATTCCAAGGTCTGGAACTGCGTAGACTGATCGCGAGGATGCGTCCATAAGCCATGATGGATATGGCCCACGCAATTCATATTGAACGCGTTGACGTGTATATGCCGTTTTGCCTGTGTCATGCTGGGTTCGACCCTGATATCGGTATCACAACGCGCCGTGACGCGGCGGCCGCACACCGTTGAGGACATAGTTCCCCACGGCGTGATATTTCCAACGAACGGGATCATGCAACGTATGCGTACGCGCGTTACGCCAAAACCGATCCAATCCCAAACCATCCAGCGTCGCGCCCGTGCCGCTCAGCTCGAATAGTTTGCTGCCCGCCAACAAACTGGCACTCGTGCTCAACGCCTTGGCTTGCGCCACAGCGATAGAGGCGGCTGCGACACTGTCCTCGTCGGGTTGCAACTGGGCAGCATCGACAGCCAACGCTGCTCTTGCCAGCAGTGCCTGCGCGGCACACAGGCGTACGTGCACATTGCCAATCTGCGCCAGCAATAACGGATCCTGTGTCGCGCTTTCCACCGCAGCATCTACCCACGGGCGCGCATGTTCACGGATAAAGGGCAAGGTCGCTTGTAACGCTCCCCATCCGATACCCAGATCCAGTGCAGCATGGATAATCTGGGCAAATGGCCCGATGGTCGTAGGCTGCTCGAACGAAGCCGTGAACGGAACAACCCATTCCGGCTCGACCCTCACTCGATCAAACTGCACAGAGCCGCTGCCAGTGACGCGCTGCCCGAAACCATCCCAATCATCAGTAATGATCACACCGGCCGCCGAACGTGGCACGAACGCGAGATACTGGCGTTCTCCCTCATCCTCATGGGCAGTGACCAGCGTCGGAATCCAATGCGCATAGATAGCGCCGGTGCAATAGAACTTCGCACCATTGACAACCCACCCGCCAGACTCACGCAATAGCTGTGTGCGTCGCTTGAAATCGCGATGCCCGATCTCGGCCAGCGCGTTGCCCAGCCGCTCACCGCGTAGCACACGCTCATAGAAGAACGCCTTTTGTGCCGATGACCCACCAACGCGCAGTACCTCCAGCGCATAGTAGTGATTCTGCGGAATCTGCCCGACGCTCCCGTCCGCCTCGGCGATCAAGGCAACAACTTGAGTCAGCGTTCCGGTAGAAACGCCCGCGCCGCCGTATTCCCGTGGCACCGTGATCCCCCACAGACCGCTCTGGCTCAATGCGTCCACTTCCTGCCAGGGCAAAATACGGTCACGGTCGCGTTGCTGTGCCTCGATAGCAATCTCGCTCGAAAGCTGATTTGCAATCTCCAAGGCTTCTGATTCGCTGCGAATGATCTGTGCGGGCTGCGCAGGCAATGACGCCGGCGCAGCCCGTGCCCCCGACGTCGATGCCTCATGTGCTGGTCTGCTCGCCATAGTGATACCTCTGCTCATCGCTCTCAATTCCATTGATGGCGTTTGGGCAACGCACCATTGAGCACATAATTTCCAATCAAGTGATATTTCCACCGTACCGGGTCGTGCAGCGTATGCACTCGCGCGTTGCGCCAATGCCGATCCAGGTTATGTGCCGCGCGGCTGGAAGACGAACCCGCCAAGGCAAACAAATGCTCACTGGCGAGCAAGGCGGCCTCGGTTGTCAGGATCTTGGCCTGTGCCACGGCGACAGAAGCTCGAGCACTGACGTGTTCGTCAATGGGCTGGTGTGCAACTGCATCCAGATGCCGCGCAGCCTCCAGCAATACAGCATGAGCTGCATCCACCTCAATCTGCAATTGACCAACCTCGTTGATGATGTAAGGATCGTCGCTCGCACGCGTCACCCCCGAATCCACCCATGGCCGGCTTTTTTCCCGAACAAAATCCAGCGCATCACGTAGCGCCCCTTGAGCGATGCCAGCATCAATGGCAGCCTGAATCAACTGCGATACCGGGCCAGACAAGGTGGGAACATCCTGGAAACGCCATATAGGGACCACGTCGTCCTCGCCGACCGGCACGCGATCGAACACTATGCCGCCACTGGCCGTCGTACGCTGGCCAAAGGAATTCCAATCATCAAAGATCGTCACACCGGGAGCATCGCGCCTGGCCCAAACCTGTAAGGGCCTGCTCTGTTCATCCTGCGCCCGAAACGGTATCCAGTGTGCAAAAGCCGAGCCCGTGGAGTAAAACCGCGAGCCGCTCACACTCAAACTGCCGTCTGCCTTGAGCTGCAAGCGGGCTGTCGGCGAGACCAGCTGCGCGGCCTTTGCTTTACGTTCCGGCCCCGCGTTACCAATCCGATGTCCGCCGAGCACATCTGCGAACCAACGCTGTCTTTGTGCCTCGCTAGCGGTGTCTTTCAGATTTTGAATGACCGCAAAATGATTCTGCGGAATCTGTCCCAGCGAGGGATCCGCCCCGCAGATCGTGACAAACAACTGCGCCAGCGTTTCGTACGAAGCCCCAAGCCCACCGTATTCCTTGGGGATGGTGATCGCCCATAGACCGCTGGCGGTATAGCGCTCTATTTCGTCCCAAGGCAGGCGGCGCTCTCGGTCGCGTTCGGCGGCGCTCACACGAAATTCTTCTGCCAAAGCCCGTGCGATCTGTAACGCTTCTGCGTCGCTAGTGACGCGATATGGCGTCTGCGGCGGCAGGGGCAGCCGCTCGAGAATGCGAGGGGATTCCCCTGCTGATGACGATGGCACCGTAGCACCGAGCCCCTCAGCAGGCAAAGCACCGCTCCGAGCTTTCAGTATTGTCATTCCAGACCTCAAGATTGAATCGCAAAAATAGCGGCTCCCTGCCCCTCGCAACGGCGAGCACGCTGTGGGCAGCCCCTCGAACACTCAGCGGTTGCGCAGCCACCGCACATAGCCATCGCCGAGGACCTGCACCATAGTCACCAACAGAATCAGCACAGCAATCACGATCAGCATCACCTGCGTGTCGAAACGCTGATAGCCGTAGCGGATGGCCAAATCCCCTAAGCCGCCCGCCCCCACTGCACCGGCCATCGCCGACGAACTGATCAGCGCAACCAACGTAATGGTGAATCCCCCGATAATCCCCGGCAGCGCTTCCGGCAAATAGACATGCCGCACAATGTCCCATTTCTTGCAACCCATCGCCTGGGCTGCTTCGACCAGGCCCGGATCGACCTCCCGTAAACTCACCTCGACAATGCGCGCAAAAAACGGGGTGGCGCTGATCGCCAGCGGAACGATGGCTGCCCACACCCCGATCGTGGTGCCTGCCACGATGCGGGTGAACGGAATCAACGCAACCAGCAAGACAATGAATGGCGTTGCCCTGAACCCGTTGATCACACTGCCCACCACACGGTTAATACGCGGCGAAGCCAAAAACCCGCCCGGTGCGGTCACAATCAGCAAGACAGCCAACGGAACGCCCGCGACAAAAGCAATCCCCCCCGACACGCCAACCATCATCAGGGTGTCGATCAACGCATTCCAATAACGCTCAATGGAAATCGACAGCGTCAGCGACATATCCCAGCACCTTGATATCGTGCGCAATGGCCTGTGACCCCTGCGTCAATTTTTTCCGATCCGGCTCGCCAACAACAACATCGTGCAACGCGACCAGCAACTGTCCCTGCGCGTGCCCTTGTATGCGATCCAGCCCTCCGTGCAACAACCGCACAGAACCGCTCAGTGCCTGGCCTATGCGAGAAAAATCCGGCTCCAATCCACCTTGGCCCCCGTAGGTCAGCTGCAAGACCTGTGCACTGCGCCCTGCTGGCCGGGTCGGCAACAGAGAACGCCGTACATCATCGGGCAGGCCATGCTGCAACGGCGCAAGCAGCGCTTGCGTAGCCGTATGTTGGGGATTCCCAAATACCTGCCATACCTCTCCCAACTCAGCGACGCGTCCGTGCTCCAGTACCAGCACCTGGTCGGCAATCTCTCGGATCACGCTCATCTCGTGCGTGATCAAAATGACGGTAATACCAAGCGTACGATTGATATCGCGCAGCAACTGCAAAATGGCTTGTGTCGTTTCGGGATCCAACGCCGACGTCGCCTCGTCGCACAGCAGAATCTCCGGCCCGGTCGCCAGGGCGCGGGCAATGCCGACGCGCTGCTTCTGGCCTCCCGACAAGCGGCCCGGATAGGTGTTGGCCTTGTCCTGAAGACCGACCAGGGCCAACAGCTCATTGACCCGTTCCGTCACCTGAGTTTTATGCACTCCCGCCACCAGCAACGGCAACGCGACGTTCTCAAACACCGTCTTGGCCGAGAGCAAATTGAAATGCTGAAAGATCATCCCGATGCGGCGGCGCAATTCGACTAATTGCGATTCGTCGAGCGTGGCAATGTCTACACCGTCAACGAGCACCTGACCGCTTGTTAGCGGCTCCAGCCGGTTGATCGTGCGCAACAGGCTGGATTTTCCGGCACCGCTGCGTCCGATGATGCCAAAGATACTGCCCGGCTTGATATCCAGGCTGATTGCCTGCAGCGCCTGCACCGGGCCAGCCGACGAAAAATAGGTCTTGGCCACGTTGCGAAACGATACGGCTCCTGTCCCGCGCTCTGCGCTTCTCGGGGGCAGAACTGCTGTCGATGACAGCTCACTGCCTCCCGCCTCCTTGGCATCCTGCCCCGCCAGCATTTGCCTTATTGCAACGGATACTCCCATCGAAATGCCCCTTTCTCTATGTCTCACGCAACACGCTGCGCGAGACCCTTGGCGTTCTTACTGCTTGATCCAGGCCAGCGTGTACAGGCGATTGTCGTTAGAGAACGCACGATGGATATCGGCTTTGACCGCATCAGAGCTCTGATAAATCTGGACAAACTTCTGAATCACAGGATCTTGTGTACGCTCGCTTTTCACGACAAACTGAATCGAAAAACGGGCGTCCTCAATACCTGAATAGGCCAATCCACTGGAGGGATCAAATGCCTTGGCCGCCACGATGAAATGCGGATACCCCTGCGCAATATCCACGTCGCCCGTGATGCGCACCAGCTGTGGTCCTTCCACCTCGACAAAACTGAGTTTCTTCGGATTCTCGACGATGTCGTCCAGCGTCCCCAAAAAACCCACTGCGTCCTTGAGCTTGATGAGCCCCACCTTTTGCAACAACAGCAAGCCACGCCCTTGGTTCACCGGATCGTTGGCAATGCCCACTTTGCCGCCCTCTGGCACCTGCGAGATATCCTTGTGCTTGAGCGAATACAACCCCACATTGGCCAGAATCCCCGTCCCTGCGCTGGCGAGCTTGTAGCCGTTTTTCTGGATAGCGTTATCCAGAAAGGGTTGATGCTGAAAATAATTGATATCCAGATCGCCCGAATCCACCGCCACATTGGGCGTCGTCCAATCCGTAAACTCCACCACGTCCACATCGATACCTTGAGCCTTGGCCTCCTTGGCGGCGACATTGATCGAATCAGCGTAAGCGCCCGGCACCACGCCAATACGCAGTTTGTCGGCGGCATGGGCGCTGAAAACTGTCAGTGCGGCCAAAGGAACAATGAACCAGCGGGAAAATGTCATGGAGGGCTCCGAAAGAGCTAGGCGGAATGAAGGAAAGAGGACTATTAAAACTGCGCAACGCAGTTGCCGCTACGAAACAAAATTTGTATGCATATATGCATTCCGAATGTCACCTAAGCCGCTGTTGCAAAAAGACTTTTATTTGTTATTTGCTTCTTCCCTGAGGTTTGGAAGCGACGCCAATACGCTATAGTTCGTAGCTGGACTGCGCGCCGCACAAACTCCCGGTCTGCTGCGAACTGACTTACTCAAAATTCCTTTCCGTGAGCAGTTCTCGAACGGCCGTCTCAATCAGAAAAACCATGAAAAAATACGATCTCGAAAAGAACAAAGCCCTGAAACTCGCTGGCCAATTAAAGCAAGCGGGCACCCCCGGCCGTTACGGTTCCGATCAATTGCTCGATCGGCGCGAACAGCGCAAACTGGACCAGGCCGCAGGTCTGGTGCCTTTTCCTCTGAAACTCACCCAGGTGCAGGCTGATCGCCTGCGTGCCCTGGCCCAGGAACGAGGCGTATCCACGAACGACATCGTGGCCGAGCTCCTGCAAAAAGCGCTCGACGCCTGAATTATTTATGCATATCTGGGTCGATGCCGACGCCTGCCCCGCAGTCATCAAGGACATTCTGTTTCGCGCTGCTCAGCGCTGGCAGATTTCTCTCACGCTGGTGGCCAATCAAATGCTGTACACGCCCCCGTCTGCGCTGATACGGGCGGTGCAGGTGCCACGTGGTTTCGACGTGGCCGATGCGCATATCGTTATGCATGCCGAGGCGGGCGACCTGGTCATCACGGGAGACATCCCGTTGGCCGCTGAAGTACTCGAAAAAGGCGCCATGGCGCTGAATCCGCGCGGCGAGCGCTATTCGCCGGAGACGATTCGAGAGCGCCTGGCTATGCGTGACATGATGGAGGAGTTGCGAGCCAGCGGCATCGAGACGGGTGGCCCGGCGTCATTCAGCCAGGCGGATCGCAAGGCCTTTGCCAATCAGCTTGACACGTTGCTGGCGCGGCATGCCCGATTGACGACAAAGCCGCCGAATTAGCGGCCGGCGCCTCGCGCGAGCCATATGTCCGCCTCTCACCCAAACTGATTGCGCCGTTGAAACTGTGCAATTGCATTCAGCAGGTGCGGCGCGAATCTGGCCTCGTACTGCGCTGCGTCCCATTCGCGCGACTCACCCGCCAGGTGCAACGCCCCAACCGGAGCCCCGCTGGCGTCAATCACTGCCGCAGCCAGTGCGATCTCGCCAATGATGAACTCATCGACGACCATGGCGTAGCCCTTTTCCCGTACAGGTTTTAATGCGGCCTTGATGGCCTTCGGCGTCGTCAAGGTATGTTGGGTATACGCCCTCAACTCTGCGTCGGCCAGCACCGATGTGAGCCGTTCCTCATCGAGCCGCGATAACACCGCACGCCCGCCAGCAGTACAGAATAATGGCACGCGACGGCCAATCAACGATGCGTGGTAATGCTCTGTCTTGGTCTGGTGACGCATCACATGCACCAGCTCGCGGCCGTCATACAAAGACAGACTGATCTTTTCACTTGTGGCCTGCGATAGGCTCAGCATGATGGGATTCCACGCCTCTACCAACTCATGCGTGCGCAGAAAGTGAAAGCTCAAATCTAGTACACGCTTTCCCAGGCGATATCGGCGCGTCTGCGGATTCTGTTCCAGATACCCTTCGGCGTTCAGCGTATAGGCGTAGCGCTGCGCGGCGCTCTTGTCCAGCCCGGTCCGTTCCATTATCTCAGTCAGGCTCAGATCACCGCTGGCGCTTTTAAAACAGTTCAGTACGGCAAATGCCTTGCCTACTGAGCCTACGTACAGAGCGTTGCTTGTCATCGTTTTCCAGAATAGACCGGTTAGGTCAAGTAGCGCATAATAATATTAAGTATTAAATAGTAATACCACAACTAACGCAACTCCCCGGAACAGCCTTTTCATCCGAGCATCCCCAACGGACCGAACAAATGAACGAAACCGCCGGAATTCCCGCAACACAATGGCTAGCTGGCCAACACGACAACATGCTGGCCTTGCTGGCAGACCTGGTCAATATCGACTCCAACAGCTACGACAAGCCCGGCGTGGCGCGAGTATTCCGACGTCTCGAATCATTCTTCTCCGAGCATGGCTTAGCGGTGACGCCGCATTTCGTCGGCGATGTCGAAGCCGCAATTTCTGTCACAGTGAACGCCGGCAGCACAGTGGGGCAGCCGGTTTTATTGATGGGACATTGCGACACCGTGTTCCCGGCCGGTGAAGCCGCCCGACGTCCCTTTCGCATTCAGGACGGCCGAGCCTACGGTCCCGGTGTGGCCGACATGAAACCCGGTGTCGTCATGAACGCGTTCATCCTGGCCGCTGCCACGCAGAGCTCGGAGCCGCTGCCTGAGATAACTGCCCTATTCACCTGCGACGAAGAAATCGGCTCGCCACTGAGCAAGGACGTCATCGTGCCCTTTGCCGAGAAAGCTCGTTTCGCATTCAATGCAGAGCCTGGCCGCCCCTCAGGCAACGTAGTCACCGGCCGCAAAGGCGGCGTGTTCTTTGAAATGGATATCGAGGGCCGCGCCGCGCATTCCGGCGCCAATTTTTCCGAAGGCATCAGCGCCATCTCTGAGCTCGCCCACAAGATTGTGGCGCTGGACGAACTCACCGACATAGACCAAGGCGTCACCGTCAATGTCGGTCTAGTGTCTGGCGGCCTGTCGGTCAATACCTCGGCGCCATCAGCTAAAGCATCCATTGACCTGCGCATTTTCGATCTGGAACAGCGCGAATCGCTCGTCAGCAGCATACGCTGCATCTGCAACAAGTCCTTTATCACCGGCACGCTATCCAAGCTGGATATCAAAGGCGAATTCCGCCCATTCGTGCCCACTGCGCAATCCAAGCAACTGTTCGAGTTGTACCAATCGGAATTGAACGCCATGGGGCATCAGGCCGAGGGAGAATTCAGCGGCGGCTGTGCCGACTCCGGCGTGACCTCCAGCCTGGGGGTCATCACCTTATGCGGCACCGGCCCTGTGGGCGGGAAGTTCCACACGCTGGATGAGTATTGCGAGATCGACACGATCGTTCCTCGTGGACTCGCTGTGTTGAATACGCTGACGAGGCTTTCTGAACAGCAATGGTGACGGGCAGCAAACCCTCGGCGTTCCTTTCTGAATACCGGCCTAGCTCTCGCCATGGCGCCGGTACTGAGGTACCTGCCATGCGACAATGACGTTGTCCCTTCCGACAACCCTGCTCATGCCCGATACGACCTCCCCCGCCTCATCCCCCTCCGTCCGCGTCGCCATCATCGGCGGCGGCCCCGCTGGTTTGATGGCGGCTGAGACGCTCGCGCGCCACGGCATACTGGCCGACGTCTACGACGGCATGCCCTCCGTCGGACGGAAATTCCTGTTGGCTGGCCGTGGTGGATTGAATCTGACGCATAGTGAGCCATCAGAGCGCTTCAATCAGCGCTTTGGCAGCCGCAGTTCAGCCGTCGCCGCCTGGCTGCAACACCTGGACGCACAAGCGTTGCGTGAATGGGCTCATGGTTTGGGCGTCGAAACATTCGTCGGCTCATCCGGGCGTGTATTCCCGCTGGAAATGAAGGGAGCTCCGCTATTGAGAGCCTGGCTGTCGCGGCTGCGAGCCGCGGGGGTGCGCTTTCACATGCGGCACCGTTGGAACGGTTGGCCGGAGGGTGAAACCGCCACCCCTCAGATGCTGCATTTTGAGACGCCGCATGGGCCGCTGACTGTGCATGCGGACGCTGCGATACTGGCCTTGGGCGGCGCCAGCTGGGCTCGTTTGGGCTCTGACGGCAGCTGGGTCGCGGGCCTGCAGGAGCATCACATAGATGTTGAGCCGCTGCGTCCGGCCAATTGCGGATTTGAGGCAGATTGGAGCGCACATCTGCGCGAACGCTATGCAGGAACGCCTCTCAAATCGGTCGCCATGGCGCTGGATCGCAATGGCGAGCCCGGCACATGGCGGCGCGGCGAGTTCATGCTGACCGAATCGGGCATCGAAGGCAGCCTGGTCTATGCGCTGTCAGCCGGGTTGCGAGACGCGATTGACGCACAGGGCTCAACATCTGCCTGGGTCGACTTACTACCCGACCTCTCTGCCGACAAAGTCCTCGCACAAGTTTCACATCCTCGCGGCGCGCGCTCCATGGCCAGTCATTTGCAGAGCCGGCTTGGACTAAAGGGCGTCAAGACAGCATTGCTGCGTGAGTGCACCGATGCGCAGGTTTGGCAGGATATGGCATTGCTGGCGCGCCGTATCAAGGCGCTGCCCCTGCGATTACTGCGTACGCGGCCGATCGATGAGGCCATCAGCAGCGCTGGCGGTGTACGGCTGGAGGCCACCGGCGACACCTTGATGCTCAACAATGCACAGGGTATTTTCTGTGCGGGAGAAATGCTCGACTGGGAGGCCCCAACGGGCGGCTATCTGTTGACGGCAAGCATGGCCAGCGGCGTAGTCGCAGCCGAGGGTGTACGCGCACGTCTTATGTCCTGAAATTCGATGACCGGAGATGCAATCGATGAAAATTTTCGACAGCAACACCACTGCAGAACGCTTGGTATTCGATGCGCTGATTCCGGCCATTCGGCAGATGTTCATTGAGACTTGCGTAGTCCCTCGCCGGCATATTCATACCATCAATGAACGCGAGCACACGACCGATACGCTGTTGATCATGCCTGCGTGGCAGGACGGCAAATACCTGGGCATCAAGCACGTGACGATCTTTCCAGAGAACGCCAAACAGGGCAAATCTGGCTTGTTTTCTACCTATACGCTGTTTGACGCCACCAACGGCCAGCCGCTGGCCATCATCGACGGTGACCAGATCACCGTACGACGCACCGCAGCAGCCTCGGCATTGGCGGCATCCTATCTCGCACGCGAGGACGCGACAAACATGCTGATCGTGGGCGCCGGCAACGTCGCCCGTGCACTCGCGCCAGCCTATGCAGCGATACGTCCTATCCAGAAAATCTCGGTGTGGAACATCAATCCCGAAAAAGCCGATAGCCTCGCACAACAGCTTTGTGCCGAAGGCTTTGACGCGCATAGCGTCGCCGATCTGCGCAGCGCGGTCGAACAAGCCGACATCGTGTCGTGCGCAACGCTATCGCGCGCGCCGCTGATTCAGCGGGCATGGCTGCAGCCCGGAACGCACCTGGACCTCATCGGCAGTTTTCAACCCGCCATGCGGGAATCAGATGACGAAACGTTCGCAGACACATCCGTGTTCATCGATACCACCGAGGCGTTGGAAAAATCCGGTGATCTGCTTTCCCCTATCAGGAACGGCCGGTTCGACGCCGCCAACGTGCGGGCCACGCTCGAAGACCTGTGCAATGGCGTTCATCGAGGGCGTAGGTCTGCGGATGAAATTACGGTCTATAAAGCGGTGGGGACAGCATCCGAAGATCTGGCTGCGGCCATTCTGGTTTATCAGCGTGATGGCCACCCGGCACAGTCCGTGATGTTCTGACGACTCACGATGAACCTGATTGTCTTTTGACTCCAGATGTCCCTTTGCCTAAGTGATCTGCAGCATTCAAGGTCAACTCAGGAGAACTCGCGATCATTTTGGCGAATGTAAAACTAGCAATTTGCCGCGATGTACAAAACTCCTCACTCACGCCGGCTTGCAGCATCTCGGCAAGCCACCGATCGTTAATCGTAGATGCTGACTCTATCAGCCATGCGGCAGCCTCTCGAGGCTTCAACCCAAAATGCCGACTGGATTCCAGGAGCTGCGTCACGCCGGCTTGGCGTTCTCCCGAACGCGTGACAGACATGGCCAATATTGGACCAATTCCATCATTTTTTCTCATCAAGGGCACGAGATCAAATGCTGGCGCCAGTCTCCATTGTCCATCGACTCGCACGAACCCGTGATTTCGTGGATGATCATCCACGTTATTGATCAGTGCATTAAATGCCATGCGTTTCCAGATCTCTTTGATATCCTCCTCCCCGACACCCATTCGACGCCCTCGGTCCGCCAACGCCAAATAAGATCTGGAGCGATGACCTGGTAAAGTTCCTATATCCAGCCCAAGAGCTGTATGGGCACTTAAATATGGGATCCGTTGTCCGTCAATACCAAGACGGTCAAAGCGCTTAACAAGCACAAGCTCATGTTGATTCGGCGTACGTATGAATCGAACCTCTGCCGCATTTAGACCGCACAGCCGTCCAAGCCTCATCGCGACATTCTCACGGGCCGGCATGTGCGGAGCATCGCCTCGATCTTGCAGCTTGGCCAACCACTGAGAGTCGTCATCGTGGACGGTCAGCTTAGGCCGCTCACCCCCCATGCTGGTACCAATCTCGTACATCCGGTGTACGGCATGACTTGCGGCGCGCTCAGGGCTGAGGTCAGAAAGCGCATCCACTAAGCAACTCAAGGAAGGAGAAACACTTGAGTCCAATTTCGCCTTGATGTCGTCACAAATCTCAATGGCGCCAACACTATCGCCCACGGACTTTTCCAACAGATCCATATCGGAGAGAGGCTCGTCCTCTCTGCCAAATCGATAGTTCAGCAGATCACGGCCATACCCTTCGGGGCATACATCTCGGAAAACGCCAAAAAGCCCTTTATTCAGCCGAGTCTCATATTTTTTATCGGGGCGTTTGTGATTGAGAACCAGATGAGCCGGATCGAGACTAAACGACGTTGCGTGAGCGACGTATGTCGGATCGTAGACAAAAGAACCGATCGGCTGACCGGCTCTTATCTGTATCTCGAACCGCCCGGCAATGATGGGATGAGTCTGCCCCGGCAGCCAGACCCACACTGTCTTGAGCTGTGATGAACTCATTTGGACTTCCTTCTGCGCACACGCTTAGGCACGTCATCAATACGTTCGATCAGCAAAGGGTCACTGGTTTCGAACGTGACAATCGTATCCAGGTCGGACAGCACATTCAGCCCCCAAAGGACCCGGGCCACAGCTCCGATAGAGGTGCCCGCGTCTCCACGTTCAATGGCAGTGAGTGTAGACAACCCTATCCCTACCTGCTCGGCCAGATCAGCCTGGGTCAGGCCAACCATACGCCGGCGTAGGGCCAGTCTTTCACCAAATTCGACCAGCGTCTGGTCAACCTCAACGGGAAGAGGATAAGATCGGGGCATCACGATTAATCATTGAAATACCAATATTTATGTTAATTTAATTTTGATAAAACAACAATTAAACAATTTCCCCGAACAAGAGTTACTCTGAAACCCTCATCGGCACACAAGGAGCCCGAGCCATGCTCAAGACATTCAAGATCGGCGACCACGTATCCTGGAATTCCGAGGCGGGCCACGTAGCAGGCACGATCATTGCCGTCCATACTGAGGACTTCGACTACAAGGGACATACCCACCGTGCCTCGCCAGATCACCCTCAGTACGAGATAAAGAGCGACAAAACTGACCATATCGCGGCGCATCGAGGCGAAGTACTCAGGCACGTGAAGGGTAATAAATAAGATATGGCGCGGTTCCATCGAACCGCGCCATCGTCAATACCACACCAGCGTCAGGCAGGCATTCCGCCTGCCTTTTTACCAAACGCTATCGAGGCCGCAATACCAACGTATCCCCCAATTCACTCTCAACTTTCTGACGGCTGAATGCCATGGGAATATATTTCCCTGTCGCCCAGCCCTCCAGCAGATTCCGGTAATACGGACTGCGCGGATCGGCGGATTGTCCCGGCGTATTCTGGATGCGAGAGTTATCCCAGTTGCCTACGTCGATCACCTGCCGATACGACGCGCCGCTGATTTGCCGGAAATCCGACTTGCGGAATGTCGCGCGATGTACCGTATCGTTGTCGCCGCTGACCGGATAGCGAGGCGTGCCGTAGGCTTTGGCGGTGCCGGACGGTAGTAGGCCAGCGAGGCCGTGCTCGAACTGGATATGATGCAGACGCCCCCATTCCCATTGTTTGGGATCGGTACCCAGTGCCGCGGTCAGCTTACGCATCCCATCGCCGAGCGCGGCCAGCAGCAACGCTGACCGGCCCTGCTCTGGCCGCGGACCGAAGGCCGCATCGGGCGTCGCCAGTTTTTCCAGCACTTTGATCGTCGCCAAGTTACCGAACACCTTGCTGCCCTGAGGAGGCACATAGAGCTCGGACACTCGCTTGACCACCTCTGGCAACCAGAACTCATACACAGTGGCGGCGTCGGAATCGACTTCGGTGCGGTAGTCCCAGTCCTTCAACAAGCGCAGTGCCTCGCCAACCACAGGATCGGTAGAGTTCAGCGTCTTTGCATAGCCCGTCAATGTCCGTGCCGGCAACGACAGATTGTCGAACTGCAGATGCTGCGAGGCCTCCAGATCCAGCCCCTTTGCATCGGCGAGGACTTCTCGGATTCGCTTGACACGGAACGGCTCTGCCCAAGCGCGCCCGGACATGTCCTTGTACGGATAGTCATAAGGCAGGTTGTATTCATTAGCTGTAGCGATATAGCCCTCAGGCGGGTTGAACGCTTTAGGCAGCGAACGCGTCGGCAGGAAACCGTTCCATTCGTAATCGCCATTGCCCGGCACCGGCAGCATGCCTGACCAGTCCTTGCGTGGGCGAATCGGCGCGATGCTGCCGCCGAACCAGCCGATATTGCCATCCACGTCGGCATACACCATGTTTTCGCTAGGGGTGTAATGCCGTTCCATACCGGCGACGAACTCCTGCCAGTTTTGGGCTTGATTCAGGCGCAAACTGGCCAAGTAGGCCGCCGTTCCCGGAAACTCCAGATAAGCGGCGCGCAGCGCGTAGGCTTTGTGAGCCACGCGGTCTTCGTGAATGACGGGCCCATGCCGGGTGAACTTCAACTGCCGTGCAGCAGCGGCCTGGCCTCGTACCGGAATCGATTCGTCCACGGACCGCATGCTTTCCCAGCCGCCGCGATAACGATACTGATCGGGATTCGCCGGATTCGTGTCATAGACGTAGAGGTCTTCTTCGTCGGCAAAGGCAAAGATGGTCAGGCCGAATGCGATACGGTCGTTATGCCCCATAGATACGCCAGGCAATGCTGGCTCACCTGCGCCTATGACATTCCACCCCGGCGCGTTCAGGTGCACCATGTAGCGCAGCGATGGCATCGCGATCGCACGATGCGGATCGCCCGCCAGAATCGGCCGGCCTGTGGCTGTGCGCTGGCCAGAGATGGTCCAGTTGTTGCTCTCATAGCGAGGCGCCATCGGATCAAAGGCCGGGTCCAGCGAGGCCAGCATATTGGCCGACAGGCTGCGCGCGAGCTCTTCGCGCTCGGCCGCAGCCAAGGGACTGCGAGGGAAATCGCCCGCTTCGAATTTCTGCCCCTTGCGAGCCAGGTTGTAGTCGGCCAGAATGTTTTCATTGATCTGGCTCACGTTCAATCCAGCCGGTACCTGCAAGGCAATGGGCGGCTCATAGACGCCGAGGTCCTGCACAGTATTCACACCGAGCGCCGCGATCTGCTGGGCCAGCTTGACTTCACTCGTCGCGTTACGGGTCAGCCCATAGATACGGATCAGCGATGTCTGCGGGCTCCAGTAACCCGGCTCGGTACCCGTCAGTTTGAATTCGGGGGGCAATTGTTCGGGATTGGCCTTCACCCAATCGACATAAGCATTGATACCATCGGCAAAGGCCGTCAGGATCGCCTGCCCTTCGGGGTGATAGCTGGCAAACTCGGCCTGCAGATCGCCGCGGTATAAAAACAAGCGCGCGGCTCGATCTTGCTCGACGAAACGCGGGCCGAACTGCTCGGCCATTTTGCCTTCGCCCTGCCGGCGCCAGAGATCCAGTTGCCACAACCGGTCGCGCGCCGCGCTGAACCCCTGGGCAAAGAACAGATCGTGTTGATTCTGGGCGTAAATGTGCGACACGCCGTGCTGGTCGCGCAGAATTTCTACAGGCTGCGTCAAACCCGGCATATCGATGGTGGCATGCTTGTCGCCACCCGGCCCCGCGCAACCTGCCAGCAATGCCACGGCGCCACATGCCAGCCATGCGGCGATCTTGCGATTGAACGTACGCATATCTCTCCTCCTCCCTGTTGGCCTGCTAGCGCCGTCGCACCTGTCCCGGCGCATTGCCAATAATGTAAACAGATGGCAGAGAAATATTGTTGTATTTCGTGATTTTTTTCAATCAACGTAACAATCCTGCATAAAAAAGGACTTTTGGAGAGGGAATCAAGATCTACCACCGCGCTTTTGAAGCGTCTGTTTATGTATCCGCACAGAAAAATTTACCGACGGTTCGTTGCGGTTCGAGACTCGCCCTACATGCAGTCAGGCGTCAGAATTCCAATTACGGTAGTCACCGTCGGCACGATATTTGCGGTGCACCGAGCCCACACACCGTTTGGAGAACTCACATGAAGCGTGAACTACTTGCCCGGGTTGCAGCGATAACCTTCATAGGCGCCATGGCTAGCGGTGCATATGCCCAAAGCGCACCCGATACGAGCGTACCGTCCAATGCGCCCGTGCCGTCGGGCCAGACCTCGCCCTCCGGCGCAACCTACCCGGCGCAAAGTGGTCAGAGTAATACTGACAACCGCTATGCAATGCCCACCGGCGCAGGCGGCGACTCGTGCGTCCCCGGCAGCAAAACCGGCCTGCAGCTAGACCACAACTATGTCCCCAATCGCAAAGAGACCGCTATAAACGAAGTGAGGACGTCTGATACATGCAGCAGCAGCTAAAGCTTGCTTGCAAGTCAGCGGCACCCCCGGGTGCCGCTTTTCATTGCCGACAGGGCGTCGGCAAAAATGTCATATTCGCAAGGCACACTACAGGCTCTGACAGAAAGGAGCCCAGCCATGCAGCCCTATTCCTACCGCCAGATTGCTTCCGACCTCGTGCTCTGGGACGAATACGTCAACAATTTTGGCGAACTGACTGACGACCAATTCCGCGCCATGACCGTCGAGCAGCGGATAGCCATGATCGCCCGTGCGTATGGTCCGGAACGTCAATCGGTGACAACCGCCCTGGTTTGATACGCGTCTATTCGGTGTGGCTTTACCGAAAGAGCACTATTCTCGGTATGACGGTCTCGTGGCGGCGACAGGCACCGCTGCTGCCAGCGACTCAGAGATAGTCAAAGATTTTGTTCGGCCGCCAAGGTAAATATCTTGGCCCAGCGATGCGCTTGCTTGCGATCCGGCATGGGGATTTCCCAGTCGCCTTGAGCGTCGTGCGCCAGATGCAATGCAAGCATCCAGTGCCCGTCGCGCGTCAGCGCCCGGACGTTGCCGATATCCGTGAAAATGAATTGAGCATTGCTGCCATCGACCGTCAACGAACCTCGCTTTTCATTGGCGTCGATATGAATTCCACCCCAGGATTCTTTTAGCGACAACCCACGTTTGCCATTGACGGTTTTGCCATGAATCGTGCGGTACCGTTGAACGAAGCCGGCGATCACAACAACGATCAGCGCGACCGCCAGCAAATCGGCACCTACACCCGCCAACCAGCCGAACTTTGCGGCAACGCTCATGTACAAAGCAACCGCACCATAAATAATGGCCGCGAGCACGATGAATGCTAGAACAATGGGCACGTGCGCTCCTGTGAGAAAAAATACGACATCTGTAGATTGTCCGCCTCGTCGCAAATCCGAGGCCGAGCCGGCGCTCGTCACCGCCCGAGAATCAGACGTTGCCGCCTCCAATCATCCTGACGAGGACTTGGATTTCCAGCCCGTTGCGCTCAGCTCTTCAATCATGATTTTAGCGATTCGGCGCGTGCGTTCCGGTGTCATCCTGCTACGTATCGCTCCCACACTGATGGCAGCATAAGAACCCGGCGTGACCTCGAACGCCACGCCTACGCCCCCCACACCGTCGGCGACCAGATTCTCGGTCGACGCGTAGCCGAGCTTGCGGATGGTCCGCATTTCATCGAGCACCGTGGCCAACTTCGCGCGCGATGGCGGCAGCTCTTTTTGCTGACGCCGGTGAAACTCCCTGATTTCGGCATCGCTCAATGTCGACAGCAAGGCCGTGCCCGCTGAACCCACGCCAAGCAGGCGCAAACCATCTATCTGCAGAACCAGCGCCTTGATCGGAAACGTGCCTTCTTCGTAGTGAATGCAGTGGGCATAGTCGCCATTACGAACCACGACATAAACGGTGTCTTCGGTTCGACGCGCAAGCCGGATCATCAAGGGCCGGCACCGCTCCAGGATCGGCACCCTGCTCATGGATTTCAAACCGAGCTGCATCGCCTCCAGCCCGAGGCGATAGCGTTTCTTGTCATCACGCTCGACCAAGCCTGCTTCGACCAGGATGCTGGCCAGTCGATAGGCCGTGGTGCGATCCAGGCCCGTGGCATCCACCAAGGTACGCAGAGCAATGCCACTCTCGTGGTGCATGCCCACGAGCTTTAGCAAACTCAGTGCACGAAAGACAGACTGGCCACCAGAGACTTTGGTCGGTATGGACATGGAAACACCACGCGGTAGATGCCTCAATAATGTGCATATTATGAATATATGCCTCAGGCGTGACGACGGATTTATGTCAAATGTGCATATTGTGATCGATTTCGCATATCCGCTTTGACCCGACTCGTCGTCGCGCAAATACTCTGGCCGTCATAACAATCACTACACCACCAAAGGAGGAATACCGAATGAAGCACGTGCTGCTGATGGCGCTCGCGAGTCTGGCCGTAGCGGGAACGCCAGCCCTGGCGGGGACCTATCCCGACAAACAAGTTCGCATCATCGTGGGATATCCCCCTGGCGGAGCCTCGGATATCGTGGCCCGGCTCGTGGCGAAGGACCTGGAGGAAATGAACAAGCAGGCGTTCGTCGTAGAGAACAAGCCTGGCGTCGGCGGGATGCTGAGCCTGAGCACCGTGACCCGAAGCCCCGCTGATGGCCATGTATTGGGCCTCGGCGTGAGCGGCACCTTGGTGACCGGACCTCATCTGCAAAAGAATCAGTTATACGCGCCCAAGACAGATTTTGCGCCGGTCAGCATGATCGCCAAGGTCCCCATGGTGCTGCTGGCCGGCCCAGGCTTGATGCAAAACTCTGTCAAGGACCTGATCGCCCAGGCCAAGGCCAAGCCTGGGGACATGACGTTCGCTTCGGGAGCCCAAGCGTTCGAACTGGCCCTGCAATTGTTGAATCACAGCGCCGATGTGCAGATTACGTCGGCGTCGTACAAAGGCGGCGCGGCCGCATCCATCGATGTGATTGCCGGGCGGGTACCGATCATGATCGACAGTATCGGCGCCCAACTGAGCAACATCAAGGACGGCAAATTGCGGCCGTTAGCGGTCCTGGACCGCGAACGTTCGCCGGTGCTGCCAGAGGTGCCCACGATGCAGGAGGCCGGAGTGGCCGATTACGATGCCGTAGGATGGATTGCATTGCTGGCGCCCAAGGGCACGCCATCAGACGTGATCGCCAAACTGAATAAACAAATCAATCAAATCGTCGAGCAGCCCGAGTTCAAAGACAAACTGATGTCGCTGGGTTTTCAGCCCGACGGCAGCACGCCCGAGGGCCTGCAGAAAACGATCGACGTGGATTACGACAAATGGGGTGAGGTCGTACGTAATTCCGGCATGGCAGCCAACTAACGTTTTTCAAGCCGGTCCGTCGGAGCGGCATTCCTTTCGCTTGAGCCTATTACCGTGCCGCCACTGCGGCACGGCGGGGAGAGCTGTTTCTCTTTGCAGGAAAATCGCATGTCTATCACGCAATCCAACCAGAATCAGGACTGGTCATCAGATCTTCGCCAGGCGCTTCAATCGGCCAATTTACCTACCTTGCTGATGGTCCTGGTGCATTTGACCGGAGACCGGAAATGGCTGGCCGAACCCTATCAGTGCAGCCGTATCGCCGGGCTCGATGACAACGACTCCGGTGGGTTGCCCGACACCATTCAAGACGAGATCAGAAACACGGCGTACCAGGCAATCCTGGACTGGAAAGCGGGACAGACCCCTGCCCTGCCCGATCCGACGCCACAAGATCTGGTCCGGATGCTCTCGACCAGCATCGGCGAGGACGTCCCCGACTCGTACGGGCCGATGATTGCTTCCTGGTTGGGATTGGACCCGGAGTTTCAGCTGGATCAGCGCGAGCGATTCCACCCGAGAGAGGGCTTCAAGGTCGTGGTGATCGGCGCGGGCGTCGCCGGCATCTGCGCCGCCATCCGGCTGCAAGGCGCAGGGATCGACTATACGGTCATCGAAAAGAACCCGGATATCGGCGGCACGTGGTACGAAAATCACTATCCCGGCGCTGGCGTCGATACGCCGAATCATATTTATTCATTCTCCTTTGCCAAGCGGGACTGGACGAAATATTTCGCGCTGCGCGACGAAATCCAAGGGTATTTTCTGAAGGTGGTGGACGACTTCAAACTGCGTCAACACATTCGCGTGAGCACCCAATGCGAACGCCTGGCCTATGACGAGTCGAGCTGCACCTGGTCGGTGACGGTGACAGGCCCGAACGGCCAGACAGAGACATTGGTCGCCGATGTGGTGATCAGTGCCGTCGGCATTCTGAACGTGCCGAAGTACCCGTCCATCAAAGGGCTGGACACATTCACTGGGCCTTGTTTTCATACCGCCCGCTGGCCGGCGGACATGGATGTCACGGGCAAGCGCGTGGGCATCATCGGCAACGGCGCGAGCGCAATGCAGATCGTGCCGGCCACTGCCGGCCAGGTAAAGCACATGACGGTATTCCAACGCTCCAAACAATGGGCAGCGCCCTTCGAGCGATTCAAGAAAGACGTACCGCATAGTGTGCGGTTCCTGTTGCGCGAAGTCCCGTTCTATCAAGAATGGTATCGGCAGCGACTGGCCTGGGTATTCAATGACCGCATACATGCATCACTGCAGGTCGATGCGTCCTGGCCGCATCCGGAGCGTGCGATCAATCGCCGCAATGACAAACATCGCGAGTATTTCACCAACTACATCAAGACCGAGTTGGGCGACAGACAGGAGTTGCTTGACGGCGTATTGCCGGACTACCCGCCATTCGGCAAACGCATGCTGATGGATAACGGCTGGTACCGCACGATGACGCGCGACAACGTCACGCTCGAAAACAACCACATCGCCCGGGTCGACGGCAACACCGTGTGGACCGAGGATGGAAAGCAACACGAATTGGATGTCCTGATTATCGCGACAGGCTTCGATGCCGTGAATTTTCTCTCGTCGGTGGAGGTTTACGGACGAGGAGGCGAATCCATACGCGAACGTTGGGATAACGAAGGGGCCGAGGCCTACCTGGGCGTGACGACCCCGGGGTTCCCCAACCTGTTTGTGCTGGCTGGACCGAATACCGCGCTGGGCCATGGCGGCAGCGTCGTCGCGTCGCTGGAAATTCAAGTGCGCTACGTGCTGGGTTTGCTGCGTCAAGCCATGGATCAGGCCGGCGACGAGCATTTCGAAATCGAAGTCCGGCAGGACGTGCACGATACCTTTAACCGCCGCGTCCAGGATGCCCACCGCAAGATGATCTGGACGCATAAAGGCATGTCCAACTGGTATTGCAACGCCAATGGCAAGGTAGTCGCCCCGACACCGTTTCGCAATGACGACTACTGGCACATGTTGCGCGATACCCGGCTCGATGATTTCGTCGTGAAAGCGCAGCATCCCTGCGACAGTCAGGACGAGCCACAGGCAGTGGAGTAAATCATGAACACGATGAACACAGAGAGCAACACCGGCCACCTGTTGAGCGGGCTGCGGATTCTGGATTTAGGAACGATGGTCGCGGGCCCTGTTGCGTGCACGCTATTTGGCGACTTCGGGGCCGAGGTGATCAAGGTCGAGGTCCCCGAACGCGGCGACACGGTTCGAGACATCGGCCCCTATGTGGACGATGTGTGCCTTTACTGGAGCGTCGAGAACCGCAACAAGAAATCGGTCACGCTCGATTTGCGTACGCAGCAAGGGCGCGAGCTGCTATTGAAGCTGATCGCGCATGCCGATGCCGTTGTCGAAAACTTTCGCCCCGGCACCCTGGAAAAATGGGGTTTGCCGTACGACGTCATGAAGGCACACAACGAGGATCTCATCCTCTTGCGCATCTCGGGCTTTGGCCAGACCGGGCCCTACCATGCACGCGCAGGTTACGACCGTATCGCACTGGCGTTCGGCGGAGTCATGGGCATCACCGGTTTTCCTGATCGCCCGCCCGTCAAGATCGGCACATCGATTGCGGACTACCAGACCGCGATCCTCGGCGCGTTTGCGCTATTAATGGCCATTTACCACCGGGATACGCATGACGGCGGCGGACAGGAAATCGATCTGGCCATGTATGAGTCCATCGCCAGATTCACCGATGTGCTGATTCCCGCCTACGACCGCCTGGGCACGGCTCGGCAGCGGCGTGGCAATACCCATTTTGCCTCGGCGCCGGGCGAGCATTTCCTGACGAGTGACGGCCGCTACATCATCCTGACGATCTCCGCTAATGCAGGGTTTGAGCGTCTGTGCGCCGTCATGGGACGGCAGGACTGGGCAACGGATCCGCGCTTCGTATCGCACGAATCGCGCTGGGAAAATGTGGACGAGCTCAATCGCGGGGTGGCTGAATGGATACTGAGCAAGCCCACCGACGAGATCTGCCGCATCCTGGACGAAGGCAAACTCGCGTACTCGTTCATTTACAGCGTGGCGGACATGGTGAACGACCCGCACTATCAGGCCAGAGGCACGATCACTACCGTCCATGACCCCAAGATCGGGCCTATCCGCATGACAGGCGTCGTGCCCAAATTCTCGAACGCTCCCGAAAAGAGCATCACACCGGCGCCGGAACTCGGTGACAGCAATGAAGAAGTGTATGCAGGTCTGTTGGGACTATCGCGCGACGAGTTGGATCAGTTACGCGCCGATAAGGTGATCTGATGGAACGCCCTATGGAGAAGGGCTTCGAGAAGTGCGTCGTTTTCGGCGGAGGCGGCGTCACCGGCATTGCCTGGGAAATCGGCGTCATGGCGGGATTGGCGCGTGCCGGCATCATAGTGTCATCCGATTGTTTGCTGATCGGAACATCAGCCGGATCGGTCGTTAGCACCGAACTTGCCCAAGGCGTGCCCGCCGAAGAATTACTCGCGCGCCAGCAACAGCCAGCCGAAGCATCAGGTGAGCTATTTAGACACTATTCACAAGAAGATGCCGACCAGAAAAACCGCGTCCTGGTGGATAAAGTCCAGGGTGACCTCACAAAGGCTCGCCGACGGATAGGCGCCTTTGCCATACGCAGTGAGACGCCATCGCTGGACACACGCCGCGCTGTCATCAGCGCGCGACTGAGCCGCACAGCCTGGCCCGCCACCGCACTGCGTCTGACAGCCGTCGATGCAACAACGGCGGAACTGGTCGTACTGGACGCGCAATCCGGTCTAGCGCTGACCGATGCCGTGATGGCCAGCTGCGCTGTCCCCGGCGTATGGCCCACCGTGCCATTTGATGATAGGCAACTCATGGACGGCGGCATTCGATCCATGACCAATGCGGACCTTGCACTGGGTTGTAAGCACGTGCTGGTACTTGCCCCGCTCGGCTATAGCGACACCAACCCCGTCAGTGGCCATTTGCGCGCCGAAGTCCTGGTGCTGCAACGCGCCGGCGCACACGTAGAAGCAGTGCTGCCAGACGACTATTCACGCAAGGCGATTGGAGACAATGTCCTCGACCCTGCCGGCCGCCAACCCAGTGCCGAAGCCGGGCTGGCGCAAGGCATGCGCCTGGCCGATGCATTGGCCTCTGTCTGGAGGGAATAAGCAGGATCAGTGCTCAGCACCTCACAACGACAACAAGCAGATCACACCAAAGGAGCAGACAATGAGTATGGAGCGCAGACATTTCATTGCATGTGCGATGGCAAGCACATTAATGATTCCCGGCTGGTCATATGCAGATATGTGGCCAGTCAGGAATATCCGTATTGTGGTGCCGTTTCCCCCGGGCGGGTCAACCGATATCCTGGGCCGGCGCACAGCCGATTACCTGCAAAAAACATTCGACGTGCCCGTGATCGTCGAAAACTTGCCAGGCGCCACCGGGACTATCGGCACAGCCGCGGTGGCACGTGCCGCGCCGGACGGCTATACCTTGCTGATGGGATCGGTCGGTACGATCGTGACCAATCATTTTGTTTACGACAATCTGGCATTCAAGATCGATTCTTTTGACCCCGTCATCAATATTGCCGAAACCCCGAATGTGATGATGATACGGCCCGGCCTGCCGGTGGGTTCGGTCCAGGAACTCATCGCCTACATGAAGGCCAATCCGGGAAAATTGAATCATGGCAGTCCTGGCCTGGCGTCGAGCTCTCACGTATCCGCCGAATTATTCAAACTGCGGGCAGGTGTTCAAGCGCAGCACGTGCCCTATAAGGGCAGCGCCCCCATGCTCGCAGACCTCATGGGAGGCTCGATCGATTTCACGATCGACAATATTTCGTCGTCGCTGGAGCTGATCAAGGCTGGCAAGCTGAAAGCGTTGGCGGTCACATCAAGAGACCGCTCTCCTCTGCTGCCGCAACTGCCGACCATGATCGAAGCGGGTTTGCCGGACTACGTCATGGCGCCTTGGTTCTGTGTCGCAGCGCCATCGGGCACCTCTGCCGAGGTCATACAGAAATTGAACGCAGTGTTGAACGACATGCTGAAGGACGACGCAGTTCGCCAACTACTGGAGTCCTATGGCGCCACACCCGTCGGCGGCTCACCGTCGCAAATTCGAACCCTGATAACGACAGAAAGCGAAACGATCCGAGCCTTGTCCGCACAGGTCAATTTCACATCGTCGTAAACCCCCTCCCCGTGGCAACCCACGGCGTTGCCCTTTCCACCATAAGGAATCCGACAGTGATCGAACAGTACAGCCCCGAACGCATTGCCGACCGCTTCATGATCCAGGATGTCATCTATCGCTGGTGCCGAGCGGTAGACCGCCTGGACCGCCAGGGTATCCTGGACCTCTTCTATCCAGGGGCGATAGACAGCCACGGCCCCTATATCGGTCCCATCGAGGGCCTGGTGGACTGGATAATGGTGCGGCACAAACCCATCCCCTTTTCCAGCCATTTCGTCGGCAACCTGCTCATCGAGTTTGCGACCGAGGACATTGCACTGGTCGAATCCTACGTTCGGACGATCCAGCAGTATCCGCAGGGCGCCAAATCTCAGTTGTCTCAGTTGACCGGCGGCGCCAGCGGCGATCCCGATGCCGCGGTGGATATGTTCACGTCGTCACGCTATCTGGATCGAATGGAACGGCGAGACGGGCAGTGGAAAATCGCGCATCGCACCCTGATCCAGGATTGGAAACAGCTGGTCGACGTCAAAACACAGGCCCTGCAGCCACATGAAGGCTGGATACTGGGACGGCGCGATGGCGAGGACGCTATGCAGGTGGCCAGACGTGAACTGCGACTAGGTTGAGACCATATGCAAAACAGCAGCAACGGTCCGCTTGATGGCATTCGTGTCATCGAGATGGCGGGCTTCGGTCCCGCGCCATTTTGCGCCATGATGCTTGCCGACATGGGCGCCGACGTGGTGCGAATCGAACGTGCCAATGCTCCAGCGCGGGGAATTCCCATCCCGCCCACATTCGAAGTCCTGAATCGCAGCCGCCGGTCGGTAGCATTGGATCTCAAGACAGAGACTGGCGTGGCAACACTGCTGCGCCTGGTGGACAAAGCGGATATGCTGATTGAAGGTTTCCGCCCCGGTGTGATGGAACGGCTGTCCATCGGACCACAGGACTGCCTGGCCCGCAATCCGGCACTGGTCTATGGCCGCGTCACGGGCTTCGGCCAAACCGGACCGATGGCCAACGTCGCGGGACATGACCTGAATTACATTGCCCTGACGGGAGCGTTACACGCCATCGGCCAGCCGGATGGCGATCCTGTCGTGCCACTGAACTTGATCGGTGACTTTGGTGGCGGCGGCATGTTGCTATTAGCAGGCATGTTGGCAGCTCATATCGAGTCCCTGCATTCCGGCAAGGGCCAGGTCGTCGACGCCGCCATGGTCGACGGCGTCAATCTGCTGATGGCTAGTACGTATGGTTTACGCGCTGCGGGCGTGTGGCGTGACGCGCGCGGATCAAATCTGTTGGACGGCGCAGCGCCATGGTATGGCGTTTATCGCACCTGTGATCAACGCTATGTGTCCTTCGCCGCCGTCGAGCCTCGTTTCTATGAAGAACTGATTCGGCGTCTGGGTTTGGATCCGGAGACATTGCCGCCCCGCAACGATCATGCCGCGTGGCCACGGTTGCGTCAGGTAATCGCCGACGCGGTAGCGGCCATGACGTTGGCCGAGATCGAACAGCGCTTGGCGGACAGTGATGCCTGTTACGCGCCGGTGCTGTCCATGGCCGAGGCCCCACACCATCCGCAGATGCAGGCGCGTGGCAGCTTTGTTCAGGTGGATGGCGTCGTGCAACCGGCGCCGGCGCCGCGGTTCAGCCGCACACCTGCCAGCGTACGCAGTGCGCCGCCTGCTCCTGGGCAACATACCGAGGAAGTCCTGAATGATTGGCTGCGTGAATAGTCGACACAACGGTTGGTCAGCCTGACGCTATGCAGCTACGTTGCCGCGATCGACGTATACAAGAACAGCGTCACGTCGATCGCACCAAGACCGCCTGGGATCAGAACAGAGGCAACTCAGTCCGCCGATGCCGGCAGTGACACGTTGAGCTCGCCGCCCAACTTTGCCAAGCTGTCCCAAATCGCGGGAGCAAACTCGATCTGATGCTTATTCCGCGCGCGATTCGCGGCCTCGTATTCACCCGGATACTGCACGGCATCCACACCCGGCTGCGGCTTGCATGCATGCAGATAGTCGATAAAAGCGCCGACCTCCTGAATGCGCCAATCCGCTTGAAAACCCACACGGGCATCGAGCAGCAACGCGAACATATTGTTCATCGCTGCACCTTTGCGCGGACGAGCCGGCTGTATAGTGCCGCCACCCGACAGTACGCCGGCCAACAGCTCGGCCACCAGGCCCATCGCATAACCTTTGTGCCCGCCAAAGGGCAGCAACGCCCCGGGAGGATCGGTAAACAACGCATTAGGGTCCGTAGTCGGATTCCCTTGCGCATCGATCAGCGATCCCTCCGGTGCCTGCTGGCCATTTGCAGCCAACACGCGCGCCTTGTTCACGGCAATCGAGCTCGTCGCCATGTCCACCAGGAAAGGCGGGCGGCCATCTGGCAGCGGGCCCGCAAAGCACAAGGGATTCGTCGTCATGCAAGCCTGCGCTCCGCCGAACGGCGCTACGGTAGGCTCACGGTTGATCACGTTGGTGAACGCCAGCAGGATAAAGCCGTCGTGCGCGGCCATTTCACCGTAAAAACCCATGCGGCCCAGATGATGGCTATTGCGCAGCGTCACAATGCATTGACCGTGTTCGCGCGTGCGCTCCAAGGCTTGCTGCATGATCACCTTGCCCACGTGCTGGCCCAGGCCTTGATTGCCTTCAAAAGCCAGCATGGGCCCATGGTCGTACATCACCGTGGGACGCGCCGAGCCGTTGGCCAGTCCCTTTTCCAGTACCTTGCGGTAATTCGGCAGAATGGACAGGCCATGGCTGGTATAGCCAACACGGTCTGACTCCACCAGATGCTCGGCCACATTGGCGGCGATGTCGTCGGGTATGCCTTGCGCCTGCAACAGCGCGGTGCCATAAGCGATGGCGTCTTCGATACGTATCTTCATCGCAGCATCCTCACATCCAGCCCAGCCAGCGCCAGTACGTTGCAGCCATCACCAACATCAACCCGAAACCCACGATCGTGACGCCGATACCGACCTTGGCAAACTGTTTGGCGGTAAAGGTTTCCGTACCCAGGCAGACCATATTCTGCGGTGCGTTGATGGGCAGCATGAAGCCGTAGCTCACCACGAAACCCAGCAGCATCGTCATGCCCAGGCGGTTGAAATCGCCCGGCAAGGTTTGCAGCACCGAGATCAAAATCGGCAACATGGCGGACGTCAACGCCGTCGCGCTGGCAAAACCCAGGTGAATCAGAATCAGGAAAACACCCAGGATCGCAAAGATACCCACGGATCCGACTTTATCCAGGCCGGTATTGGCCACCACCTGAGAGCCCAGCCATTGGCCGGCCTGCGTGGTCAATAGTGCGGTGCCCAGGCTGATGCCCACCCCGAACACAATCACCGTACCCCACGGAATACGCGACTGCACGTCTTTCCATGTCATGACGCCGATACGCGGCAGCATCAGCAACACCAAACCAAAATACGTCGTCGACGTGGTATCGAAACTGTGCAGTTTTCCTTCGGTTGACCAGCAGAGCAGCAACAGGACCGATACGATCATCAGCCGCTTTTGCGGCCCCGTCATGGGTCCGAGATCACGCAGCGATTGCTCGACGGCTTCCTTGCCGCCCTGGACTGCGTCCGTTTCGGGGGGCAACAGTTTCAGCACGAGGACCACGAGAAACGCCGACATGATGATGGCCCACGGCGCACCGGCGATCAGCCAGTCGGACCAGGCCACACGCTGGCCCAGCATCTTGTCCATAAAGCCCACCGTCAGCAGGTTCTGTGCGGCGGCAGTTTGAATGCCGACGTTCCAGATACTGGTGGCCTGCGCCACGATGATCATGATGCCGGCGGCAATATGCGAGCGCTTTTCCACGCCAAACGCAGCGATGACCCCCATCATGATCGGCACCACGCAAGCACTGCGCGCCGTCGCAGAAGGCACCACCAGGCTGAGCACAATCGTGACCGCAATCGCGCCCATCATGATGCGGCGCGTGCTGGTCCCGACTTTAGATAAGGTGACCAGTGCGATCCGTTTATCCAAGCCGGTAAACGTCATGGCAGCGGCGATGAATAACGCGCCAGCCACCAGGGCGAGTGCAGAATTTGAAAACCCCGTCAACGCCATCGTGATAGCCCGAGAGGTACCGTATAGGACGCTGGGGTCCTGCACCGTCGGAGCAGTACCCAATAAAAACGCCATCAAGGTTGTAATCATGATGGCGCTGGCTTCGTACGACACGGCCTCGGTGATCCATACCACCACCGCAAACACCAGGATGGCCAACATGCGATGCCCTGCCACGGGCAGTGCGTCAGACATCGGCATAAACAGGACAGCGAGCATGGCAATCACCCCGGCGATCAAGCCAATGGGGATTTTTGCTTTGCTGGGGGGACTGGCGGGCGGGGCCGCGGATGAAGCGGGTTTAACGGGAACAGCGACAGGCTCAGACATGCCTTTCTCCGGTAACCAAGATGGGGGTCGAATGCAACCGGAGCTGTTCGCGAATAGCGCCGCGAATAACAACGGGTCGCAGGCAACACGAGAACATTCTATAACAATGTAACGGAGGAACGAGAAACACTACTCCACTTTTGCACAAGATTATTGCGAAATATCAATACCAAACCACGTAATCAATTTCCTTCGTGATAATCGACGCCGATCACGAACGGCGAGGCCCCTACCCCTGTCCTATTCGCTCATTTCTGGCCGAGACAAGCCCATCTATGCACGAGAGTTTCAGGCATTCTTGGCTTACGCTTGTACGACATGCAGTACGGACGGAAACCACAGTGCAGCCACACCTGATCAAAAAACCCTACCACCCGGTGGTCCTCGATATCTTGCAAAGGCAGCCGGCTCGCGCGGTCCTGGATGCTCCATGCGGCCATGGGTGGCTGGGACATGAATTCTCCCGACTTCAGCCGGATTTGCAGATCGACGGTTTGGGGTTGTGGGAATACCCGGTGGAGGTGCCTGCCTATGGGATGGTCCGTGAACACGATCTGGACGAGCCCTTGCCCAAGATGCCCCGCGAATACGATGCGGTAGTTTGCTGCGAAGCCATTCATTTGCTCACCAACCCAGGATCTGCCCTGAAAGGCTTTCGCGATGTGCTGCGGCCCGGCGGCAAATTGATTGTCACCACGCCGAATTCATGGCACGTCAGATCGCGAGGACAGTTCTTCTTGCGAGGATTTCACTCAGGGTTCAGCCCGATGTATGGCAAAAAGCGGGGCGACTACATCACGCATTTTCCATTTTCATTTCCCCAACTGCACCTGGTGCTCAGCACTTCAGGATTTCGGCAAATTGAACTGCACGAGGTCGACGAACCGAAGCCAAAGCGACTCGTTGAACGCCTATTGGGCTGGCCGGCGGCGACCTACTGCCGCCGCAAGGCCGCTCACGCTGCAGATGCCGACGAAGCCCACTATTGGGAACAGGCGGGCAGCCCGCAATCGATTTACGGGCGATGGCTTGTGGTAAGCGCCGAGCGGTAATGAAGCCATGTCCAGCGTGAGGCTGGTATCGATCCCGTCTGGCACAGCAGTGATAACCCCGGGTTCGGTGTGGTGTTTCGTTTACTGGAGTACGCGCGGAGCCTCGTTCTTGAGGTCGTTAGCGCGACTCTCTCAATGTCATATATAGAATAAATTTGTAAAAAAATAAAATATAATTGCCTCACGAGCATCTGTTGTAATCAAGCCCTAATGATTGTTTCAATTAGTTATAGACTCTCCTCGGCGGGCACGGCTTTAGAACTCGAGTGACAACCCGGCGACGTGGACGCTGATGCTACGTCCCTGCCACTAATAAGGCGCAATAAAAAATGGCGAGTTTCTTTTTCGATCTGAAGGCTGCCGACGCGACGGTCGATCAGACCAATGCAGATCCGGGTATTAACAGCGCCACCCTGCTCCCCGGTCCTCATACGCTGACCGTCGACGGCGTGGATCTGACAGTGTCGGTCCCGCTGTTTATGTTTCCGACGACGGGCGCGACTGTGGTCGTGACCAACGGCGCGACCCTGGACACGCCAGACTTGTTGTTTGCTACCACCGGTGCCGATCAGATACCGGGCAAGCTGGTGATCGATGGGACCTCCTCGGCTACGGTGAATCAGTTTACGGGTCCTGTACCTAATGGCGGTACCGTGAAGTTAAATGTGGAGTTCGGCGGCGATGGTGATGGTAGTTTCACATACGTGAGTTCCGGCATCACGAGCCCTATCACGATAAATGGCATGAGCGCGGGGGATTCTATTCATGTGCCCGGCGCCGCCTTTATGCAGTTCAGCTACGATCCGACATCCGAGACGGGCACAGTTCATTTCGTAAGCGGCGCCTTGCCGGTAACGATGTCGTTCCAGGGCATGCCGTCGAGCGTAGGAGCCGTCATTGCTGACGATCCGCAAAGCTATTTCACCAACGGCGATTTTGTGATGCCGGTCTGCTTTCTGAAAGGGTCGCGCTTACGTACACCACGCGGCAGCGTCGCTATCGAGGCATTGCAACCTGGTGATCAAGTCCTGGGCCAATCCGGATGGCGCACCGTGAAATGGATAGGCTGGCGCAAGTACCGTGTCGCGCTACTGCGCACCGATGACGAGCGTGCCGCGACCCTGCCTATCAGGATCAGGCAGCACGCCTTTGCCGCGAATATGCCGGACGCCGATCTGCTGGTGTCGCCCTGGCACCATCTATGGCTGGACGGCGTGCTGGTACGCGCGAAGTGTCTCGTCAATGGCAGCACCATCGTGCAAGAGCCACGCACGGAATGGGTGGAGTACTACCACGTGGAATTGGATCAGTTCGACGTGGTGATCGCACATGGCGTGTATTCCGAATCGTGGGCTGACGGTGGCAATCGAGATTTTTTCCAGAACGTGCCTGTGTCCGAACTGCGGCCGCAAGATCGCAAACGTCGTCGCGCTGATCGTCCTGGATTTACGGTGTTGCGCGACTACGATGCGGAGAAGGCGCTCCAGGAAAAATATGCCGTTCGTGCGATGAGCCTGCCGAGCTTTGAAGCGCCCATCGCCGTTGCGAACGGATAGTGTCTTTCCCTGACGGTTGTAGACGCACATGACTCGTGCGAGACGGGGCTGCCGAATCGATTAAGTCGAGTATGTATAATGAGATCAATTCTCATTTTATTTCATCCTCCCCTGCTCCACCCCATGCCCGCCCAGGACCAACCTATTACCGATGATTTGGCCGGGCTGTATGTCGAGCACAGCACGTGGCTTCAAGGCTGGCTGCGCAGGCGCGTAGGCGACACGTTCGCGGCAGCCGACCTGGCGCAGGACACTTTTCTGAGCCTGTTGGACCGCAAGACTGCGGCTATCGAGATCCGGGAGCCGCGTCCGTTCCTGGCAACAGTCGCCCGTCGGCTCCTCGCGCACCGCCACCGCCGGCAGTTGCTCGAAACCGCTTACCTCGAGGCCCTCGCCTGCCTGCCGGAAGAAGTAGCCCCCTCGCCGGAAGCGCGGCTGATGGCCGTCGAGAGCCTGCAGCAGATCGACCGCGTGCTCGATGGCCTACCTCCCAAGGTGCGGGAAGCCTTTCTGCTGGCACACTTGGTCGAACTGAGCTACGCCGAGATCGCCGAGCGGTTGGGGACCTCGACCAGTTCGGTAAAGCAATATCTGACCAGGGCCAACCGCGAATGCATGTTCGCGCTGGCGGTCTGACCTCATGGCCTCCCATAGCGACACATTGACCCTGCCCAGTGGCCGGACCATCAGTCGGGCTACTGCGGATGCTGCTGCGGACTGGCTCACCCTGCTGATGTCCGGAGAGGTTGGCGATGAGCAGCAACGCCAATGGCGTCAATGGCGCCAGGCGCATGTCGACCATGAAGCCGCCTGGCAGCACGTCGAGTCCGTCACGGGCCGGATGAAATCGTTGGAGCGCGCTCCGGCTTACGCGGCCCTGTCGTCCTACAGCGCGAGCGACCGGCCGTCCTCCACCGCCCGCCGAAGGGCCACCCGAATGCTACTGTGGGGTGGATTAGCCACCGGCGTCGGGCTCCTCGCTTCTCGCTCCGGCACCTGGCAGGCCAGCGTGGCCGATTACCGCAGCAGCACCGGCGAGCAACGCGACTTCACACTGGATGACGGCACCCGGCTGACGCTCAACACGGATAGCGCGGTGAATCTGCGCTTCGATGCAAACCAACGCCGCATCCTATTGGTGGCGGGCGAGATCATGATTACCACTCGCCACGAACCAGGCCTGGCCGATCCGCGGCCGCTGCTGGTGACGACCGCCGAAGGCAGCATCCGTTCGCTGGGCACCCGTTTCACTGTACGACAGCGCACCGGGCGGACCAGTGTTGCGGTTCTGGAAAGCGCAGTGGAAATCTCCCCCTGGGCCGAGTCCGGCAGTGCCCGTCTGCTACAAGCCGGTCAACAGACCGAGTTCAGCCGCAACGCGGTCGAAGCGCCGCGCTCGATCGACGACCGAGCGGATGCGTGGGTGCGAGGTCAATTGGTGGCTGACGAGCAGCGGCTTGACGACTTTCTGGCTGAACTGGATCGCTACCGGCCGGGCATCCTGCGCGTAGATCCCCAAATCGCGGGTCTACGTCTTTCGGGGGTCTTCCCCTTGGCCGACACCGACCGCATCCTGGCCACGCTGCCCAGCGTGCTGCCGGTACGCGTGCAGCGGCGTACCCGTTTCTGGGCGACGGTCGTACCGGCTGATTAAGGCCTAGGGAAAAAACTTTTCGCATCGACTGCCCGATCGGCGTTTTCGCGGCACCTACCTTATGAGGGACCGGAATTTTCGGAGGTCCAATCAAGAGGAAGAACATGCCGAACCCGCACCGCGCCCACGATTCGGAGCGCCCACATTTATCTGCTGTTGCGCTTGCCTCGCTAGCGCTGACTGTCGCCCTCGCAGCCGGCGCACCGGCCCTCGTGCATGCTCAAAGCGCCACCGGTGCTGCCGAGACCGCCGTGGCCGACTTCAGTATTGCCGCCGGGCCGCTGGCTCCCGCGTTACGTCAGTTAGCCAGCACGGCCAACATCATGTTGACCTTCACCGCCGAGCAGACCGAGCGCAAACGCACGGCCGGCGTGAATGGCCGGCATCCACCCGCCCGCGCGCTGGCCCTATTGCTCGCCGGCAGCGGCCTTCGGGCCGAGCAACTGGACAATGGCGCGTTTGTGCTGCGTGTCGACCCTACGCGGACATCCGAGGCGTCCGACGCCGCCACGCTGCCCGTGGTCACGGTGACCGGCGCGACTGCCGCCAACGCCACGACCGAGGGCACGGACTCGTACACCACCGGCAGTATGAGCACAGCGACCCGGCTCAACCTGTCCATGCGCGAGACGCCGCAGTCGGTCACCGTCATTACCAGCGAACTCATCAAGGATCAGAACCTGCAGACGATCAACGACGTGGTGCAAGCTGCACCCGGCCTGACGTACCGTCGTTTCGGGCCGGAGCGCGCTTCGTTTTATGCGCGTGGCATGTACGTGGACAACATCATGTTCGACGGCCTGCCCGTGAGCCTGGACAGCTCTAATCTGTCACAGGACCTGTTGTCCACCGATATGGCGATCTATGACCGCGTGGAGATCGTGCGTGGTGCCACTGGACTGGTGCAGGGCGCAGGCAATCCATCGGCCGCCATCAACCTGGTGCGCAAGCGGCCGACCGATGTGCCACAGGTATCCGCCGACGTGAGCGCTGGCAGCTGGGACCACTATCGAGCCGAGTTGGACGCCTCCGGTCCGCTATCGGAGGACGGCAGTCTGCGCGGCCGCGCGGTGATTGCCACTCAGGACTACGGAAGCTACAAGCGCGGCGAAGACAGCAGTGGCCAGACGTTCTACGGGATTCTGGAGAAGGATCTGAGCGCCTCCACCACGCTCACGCTCAGCGCGCTGCATCAGGAGAGCCGGCTGCATGGCAATGGCTTCACCGGTTTGCCCGTGGCCCGCGACGGCAGTGATCTGGATCTGCCTCGATCCACATCGTATGCCAATGACTGGGAACATTGGAACAAGAACACCACCTCGGCATTCGTGGGGCTCGACCACCGATTCGACAACGGCTGGCGTACGCATCTCTCGGCCTATTACGCGCAGGCCGAGGTCGACATGCTGGGCCATTACCTCAATTACAACGTCACCACCGACAAATACCGTCAATTAGGTGCGCGTAACGCCCATAAGGAAAAGCAGAGCAGCGTGGACCTCTATGCCAACGGCCCATTTGAACTGCTAGGCCGTACTCATGAGCTGGTCCTAGGCGCCAGCTACCGTGATGTCGATTTCGACGGCAACAGCCGCCAAGGCGTAGTGCTGTACGACGATCTCGATCTCTACGACTTCGACCCGAGCGCCGTTGCCAACCCCAACATCCCGCTGCGGGACTGGATGGACGCCAATGTCACCCAGCAAAGCTTATACGCCACGACGCGTCTCAATGTGACGGATCGGCTAAAGCTGATATTGGGCGGGCGGTTGGACTGGTTCGACTACAACGACACCGTCAACACCTATTCGAGCTTCACCTCCAACACGCCATCCGCCAGTGCGCATAACCGCTACAGCATCAATAACCAACTGACAAAGTACGCCGGCATTGTCTACGACCTGAACGACCAGCACTCGCTCTACGCCAGCTACACCGACATTTTCAAGCCTCAAAACTACATGGATGCCAGCAACAATCTGCTGGATCCAGTGATCGGTGAAAACTACGAAATCGGCATCAAGGGCGAATACTTCGATGGCGCGCTGAATGCTTCGGCAGCATTGTTCCGCATGGACCAGAAAAACCGTGCCTTCCGCAGCACCGATCAGACCCAGTGCGCTGGCTACCCGACCGTCACCTGCTATTCGACCGCTGGCAAGGTGCGCAGCCAGGGTGTGGAATTTGAGGTGCAGGGCGCCATCACCCCAAATTGGCAGGTGAGTCTCGGCTACACGGTAGCCATCGCGCGCTATCGCAGGGATGCGAATGCCGACAATGTGGGCGAGCTATTCGATACCGACACGCCGCGCCACCTGTTCAAGCTGTCGACGATGTATAGACTGTCCGGCGCCCTGCAAGGCTGGCGCATCGGCGGCTCGGTCTACCGCCAAGGCCCCATCTACAACGAGGGCACCACGAGTGGTGTGCCCTATCGCATCAGCCAAAGCGCCTACACCTTGGCCGACTTGGTGGTGGGCTGGCAGGCCACACCGAAGCTGGACATGCAGCTCAACATCAACAACGTCTTCGACAAGAAGTACTACAACGCGCTGTCCGGCAATGTGAGTTTTCCGAGTAATGTCTATGGCGAGCCGCGCAGCGTGACGCTGACGGCGCGCTACCAGTTCTGATGCGCGGCGCGCTGGTAGTGCTGCACCGCTGGTGCGGCCTGTTCATCGCTGCTTTCCTGTTCATCGCCGGCCTGACCGGCGCGGTGATCGCCTGGAATCACGAACTCGACGAGTGGGCCAATCCCGACCTGTACGTGGCCGCCTCCGGTGAGACGGATAACCCGCTTTCTCCTTTGGAGTTGGCACGCCGGGTCGAGGCGGCTGATCCGCGCCTGCGAGTCAGCTTTGTGCCACTGACGCTCGAGTCTGGCCATACTGCGATGCTGGGCGTCGCTGCGCACATAGATCCCGTCACAGGCGCGCCGTACCGCCTCGGCTTTAACCAACTGGCCGTGGACCCGGCCACCGGCCAAATCCAAGGGAAGCGGCAGTGGGGCCAGATATCGCTGTCGCGCGAGAACCTGCTGCCCTTTCTCTACAAGCTGCACTACACCATGCACATCCCCAAAGGCTGGGGAATCGACTTCGGAGTGTGGCTGATGGGGGTGGTATCGGCGGTCTGGATTATCGACTGTTTTCTGGCGCTCTGTATCTCGTTTCCCAGTGCACGCAGCTGGCGTAAGTCACTGAGCTTCCGGCTGCGTCAGGGCGGCGCCAAGCTCAACTTCGATATCCACCGCTCCGGAGGCGTATGGGTGTGGGGTCTGCTGCTGATGCTGGCCCTGACCTCGGTGTCGCTCAATCTGGGAACGCAAGTGATGCGGCCGCTGGTGTCGATGTTCTCGACCCTGACGCCCACGCCATTCCAGTCGCGCCAAGGCAATCGCGAGCGCGAACTGGCCGATCCGCTGGTGAACCGACAGCAAGCTATCGCGACAGCCGAGGCCGAGGGCCATCGCCGCGGCTGGGCCGCTCCTGCCGGGTCCCTCTTCTATGCACAGCGCTTCGGCATCTATGGCGTGACGTTCTTCACGCCGGAAAATGACGGGGATGAAAACGGCATGGGGAATGAGGTGCTCTACCTGGACGCAGACACGGGTGCGATCCTCGACCAAATGGTGCCGGGCCAAGGCACTGCGGGCGATGTCTTCATGCAGGCGCAGTTGCCACTGCACTCCGGCCGGCTGCTGGGCACGCCGGGACGCGTATTGATATCGCTCACGGGGATTTTTGTTGCGGCGCTGAGCGTGACCGGCGTAGTGATATGGGCGCGCAAGCGTCGGGCGCGGACGGCGACTAAGTCGCGGTCATAGGTGCCGACGAACAGCTGTTGCCATCGTATTCAGGCTGCAGCTGTTCGGGTCCCACCGGATCATCGAAAGACCGCAGTGCCAGATCGCCGCTCGCAGACACCAACAACCTGCTTTAAGGTCGTGAGCGTCTGGTCGCGGTGCATATTGAGGAGTTATGCGGCTTTCTTGACTGCGGCGGGTGCACGCTCTTTCACGGCGTCCTGGATCAGCTTCAACAGATGGGCATTCTTGTCACCCGGACGGACAACCTGAAATCCAGGGCGCGAAGCTCGGCGTCGTTCTCTTTCTTCCGGTCGCAGCGCGGCGACGTCCACGTTCTCGAAGAAATCTCTATTGCCACCGTCGGCCCACGACTCCGAGTACATACCATGTGCCTCGATGACATCGAATTGCTCAAGCTCGATATGCAGGTAGTGGACCTCATCAATTGAGGAATCTTGATAGACGTTAATGCCATTCACCAGGTCCATCGCACGCACAAGAATGTTGTCGACATAGAGGTGATGCCACGGAGACACGGATAGCTGTGTCGACGGAACCCCATCACCTATTGCGCCTTTCATGATGCGGACGGGATAGTTCTGCAGCCTGGCGCTGCCTTTCCATTGAGATATTTCTTTAAACGAGCGCTTGCCTATCCATTTGATCGGCGCAGGCCCAGACCGCGTATTGACGAGGTCTCCCTCTTTGAGGCTCTCAATAGGCACCCTCCCTTGAGGCGTCTCGATCAACGTACCGCGCGTAAAACATACAGCGTTGTCGTAAACGTGACGTACCGCTTCGATCGCTTGATCGAAATCCGATTTCGCGTCTACATCGGTGCTGTATTTCTGGGAAGTATTGTTCGTGATGTTCGTAATCGCGTTCTCGATGGCATTACGAATTTGCGCTTGCTCTGTATCGTCGAGCGCCTTGGACTCTTCGGCGACCGCTTTCAGGCGCTCCAGTTGGTTGAGATCGGATTCGTAGCTCGATTGGCTGTTGATGTTGTTCTGAACTGAATTGATACGGCCTTGCAGGCCGTTTAAATCTGCCATTTTTTGATACTACTGTAGAAAAATTTGATAAAGAAAAAACTTCCGCGCACGCATCTTCGCTCGGCGACAGAGGCATGGAAATGCCGTCTCGCCAAGAGCGTGTTTTATTCAGAAGGAGTGTCGTTCTGCGACTGATGTGAACGAGCGGCGAGTGTAAATTCAAATCCGAGGTAAACGTCGCGTATGACTGCACACTTTGCAATCCTTGACTTATTCGACGTCTCGTACTGCGCGTCGACTTGTCATGCAGGGCTCGCGCGTGACTTCATGAACGAAGTCCGTTTAACGCACTAAGTTTGCAATTCTTGAGTTGGTTGCGTTCCTGAGCCGCATGTAAGATTGAGCCCTGAGCGATCAGTTCACGCTCATGCTGCACAAATCAGGAGATGGCGATGGAGTCTTTCTACCATCAAACACTTAAGCCTTTATCAGAATCCGAACTACGCGCTCGGCGCGCTGTCGCTGCCGGACGGCAGTTGATCAACCCCACTCCCGCTCCGAGTCAGGCGACATCCGCCGAACACGAGCTACGGGAATACATGCAGGAATTGGGATTGCGACTCGCGAGCAGAGCGCCCAGGAGAATTTGAAAAACGAACTAGAAGAACAGCGCTGCGCGCTTGCTCGCTATTGACCGCCTACGGGCGGCTTTCTTTTGGTCGAGCAAGTCTTCAATCTTCTTGTTTGCACGAACGCGGTAGCTTTTTGGCTTGCATTGCGATTCGATCTGGCAATCGCCGCGTTGCCACGGAGATCCTGCTAACTCGATTCGTTCTTGGTGCGAACTACCTTATCCACATCAAACCCCAGCGTTCTGGCGTGGTCAAGCAATCGACGAACGGTCCCGTCATCAGCACGGCGTTCCCGGGATAGCACCCACAGGTACTTTCGATCTGGCGTGCCGACCAGCGAATACTGGTAGTTTCCTTCCAATCGCATGATCCAGTAATCACCCCAGACCATGGGCAGCCATGATGTCCATTTCGGTGCGAAGCGTACCTCCAGTCGCGCCGGATCTGGCGGATCAAACGCTGTCGCCAATCGTCCTTCGCCCTGAGCGACTTTCGTCATTCCGTCGCTGGTACGACACTGGTTCACGACTTCGATCGATCCGTTGGCGAGAAGGGTGTAATCGGCCCGGACATCGCCTGCGCAATCCTCCTGGAAGCGATTTGGTAACCGCGCCTGCTCGTACCACGTTCCCGCGTACTTCTGCAGATTGACGTCAGTCTGCGTAGGCAAGTTGTGCGTCTGCGTCGCACAGCCGGCGAATACTGCAAGCAGCGGCACAGCAATCAAAAGCCTCATGGCGGGCTCCTAATGAATATTGTGAGCGTAACGGAGTGACCAGAATAGCTATTTGCTCGCCATTCGAGGCCGACTCATTCCCATCGCGAGCAGAGGTACTCCTCCAATGAGCATACCGGCACCTAACAACATAAATGTGAGATTGCTCACGGATAGCCCAATGATGCCAAAGGTCACCGCGCACATGAGCAGCGGCAACGCTGCGGTGATGTATCCGTTCATTGTGATGGGTCCCAAAGCTCTAATGCAGATGAGGGCTATATTACCTGGAGTTGCAGACAAAAAGGACGGACCGGTTAACCCGTCCGCCCCTGTCTGTCACCATGTAAGACTTGCCAATTTGGTGTTAACGTCCGGGCACAACCCATCTTGAAACGGTAGGACGTATCTAAGAGCATATCATCGACAAGTGGATGGCCACCACTGGCTTGGTGGCTCACGTATTGGTGGCCAAGTACGCCGACCATCTACCGCTATACCGGCAAGAGGCGATCGTCGCACATCGCGTGATGCATGCCGACGAAACGCCGGTGCAGACTCCAGCCTGGCAACAAGAAGACTCATCGCGCCTATCTCTGGGCATATGCACCTGGTGTCTTTGACTGTAAGCGTCCGGCCATCCCATATTGACACGCCCGCATAAGCGGGCGTTGCTGTTTATGGTGTTTGCGGT